>JAKSJG010000091.1 GCA_024398365.1 Bacteroidales bacterium | reverse complement strand
GGGCGGCTATGGTTTCGGTCAACGCATATCCTGTCTCCGCTTTACGGGCCAACTGGTATATAGTTCCCTAAAAAATATTACATTTGCAGGTTAATTAGATAAAATTACCCGCAATGGAATACAATTTCAAGGAAATAGAGAAGAAGTGGCAGGCATATTGGGCCGATAACCACACATTTCAAACTAAGACAGATCCATCCAAGCCGAAGTACTACGTACTCGACATGTTCCCATATCCATCCGGTGCCGGACTGCATGTGGGACATCCTCTCGGATACATTGCGAGTGATATCTTCAGCCGCTACAAGCGCCTGAAGGGCTTCAATGTCCTTCACCCTATGGGCTACGACGCATTCGGCCTGCCTGCAGAGCAGTATGCCATCCAGACCGGCCAGCACCCTGCCATCACAACGGAGCAGAACATCGCGCGCTACCGCCAGCAGATGGACCGCATAGGCTTCTCATACGACTGGTCACGCGAGGTCCGCACCTGCGATCCGAAGTACTACAAGTGGACTCAGTGGGCATTCCTCAAGATGTTCAACAGCTGGTATGACCCTGAGAAGCAGAAGGCAGAGCCGATCGAGACCCTGATTGAGAAATTCAAGGCCGAAGGCAAGTGGGACGGCCTCAGCGAGAAGGAGCAGTCCGATCTCCTGATGCAGTACCGCATCGCATACCAGGGCGAGACATCAGTCAACTGGTGCCCTAAGCTCGGCACCGTGCTCGCCAATGACGAGGTCAAGGAAGGCTACTCAGTCCGCGGCGGCTTCCCTGTTGAGCAGAAGAAGATGCTGCAGTGGCAGCTCCGCGTCTCAGCATATGCTGAAAGGCTCCTTAACGGCCTTGACACCATCGACTGGACAGACTCCCTCAAGGACATGCAGCGCAACTGGATAGGCAAGAGCCAGGGTACCGAGATGATATTCAAGGTCTCCAACGGCAAGGACGAATACGACATGACCATCTTCACCACGCGTGCTGACACCGTATTCGGCGTGACATTCATGGTGCTTGCACCTGAAAGCGAATGGGTGGACAAGCTCACCACCCCTGAGCAGAGGGCTGCCGTTGACGAATACCTCGCAATGGCCCGCAAGAAGACCGAGCGTGAGCGCATCGCAGAGACCCGCAAGGCCACCGGCGTATTCTCCGGCTCCTATGCAGTAAATCCTCTCACCGGCGACAAGGTTCCGGTATGGATTTCAGAATATGTACTTTCCGGCTACGGTACCGGCGCCATCATGGCGGTTCCGGCACACGACAGCCGCGACTATACCTTCGCAAAGACATTCAACCTCCCTATCATCCCTCTGATCGAGGGCGCTGACGTCAGCGAGCAGAGCTTCGACGCCAAGGAAGGCAGGATGATCAATTCCGGTTTCCTCACGGGAATGGAGGTCAAGGAAGCCATCGAGGCTGCCAAGGATTACGTCGAATCCCACGGCCTCGGCCGCCGCAAGACCAACTACCGTCTGCGCGACGCCATCTTCTCACGTCAGAGGTACTGGGGCGAACCGTTCCCTGTATATTACAACAACGGCATCGCTACCGCAATGCCGGAATCCGCACTGCCTCTCGAACTCCCTGAGGTTGACAAGTTCCTTCCTACCGAGACCGGCGAACCACCGTTGGGACGCGCTGAGAACTGGACATATGAAGGCTGCCCTATCGAGAAGAGCACCATGCCTGGCTTCGCAGGCAGCAGCGCATACTATCTCAGATACATGGACCCTCACAATGACGAGGCTCTCGTAAGCCGCGAGGCTGACGAGTACTGGCGCGACGTTGACCTCTACATCGGAGGTACGGAGCATGCCACAGGCCACCTCATCTACTCTAGATTCTGGAACAAATTCCTCTATGACCTCGGCTACGTATGCGAGCAGGAGCCGTTCAAGAAGCTCATCAACCAGGGTATGATCCAGGGCCGCTCCAATTTCGTATATCGC
>JAKSJG010000090.1 GCA_024398365.1 Bacteroidales bacterium | reverse complement strand
TTACAACGGCCTTGACGCACAGCTTGACAAGGCTGTGGAGTACCTCAAGGGCGAGTTGAAGAACTGGAAGGCCCTCCCGGGCATCCCTAAGGCCCCTGTCAAGAACTGAGTTCGTTAGCCTGAATCAGAATTCGCTTCCGGCAGTGCAATCAATCATCTCCGGAAGCGAATTTCTTTGTGCGCCGATAACTTAGCACGGTGACATGGGGAACCTTTTCGTTTTCAGCAATTTGACGGTTACCGAAAATTTCGGCAAAACGCAAGAGGCTTGCCCCTTGTCAGATCATTTCAGGATTTTCATGACGGAATGCTTCTCGAGGACATTGCCGTCCTGATCCGTAACGGAGAAACATTCGGAGCCATCCTCCAGTTCGGCACGGGAGAAAAACAGATTGCGCCCGGTGCGGACAGACCTCTTCGCCGCGGACAGAGCCTCCTCCGCAGTATGATAACAGAAGACCAGGGCCTTCTCCCTGCCCCGCCGGCCGTGACGCGAAGACGACTCGCGCTGAGCCATACGGGCATCATAATCCCTGTCCCACTGACGATAATATTCAATCCTGCCGTCCTCGAAGAGCGACAGCTGGAAGACAGCCTCATGTGTCAGCCTGAACACTCCGAAGCCCACCTGCCGCAGCGGCGTCACGCCGTCCCAGACGACAGGTATCATGCGCCTGGCCTCATTGAGCAGCAGGGCGGTCACATCCGTAGGCTGGGAGAGCGTGCATTGCTTCGCGTGCACTTCGAAGTCCTTCGTCTTCACGAACACATTCACGCCGGAGGCGTAGAATTCATCCCTGCGTATCCTGTGCGCCACTTCGCAGGCAGCGTTAAACAGTTCGCGGTCGAGTGCCTTCGGGTCGCGTATGTCCTCCCTGAAGGTGCGCTCGGCGCTGTAGCTCTTCGCCTCGGCCATCTCGGTGCTCACAGGAGAGTCATCCCGGCCGTTGGCGCTGTCGAGCAGCTGACGGGCATACTTCTGCCCCACCAGACGGTTGAGCACGGGCAGGGTCATCCCGGCAAGATTGCCTATGGTCCTGACTCCGTAGGCCGTCAGGCGCTCCTGGGTCTTGCGCCCCACCCACAGCAGGTCGCCTACCGGCAGCGGCCACATCTTCTCCCCGACCTCGGAGGACCATAGCGTATGTGTCCTGTCCGGCTTCTCGAAATCCGACGCCATCTTGGCGAGGAGCTTGTTGGAGCCCACGCCCACATTGACGGTGAATCCCAGCCTGGTCCTGATCTCCTCGCGAAGACTGTCAGCCACCAGCACGGGATCCCTGCCTCCGAGACGTCCGGTCATCTCGATGAAGCATTCATCCACGGAGAATTGCTCCAGTATAGGGGAATAAGTACGGCATATCGACATGAAATTGAGTGAGCACTTGCGGTACCACTCCCAGTCGCCGCGCACTATGACCAGCTGCGGACATTTGCGGAGGGCCATGGAGACAGGTTCCGCCGTGTTGATGCCGAATTTCTTGCAGGGGATGGACTTGGCAGCCACGATGCTCCGCCTGTCCGTCGGATCACCGGAGACCACCGACGGCACAAGGCGTATGTCCTGTCCGCCTTCGGCGAGAATCTTCACCGCAGACCAGGACACGAACGCACTGTTCACGTCAATATGGAACACCACCCTCCTATCTTCGCTCATGATCCTTTATGAAATCCGTCTGCGCCGCCTTGTAGCTGATCCTGACATTGCGGCCGAAGTCTCGGTTGACCCTGTTCATGTAGCTGCGGAAGAGCGGGCCGTGGGCGGACTTGTCCCTGAGGCCCTTCCATGCGATGTAATAATGTATCATCTCATGGAGGATGACATCCTCGAGCTCACGCTCCGGGAAATCATACATCACGCTGATGCGCATCAGGAAGTCCGTGCAGCCGGTCACCCTGCCGAACAGGTTGCGTCTCACCCGGAACTGCACCCTGCCGAGATAGGTCCTGGCGCGGGACAGTTTGACGGGGATTGGAGGCAGGCACGAGCCGAAGACAAGGTCGTTGAAGAACTTTATCTTCGATTCCACATATTCTACGGTCGGTGTCACCTCCGAAGCATATTGTCGATTAGAGAATATTCAGAGACTGCTCCTTGATCTTCTCGAGCTCGTCCTTCATCCTGACCACCCACTTCTGCATCTCGGCGTGGTTGGACTTGGAGCCCATAGTGTTGATCTCGCGGCCCATCTCCTGAGCGATGAAGCCCAGTTTCTTGCCGGGCATGGCCTCATTCTCCGCGGTCTCGCGGAAATATTTGCAGTGCTGGCGGAGGCGGACCTTCTCCTCGTTGATGTCAAGTTTCTCGATATAGAAGATCATCTCCTGCTCGAGGCGGTCGGCATCCGGCTTCAGGCTGAGTTCGTTGATATGGCTGACTATGCGCTCACGAATGGTATCGATGCGCTCACGCTCGTATTTCTCGACCTCAGGCACGTATGACTCGATCTTGTCAACCTGGGAGAACACGTCCCTGCGGAGGCTTTCGCCTTCCTTGGCGCGGAACTCCTTGAGGTGCTCCACGGCAGCGCAGATGGCAGCGTAGAGGGTCTTCCAGTCCTCATCGGACATTTCCTCCTTCTCCTGCTGAGAGATGACGTCCGGCATGCGCATCACAGCCGGGAAGAGCACGTCATCGGCGATGGACATGCCCGCGTCGGAAGCGACTCCGCGCAGCTGCGCGCAATATTCCTTGAAAAGCTCGGCATTGACGGACTTGGCCGCCGCGGAGCTCTCCTCGCCCCTCTTGATGGTAATGAAGAGGTCTATGTTGCCGCGGCCGAGTTCGGCTGCTATCATCTGGCGCACTTCTACTTCGTGCTCGCGCGGAATGAGGGATGTCTTGAGGGAAATGTCTGCACTTTTACCGTTCACGGAACGGATTTCCACCAGGTACTTGTCATTGCCTAAAGTGCATTCGGCCTTGCCGTACCCTGTCATTGACTGTATCATATCAAATAATGGTTATCAATTCTCCTGCAGGCCGGGCTTCGTTTGCGAAAGCAAATGCATCTGCGCTCAGGCTCACGTGCCTGATAAAAGTCCGTCAGTTTCGCGGCTCCGCGCAACTAGACCTGCGTTCCGCGGGTTGCGCTCCGCTATCGCTCGCTGCCGGTCTTTTAACACGGCACTTACTGCATTCGCTCGACTGCATTCGCTTTCGCCACTACGCTACGGCCTGCATGCAAGTCTTCATTTTAAATCATAAAAATACTGCTTTTGGCATCAAAAAGCAAAAAGAATAAGTATCTTTA
>JAKSJG010000009.1 GCA_024398365.1 Bacteroidales bacterium | reverse complement strand
TATTTTGCTTACAGTTTTTTTACCTCGTTATCTCTCTCAATAAGTCAATGAACTATCCGTTTCAACGTCCTGCAGGCCGTGTGACCTGTGGTTTCTTCCGAAACGGGCTGCAAAGGTAAGCACTTTTTTTCATTCTCCAAATTTTTTCAATAAATTTGTCTAAAATTTTTGCAAAAAATCATCAAAACATCAAATAAAGTCAATTTACACCTAATTATTATGGCATCTGAAGAATCAAAGCCTGCAGGGCTTCCGGAAAACGCTTACCGGGAACTGAAGGAAGGCGAGAGCTACAGGCCGCTCATTCCTTCCGACCAGAAGAAAAAGGAGGTGACGGTATGGTCCGTGACCCTCGGTCTGATAATGACAGTGATATTCTCGGCGGCAGCCGCATATCTCGGACTGAAAGTGGGCCAGGTATTCGAGGCGGCAATCCCTATCGCCATCCTGGCGGTCGGGCTGTCAAGCGCATTCAAGAAAAATGACGCCCTCAGCCAGAACGTGATCATACAGTCTGTCGGAGCATGCTCCGGCGCCGTTGTGGCCGGCAGCATATTCACCCTTCCTGCCATATATATACTGGGACTGGAAGTGAATTTCATGCAGATGGCGCTGTCATCCCTGCTCGGCGGCGTGCTGGGCATCCTCTTCCTCATCCCTTTCAGGAAATACTTCGTCAAGGAAATGCATGGCAAGTATCCTTTCCCTGAGGCGACAGCCACCACTCAGGTCCTCGTCAGCGGAGAAAGCGGCGGCAACAGCGCAAAGACTCTGGTCATCAGCGGCATCATCGGAGGTCTCTACGACTTCGTGGTAGCCACATTCGGAACCTGGGCAGAGACCGTCTCCACCACGGTCACTCACTGGGGCAGCGTCGTTGCGGAAAAGGCCAAGCTCGTGCTCAAGCTCAACACCGGAGCGGCCGTCCTCGGCCTGGGCTACATCGTGGGCCTGAAGTACGCATTCATCATATGCTGCGGCTCATTCCTCGTATGGCTCATCATCATCCCTGCCATGAACCTCATCTGGGGCGGCAGCGTGCTCGACCTGATGGGCACCGGCATCACGGAGACCGTGGGCCAGATGAGCGCTGACGCAATATTCAAGACATATGCGCGCCACATAGGCATAGGCGGCATCGCCACTGCCGGCATCATAGGCATCATCAAGAGCTTCGGCGTCATCAAGTCAGCCGTCGGCATCGCAGCCAAGGAGTTCACCAAAAAGGACGGCGCCGGCGCAGTACAGGAGGAGCGCACACAGCGTGACCTCTCAATGAAGACAGTGGTGTTCGGCATCATCCTCACCCTGCTCATCACCTTCGCATTCTTCGCCTTCGGCGGAGTTGTCACCAATATCTGGCAGGCTGTCATCGGTCTGCTGATAGTCGCCGTCATCTCCTTCCTGTTCACGACCGTGGCTGCCAACGCCATCGCCATCGTGGGCACCAACCCTGTCAGCGGCATGACCATCATGACCCTGATCATCACAGCCATCGTCCTCGTTGCGGCAGGCCTCAAGGGCAATGCCGGAATGGTAGCGGCAATGATCATCGGCGGCGTGGTATGCACCGCACTTTCAGTGGCAGGCGCATTCATCACCGACCTCAAGATAGGTTACTGGATAGGCACCACCCCTGCCAAGCAGGAGAAATGGAAGTTCGTCGGCGTCGCAGTGGCAGCCGTCACCGTCAGCGGCGTGATGCTCATCCTCAACAAGACCTACGGCTTCACCGGCGAAGGCGCTCTCGTTGCGCCGCAGGCAAATGCGATGGCCGCAGTCATCCAGCCGATGATGAACGGCGGCAACGCGCCATGGCTCCTTTACGGCATAGGCGCCCTCATCGCCCTCATCCTCACCCTGCTCAAGGTCCCTGCCCTGGCATTCTGCCTCGGCATGTTCATCCCTATCGACCTCAACCTCCCTCTGCTCATCGGCGGTGCGATCTCCTGGTTCGTAGGCAGCCGCAGCAAGGATGAGGCACTCAACAACGCACGCAGGGAGAAGGGTACGCTCATCGCATCCGGCTTCATCGCAGGCGGTGCGCTCATGGGCGTAGTCAGCGCAATACTCAAATTCGCGAAGGTCGATTGGTTCCTCACCAGCTGGAACGCCAGCTACGGCGAAGCCATTGCCATCTTCCCTCTTATCGGCATCATCATCTATATGATATGCTCATCCATGAAAGTCTCAAATGAAAAATAAACAAATGGAAAATATACTCGACAGATTCCTGAGATACATCGCCATAGACACGATGTCAAATGAAGAAAGTGAGAGCCAGCCTTCAGAAGCGAAGGAACTTGTACTCTCCGAAATGCTTGTCAAGGAACTCAAGGCACTCGGCGTGGACAACGCAGTGCTCGACAAGAACGGCTACGTGATGGCCTCCATCGAATCAAACTGCGGCAAGGACGTGCCGGCAGTGGGATTCATCGCCCACGTGGACACCGCTCCGGACGCGCCTGGCAAATGTGTCAATCCACAAATCATCAAAAATTATGACGGAGGCGATATCGAGCTCAAGGGAGTTCCCGGCCTCGCGCTCAAGGTGGCCGACTTCCCTGAAATGGCGGAATACAAGGGCCAGACCATCATCACCACCGACGGCACCACGCTGCTCGGTGCGGATGACAAGGCCGGCGTCGCCGAGATAATGGACGCAGTGCAGTACATTGTCAGCCATCCCGAATTCAAGCACGGTCCTGTCAAGATAGCATTCACCCCGGACGAGGAGATCGGCCGCGGAGTCGTGGCATTCGACGTCAAGGGATTCGGAGCGGACTTCGCATACACGATGGACGGCGGCGCAGTGGGAGAACTCGAATATGAGAACTTCAATGCCGCAAGCGCAAAAATCCACATCCAGGGCCGCAACATCCATCCGGGCTATGCCAAGAACAAAATGGTTAACGCCATCCATATCGCAAATGAATTCTGCTCCTTGCTGCCGCCGCAGCAGAGGCCGGAACACACCGAATGGTATGAGGGATTCTTCCATATCACATCCATCAGCGGCACCGTGGAAGAAGCTGACATAGCCGTCATAATCCGCGACCACGACAGGACTCTCTTCGAGAAGAAGAAGGAATTCCTCGGCAACGCCGTGGCATACCTCAACGGCAAATACGGCGATATCATCACATTGAACCTCAGAGACCAGTATTACAATATGAGGGAGATGGTCGAACCTCATTTCCACGTCGTGGAGAAGGCAATCAAAGCAATGGAAATGGCCGGCATCAAAGCCAAGGTACAGCCTATCAGAGGCGGCACCGACGGCGCGAACCTCTCATTCAAGGGCCTCCCTTGCCCGAACATTTTCGCAGGCGGCCTCAACTTCCATGGCAAGATGGAATACGTACCGCTGGAGAGCATGCAGAAAGCGAGCGAAGTGATACTTAATATCCTCAGCCTCTACTGCGAATAACTTTGGTCCGTATTTTGAATAAGCTATTACAACAAATCCACGGAACTATGAAAAAATACCTGACAACAGCGCTCGCAATCAGCATAGTGCTGATGCTCGCAACAAATTCCGCAAATGCGCAGACCCGCAGATCCTCTTCCAGCACAACTGAAAGCAGGACGGTTACGCAGAATACAACCACCACCAGAACATCATCCTCAAGCTCTTCCGATGTAAGCAGCAGGAGGACCAGCGGCACATCAAGCTCTGTCGCCAATACTACAAGCTCCAGGACATCCGGCAGCACCGCAACATCAGGCGACGTCAGGACATCCGGAGGCACAAGGACTTCAGGCGGATCAAGAGTCTCCAGCCCTGCCTCATCTTCTTCAAGCATCAGCTCAAATTCAAGCTCCAGCACTGCCACAAGAAGGTCAAGCAGCACTACAAGCACACCGGCCACAAGCTCCTCTTCCAGCTCATCATCAACTGTGACAAGAAGATCTGCAACATCCACCAGCTCACCTGCAACTTCAAGCACATCTGATACCAGAAGGTCAGCATCATCAAGCGGCAGCTCATCCACACCTTCACGCACAAATGGTGGTGCAAACTCAACACTTCCGGGCGGCGCCAGCACTCACGTGAACGGAGGCAATTCCAACAGTTACGCTCCTGCCCACGGTGACATCCACATGCCAGCCTACAAGCCGGTGAAGCATCCTGACTACTACAAGCCTGGCAAGCCTTACAGACCTGCACCAGTATTCAGACCAGGTTTCCACATGTATGGCATAGCCATAGAAAGGATACCTAAGGGCTACACCCGCCACTACTACAACAATGTGGAATATTACTTCTACGGCGGAGTATTCTACAGGAAGCACAACATTTCCGGCTACATCGTATGCAGACCTCCGGTAGGCTTCGTCCTCAACCCTCGCAATACAAATGTGCTGGCAATGCCTCTGGTCATCATCGACATCGCAAGGGACCCTGCCTACAGGATCAGTGAAGCGATCGCTCTGGCAGACTACTTCGAATACTACATGCCGGGTTACCGCAGGCCAAACGACAACTTCTACTCCAGCAACGTAGTCAATCAGAATTACGAAGTTTACTACGGAATGGACGGTACCTACTACACTATAGTCGGCGGTTCATACAGGATAGTCAACCCTCCTATCGGAGCCCTGACTGACAGACTGCCTTACGACTACGAGGAATACCTCATCAACGGACGCATATACTACAAGGTTGACAACATCCTCTACACTGTAGTAGCTCCGGAAGGAATCCCATACTACGAGATAGTATCCCTGCTGTAAGCTGCAGGACATACAGCAACACAAGAAAGAGTGTGACTTCGAAACTTTGAGGTCACACTCCTTCTTTATTAATAAGGACAACTACAGATTGAATCTCAAGCCGATGTTGGCGGTAACGCTGGATAGATTCTCAAACTGATCTTTTTCAAGTTCCATCTTCTGTGGTCTCCTGTTTCCCTCAATCAGGTTAGCGTTGGTCAGCTTTCCGAAAATGAATATGATTCTCTTATTTTGCCTGGGGAGAAACCTGCGTGAAAGACAATTATGACTGGTCAAAAGAAGGGGAATACAAATGGGACGTATATAATCAATACAAAGTTCCATTATGTGGAATGACCAAGTATATACTGTAAGGATAACTACTTTAATTTGGTATTCCAGGTTGATAAGTCAAAACAAACGCCAACATTAAAAGAGTAGCATTGGCCCAGCCCTTTGTAATTAGTGAAAGCTGGGTAAAGAAGGAGATTCAGGTTCCGCTCTGAAACACCCCCATCCTCAATGGACTGGAAATATTTGTATGACAATTTAAGGCCGGCGGACAGCCTTATACCCGACAATCTGCTGCTCAGCTCATCTCCATTTGCCATGGCGAGACCTATGTCCTGTTCAATAAAACTGGTTCCAACTCCAGCAAAGGGGGCAATGGCAAAATAGTTCGAATCAAATATGCGATATTCAGCCAGTATGTTGAATACCCCAGTGGTAGTAGGTCTATCCTGAACCCAGCAGTAGTCGTTAATCTCGTCATAGTAAAAATCACTGGTCTTGAGTGCAGAGCCGGAGCCTCCGGTAATATCTACGAAAAGGCCGACAGGACCGTAATATAAACCTAGTCCTAACCTGAAACAATTTCCATAGGGAACGCCCATCCCTACGGCACCTGTATATTTTTCAAATGTATATCCAGCATAGAAGGATAAACCATATTCTTTATTTCCGATTTTCGGAGCTATCAACGGTTCTTCGGGTACTTCTGCGAGAGCCTTAGAAATATCAGCGGCAATGCTGTCAACAACTCTCTTATCCTTGCCATACTTACATTCCTCGCAGAAAGCCGAAATCTTGCTGTCGCAAAGTCTTTCGTAATAATTGATGATATCTGCGGCTCTTGAAGGGTCATTGTTTATTTCATTCTGCATCTGACGTCGAAGTGTTTCTAGAATGTCAAACTCAGTTTGAAAATATTTCAGATCACCTACCAACGCAGGATCGTACCATGAATTGAGCTTATCCATTGTCAGTCTGGTATTGACTGTCTCAAATTGCAGGTTTCCAACCTGCTGCCAACCCCATTTATAATCAATGGCACGCGACAGCACACCTATCGTGTTGTTATCTGCAGATTTTCTTTTGATGAAGTCTGAGCTATCCAGCGGTCCGTCAGACCAGTACTTCAAATATTTTGTCTCCCAGCTTTGAGCTTGTACCTGTGCACAAGTAAAAATCGCGAGACATATTGCGAGCGCCTTGAATGAGTATGTTTTCATATCAACTGTGGATTTCAAGCAAAGTTAACAATTTATAGATTGAATCTCAAGCCGATGTTGGCGGTGAGAAATATGATACACCTCCGTACTGTATGCTTGGGATCTGTCCGTTCGGGACGAGAGGTACGCCGTCGAGGGCAAAGGCGGCGCAGGTGTCATCGTACATCGCCTCCATCTGCGCTCCATCGTAGTATATGTTCCTGTTCCTCACCGTTATTGCCGAGGTTCCCGACAGCTGCCACCCGTAGCCGGCGATGCCCTCGCCGCCCTGGCTGTTGTAGGTGAGGGCTATCTGGGGTGCCAGCCTGCAGCCAGCCGCCGTCGGTATGGCGATGCTGTATGTCCTGCCGCCAGTGGGTGTGACGGAGGAGCTGACCGGTATGCGGCCAACGTCGCATGAGAGGTCCACGCCGGCGACCGTCGATCCTGTGGACAGGGTCCTGGGAGCGGGAGAGGATGTCCTGGCACGGGCGGGAGTCCGGTCGGAAATGTTGCCAGCAGCCGCAGAGGACCTGCCGGCCACTTCCTCCGGACCCGTACCGCTCTTGTATGTGCGGTCACCTGCCGGATTGTAGGTGTACGTGTAGGTCTGCGCACCAGCGGCGCAACAGAGAAACAAACTGGAAATGGCCGTGAGGACGGCCCGATAGTTTTTAATTTTAATCATAGAAATATGTGTTTACTGTTCAGTACAAAGAAATGTATCATTTCATTCTTTTTCAAACCAGCTCGTAATACTTTAGGACATTTTTGTTGAATGTAGATATCAAATTGTACTATAGTATGATTCAATTCTAAATGATACACTATATTTGTAAGCATCATATTATCTTATGGAAGACATACTCAGACTTTATCGCACAAAGGAGATTGCTCCGAAGGAATCTCTCCTGGATTTCGCCACACTTCAATTGTTTTATTCTGCTATCTCAAGAATAAGTAACCAAAGTATATTTATTATCGATTTTGACAATCATAAGACACTATCAATGACTGATGATTTAATATACATTAACGAGGCCGTTGATACAGACTATAAACGAACAGGCGATAACCCGTATTGGTCATTGATTCCAGATACAGATTTCAATACAATTTTACACCTTAAAACAGAGTATCCCCAAATAATAAAGTCGTTATCTTCCGAGGATTATTCAAGGCATATTTGCATCGTAGATTTTCCTATTCTATTGAAAGAACGCAAATTTTATATCACGCAAAAATATACGCCCCTATCCGTACGCTCTGACGGAAGTGCTAATCTTGGCTTGTTTTCTATAATGCCATCAAACGAGAAATCGATATCCTGTAAAATCTTATCTCCGTCCGGCATCAGATGGAAATATGATTTTGTACAAAACACATTCATAGAAGATTCCAAGACGATTGTTTTATCAGACAGTGAAAAAGCCCTGCTTCAACGAGCAAAGAAAGGGATGTCCAATAATGAAATAGCAAGCGATTTATGCATTTCCGTAAGTACGGTTAAAAGTCACAAACAAAAGATATTCAAAAAACTTAATGTCAATTCCATCGCAGAAGCCCTGGTTATCGTCGGCAACTACCATCTGCTATAGACACACTTCCACCCTATCACCCATCTTCCCTGCCCATTTCTGCTACTGCAGAGTCAGTCATAGAGATAATACTTGGCCGACAGTTCACGGAAAGCCTCGTCATCCTTGTGCCAGTATTCGCGGATGTCCTCGAAGCGGCAGTTCTTCGCGAAGGTCTGGCGTATGTACTTGGAACCGGTGACCACGTCGAAGTTGCCGATCTTGCCGGCAGGGTCCGCAAAGACGCGGTGAGCCGGATACATCTCGGCCACTGTCTGCATCACATAGAACTGTATGTCGGAAAGCACTGCAGCTTTGTAGTCAGTGAATACCACCTGCGCGCCGCGGAGCACCTTGCCCTGACCGAAGCCATAGAAAGGCTTGTAGGTGATGGCACGGAAACGCACGCCCGGCAGATTGAGGTCGTTCAGACGGGCGGTGAAAGCCTCGGCATCAGTGATCCATTCCGCTCCGAAGAGCTGGAAAGGTACCGTGTATCCCACGCCCACTGACATATAGTTGGGAATCTCTCCCAGCACGCCGGATACCGGATAGAAGAAGGAGGTGGTAGCTTCCGGTATGTGCGGAGAAGGAAGCACCCATGGCAGACCGGTCTGGGAATAGACCATGTCGCGATGCCAGCCCTCCATAGGGATGACAGTCAGCTTGCAGTGCGCCGGCTTCTCATTGACGCCCTTCTGGCCGCGAAGAAGGCCTTCCTCATTGAGCATTGTGGCAAGCTCGCCTACGGTCAGGCCGTACACATACGGGATGTGGAACTGGCTGATGAAGGAGTAGCATCCCGGCTCCACGAGACAGCCCTCGACCTTGAGACCGCCGAGAGGATTAGGACGGTCAAGCACCATCACCTCGACGCCCTGTTCCGCGCAGGCCTCCATCATAAGACCGAGAGAGCTGATGAAGGTATATGAGCGGCAGCCTACGTCCTGTATGTCATAGATGACAACGTCCACGCCCTTGAGCATCTCAGGGGCAGGCTTGCGGTATTTGCCATATACGGAATAGACCTTGACACCCATCAGAGTGTCGCCTTCGGCTGAAATGGCAGCTCCCGCATAGGAGTCGCCGCGCACGCCGTGCTCAGGTCCGTAGAGTGCCACGAGATTGACGCCCGGTGCATTGAGAAGGATGTCCACGGTGGAGACCATATTGCGGTCGATGCCGGTAGGGTTGGTAAGAAGGCCCACCCTCTTGCCTTCGAGCGGCTTGAAGTCCATGTCGCGGAGCACCTCGATACCGGTCTTAACCACCGGAGTCTGCGCCGAGCAGCTGATGAAGATGGACGCCAAAGCTATGGCGAATAGGAAGAAGCGTTTTCTGTTATTCATTGTCATTCCTGTTTATTATTCCTGTGATGATTTGCTGCAGCCGTAGGATGGCTCGACGCGGCGGCCGGCAGCGAGGGTGACTGCAACGGTGGCGAGGCAGCAGGCCATCACGAGCCAGAAGAAGCCACGATAGCCGAGAGCCTGCTGGAGATAGCCGGCAACCGCTCCCGGAAGGAGCATCGAGAGCGCCATGAAGCCCGTGCATATCGCATAATGCGAGGTCTTGAGCGGGCCTTCGGCGAAACGCATCATATATACCGTGTATGCAGTGAATCCGAAACCGTAGCCGAACTGGTCGAATACCACGCAGGCGCCGATGGTCCAGAGTGAAGCAGGCTGCGTGAGGGCCATATACAGATACACCGCGCAGGGCAGTGCGAGGCTGAGAGCCATCGGGAGAAGGCATTTCTTCAGGCCGAAGCGGGAAATGGCGAGGCCGCCGAGTATGCCTCCGGCGAGCAGGGCTATGACGCCCGCAGTGCCATATACCAGGCCGAATGCCTCCTTGTCAAGGCCGAGGCCGCCCGCTGTGAGCGGATCGCTGAAGAAAGGATACAGCATCTTGACTGAAAATGCCTCCGGAAGGCGGAACAGCAGCATGAACGCTATGGCCAGAAGGGCTCCCTTCTTGGTGAAGAAGCTGCTGAAGGCCCCGCCGAATTCGGCAAGCACCGACTTTGCGCTCCTGGTCTCTGTGCGGCGTTCCTCCTCAGCCTTGGGAAGAATGAACGAATGATACCAGCTGAGCAGGGCAAGTATGACTGCGGAGATGACGAGGGTCAGCTTCCAGGCCAGAGAGACGGAACCTGTCTTTTTCTCAAGGAGTCCGGCAATCACCACCAGGACACCCTGGCCGAAGACCATCGACACCCTGTAGAAAGTATTGCGTATGCCGACAAACACACTCTGGTCGTGCTTGTCAAGGCCTATCATATAATATCCGTCCGCTGAGATATCGTGGGTGGCGGAAGCGAATCCGGCTATGACAAAAAGTATCAGTGTAAGCGTGAATGGCGAAGCGGTCGGCAGTGTCAGCGCAAGCAGGGCCACGGTCACGGCCATTATGATCTGCATGGTGACTATCCACCAGCGTTTGCTGCGGAATATGTCCACGAAAGGGCTCCACAGCGGCTTGATCATCCATGGCAGTCCGATAAGGCTGGTCAGCAGCGCAAGCGTGCCATTGTCCATCCCGAGATCCTTGAAGATGATGACGGAGATGGTGTTGACAATGAAGTAAGGCAGTCCCTCGAAGAAGTAAAGGGTCGGGACCCATGTCCACGGCGATTTGGTCTTGGCTGTATTCATCTGTTAATATTGTTTTGTCAATTCAGCGCCCGGAAAATAATGCTCGAGTATTCCGGTATAAGCATAACCCCTCTCCCCCATCACGGCTGCGCCTATCTGGCAGAGGCCCACGCCGTGGCCCCAGCCCCGGCCGTTGAGCACTATACGGTCACCTTCCCAGGACACGTCGAATGCGGAGCTCTTGAGATGGCTCTCCGAGAGCCAGCGGCGTATCAGCAGTTCCTTGCCTATAACAAGAGTCTTCAGGCTGCCGACAATGCGCAGCTCCACAATGCGTCCGGAAGGGCCTCTGCGGACAGGCACCAGATCGCGTATCTCCCCGAAGTCAATACCGCTGCGGCGACGTATGAGTGCGGAAAGTTCACTTCTGGTATATTCGACCTTCCAGCGGTAGAAATCCATGGTCTCGAGGTCGTATTCGTTGAGCACGTGGGAGAGCATGCGCCTGTCCGTAGTATTGCAGAAGGCATCCCCGACCCCCGCCGGGGCATCAGCAAGGCTCCTGAGGTATGGGTAGTCGATACCCTCCCAGCAGGAGCTGAACACTTCGGTGACCCCGCCGCAGCACTTTGAGAAACGCGCGTCGCAGATCTGACCGTCATACATGAGCACTTCGCCCCAGGTGCTGCGTATCACGTCATCCACCCTGGCGGCTGCAACGCGGCCAAGGCCCTGGTAGCGCTGGCAGTGGTCATCCGCACAGACGTCGAAATTGAGATGGTCCTCGCGGTCCCACCAGCGTATCAGGCGGCCTCCCTCCTCCTGCGGAGCGGGACGCGGCAGGCTCTTCTCCTTCTTGCGTATCTGCGCCAGGAGCCAGGAGCGTGATATCACGGCATGCGCCTTGAGGAATTCCGCAGGTGCGGAAGCCTTCATCTCCGATGAAATGACGCTGCGCAGGTAATCCTCGATGCCTATGACATTCACGGCAGTGAGCCTGTCCCCTTCCACGATGAGCTTGAGATTGCCGGCAAAACGCTGTGTCTCCTTGCGCTCCCAGTGGAAATCCACGCCTATGGTGACACCGTCCAGGGAGAATACCGCATCAGAGAAGTCATCATCCGCAGCTTCGCAGGCGAATGACACGACATCGAAGCTCCTCCCGTCGAAGGCTATCCTGCCACCGGAGAAGGATGCGGACAGCGGACCGGAATACACCCTGCCGTCGAAGCAGCACGGTCTCAGCAGCGTGAAAGATATCTCAGCTGAAGAGAATATGCCGACAGAGAGCAGTTCCTGGGTCTTCATCGATGAGGGTTTATTTTGAATTGAGGGCAATGCGTGCCTGAAGCTCCCAGGTGCGTATCTTGTCCTTGTAGAAATTGTTGGCGTTGACCTTGTCTATCTCAAGGGCCGCATCGGAATTGCCTTCCCAGCGGCGGCAGTTGTAGAGCACGTCGTAGATGCGACCGATCTGGTATTCGCGGCTGATGCGCAGACCCACGGCATAATCCTCCCCATACTTGGTCGTAGGGAAATTCATCTGCCTCAGCAGAGGGGCATAGAAGCCGCGCGGAGCGCCGAGGCCGTTGATGCGCAGGGCATTGTTGCGGCCGTTCTCCGGAGTCCATTCGCGATGGTCGATGATGCCCGGAGGAAGGGTGTTCATATTGAAATCCGTCATGCGATAAGTGCCGACCACCATCGCGCATTTCTGCTCGTGGAATGCCTTGACGAACTTGCTGACGGTGTTCTCGTCATAATATACGTCATCGGAATCCAGCTGGAGCGCGAAACGGCCGCATTTCGGATGATGCAGGGCGGCGTTCCAGTTGCCGCCGATGGCATGCCAGGTCTTGTCCTGGGCTATGTATATGAGCTTCTCGTCACCGAGGAAGCTCTTGATGACATCCACACTGCCGTCAGTGGAGTTGTCATCCACCACTATGACATTGTACTTGAAGTCTGTCTTCTGATTGAGGGCTGACGCTATGGCGTCGCCCACGGTGCGCACGCGGTTGCGGCAAGGTATTATGACCGATGCCTCATATTCGCAAGGCTCATCGCTGAAATCGACCGTCTTGAACTGCGGGGCAAGATAGCCGCCTATGGCCTTGAGATGATCGGTGCAGGCCTGCTCCATCTCTATCTGTACGGCGCGGTTCTTCGGATCCACATAGTCGAAGAGCTTCTCCCCGCTCTTGCGGGTGTCTGTCTCCACATCGTAGTACGAGAACTCGTTGATGTGCAGAAGCTCACCCTTCTGGGAAACCTTCAGGCGGAGATCATACATCCCGGCGAAAGCGTAGTCCCTGTCCATGCGGGAGACTGCCTCGCGGAGAGCGGCGCTGCGGTAAAGCAGCAGAGAACCGAAGTCGAAGTCGTCGCGGAGCGAGCCCTTCTGGCAGTCAATCTTGGGAGCCGCAGTCTCGCTGTCCCCTGTCTTGTTGAAATGATCCGAGTACGCCATTGCGGCCCCGGTGTCCTCCATGAGCTGGATCATGCGCTCCAGCGCATAATATACGAAGCTCAGGGATGTGTATTTTGTGAAGATAAGGGAATAATCCGTCCCGGAATGCTCCGCAATGGCACGGACAGCTGCGGTGGAGCTGATGCCGGGCACTGTGATGACGCGGCAGCCGAGCGCCTCGCTCACGCCAGAAGCGGTGGAAAGCAGATATATGTCCCTGACCGGAGCCTGCGCCCTGAGTGCCTGAACGGTAGCGGCAGCCTGGCCTTCATCGAGGAACGGGACAAAGCAGTCAATGTTCTTCATCTCACTACTGTCTGATGATCTCAATCTCGCTGTGCAGGCCGACCTTTATGATCTGTGAGGCCTCGCCAGTCGAACCTTCCTCGAGGTAAGGATCCACAACGTGGTCCACACCCTCCACGATCTCCATGGAGATCTCATCGTAGCTTGCAGGAGCAGGCTCGCCTGAGATATTCGCCGATGTGGATACAATAGGCTTGTGGAACTTGCGTATGAGCTGGCGGCAGAATTCACTGTTAGGGACGCGTATGCCCACGCTGCCATCCTCTGCAATCACATTTGCGGCGAGATTCATCGCACCCGGATAGATGATGGTCATAGGCTTGTCGTTGACCTCGAGGAGATTGATGGCAACCTCCGGAATCTCCTTGACGTACTTGCCTATCATGTCCGCATCGGAGACGAGGGTGACGAGGCTCTTGCTCTCCGAGCGCTGCTTGAGTTCGAATACCCTGGCAACAGCGTCGGCGTTCGTGGCGTCGCAGCCTATGCCCCAGATGGTGTCTGTAGGATAGAGGATGATTCCACCCTCCTTGAGGACGGTGACAGCAGCTTCGATCTCGGAAGCGTCTATCTCAATGTTTTCTGTATTCATCAGTCGTAATTGTACATTTTATTGTTTCTTTTCCAGTAGAGTATCAGCAGCAGGCCGAAGAGCATGCCGCCGAGATGCGCGAAGTGCGCGATATTGTCACCCCCGTTGAGACCGGTCAGGAGCTCGATGATGCAGAAGATGACTGCCATCCACTTGGCCTTGAGCGGAAAGAACGGGAATATGAAGAGACGGAATTCCGCCTCGGGGAAGAGCATGGCGAAGCCGAGCAGCAGGCCGTAGATGGCTCCTGACGCGCCCACGGTAGGGATGCGCATCAGCAGTGCCGCATTCGCCGGATTGTTTATAATCTGAAGGTGCATCACCAGGTTGTGGCAGAGCGCGGCCCCTATGCCGGTCACAAAGAAGAACAGCAGGAACTTCTTGCTGCCCCAGATATTCTCAAGGGCGGTGCCGAAGAGGACGAGGGAGTACATATTGAAGAATATGTGCCAGAATCCTCCGTGCATGAACATGTGGCTCACAAGCTGGTAAGGCCTGAAGAAAGGCGAGCCGAAGGAGAACAGCGCGAACTTCTCGTAGGCAGTGTCTCCGATAATCTGGCTTGCGATAAATACTATTACATTTATGATCAGCAGGTTGCGGACAGCCGGCGTCATATTGGCCAGGAAGCCGCCGCGGCCTGAATTGTCAAAATAGCTCATAATCTCTTGTCTAAATCTTCTGTTGTCAAAATGGTCATCACCCTGCGCCCGTCAGCCGTGGCGGACGGACAGCGACAATCCATCAGCTGGGAGGTCAACAATCGTGCCTCCGGCTCGAAAATGCTTCCGTCGTGCATTCTGGCAGCGGATTTTGCCATTCTGGCAGCAAGTGCGAAACGGAAATCCTCGGCGGGATCATCATCGCGCAGTGCTGCGATAAGTTCATCAACACCCCGGCGCACATTTTCTTCATCAGGGCAGTAGCCTTCCGGCAAGCCATAAACGACGATTGAGCTGTCACCGAAATCACGTATATCGAAGCCCATGCTGGAAATCCTGTCAAGGTCATCCATTATGGAAAGGTAATCTTCAGGAGAAAGCTTCAGCGTGACCGGGAAGAGCGACTGCTGAACCACCGGCTGCTCTTCGGCCACACATTCCTCATAGCGCTCGAAGAACACCCTCTCACGCGCGCGGAGGATATTGATGACCGCAAGGCCCTGGTCCGTCGGGGTAATGATATATTTGCCGCCGAAGACTATCAGAGGCTGCGCCATTTCCGCAGGGGAATCTTTGAACAGCCTGTCATAGCCGTCCACCGGCGCCGGCTCATAATTGTCACGCGACAGATGGCCCTCCATCTCGAATGGGTTGAACAGCGGCTCGTAGTCGATTTTTGGCGGAGCCGCATACCCGCGGCTGAAAGTGGACTGTATGGTCGGTATTTCGGGCGCGCCCTTCATGTCAAAGTCTATGCTCGGCACAAAGGAGCTGCGGCCCAGGCCTTCACGTACTGCCGCCTTGATGATGTCGAATACCATCGCCTCGTCCTCGAACTTCACTTCCGTCTTGGCAGGATGCACATTGACGTCCACCCTGTCCGGCGAAGTCTCCAGATATATGAAGAAAGTCGGATTGTAGCCTTCCGGAATGAGCTTCTCGTATGGCAGGGTCACAGCCTTGTTGAAATACGGGGAGCGGAAATATCTGCCGTTGATGAACAGATACTGGTTGCCTGCAGTCTTGCGGGCATCCTCGGGTGCGCCTATCCAGCCCCTGATGCCGAGCACCGAGGTCTCTGTCTCAAGCGGCACCAGATCCTTGGTCAGGTCCGAACCGAAGATGGCGCGTATGCGCTGGACCTCATTATCTACAGCGCGGAGATTGTAGATGTCCCTGCCGTTGGATATGAGGCGCAGGGCAATATGAGGGCGGGTCAGTGCGACGCGGGTGAACTCCGATATGATGTGCTTGAGCTCCGCGCTGTCACTCTTGAGGAACTTACGGCGCGCAGGCACGTTGTAAAAAAGATTGCGTATCTCGAAGTTGGATCCCACCGGCGTGGAGACCGGCTCCGTAGATACGAGCTTGGATGCAGTCACATTGACGCATACCCCGACAGTATTCTCCTCGCGGCGCGTCCTGAGGCGTACCTCCGACACTGCCGCTACTGAAGCCAGGGCTTCTCCCCTGAAGCCGAAGGTGGAGATGCAGTCCAGGTCCGCCGCCTCGGAAATCTTGGAAGTGGCGTGACGCTCGAAGCAGAGCACCGCTTCCTCGGGACTCATGCCGCAACCGTCGTCGATGATCTGGATGAGAGTCCTGCCGGCATCCACCACGGACACGGTTACGGACTTCGCACCGGCATCCACGGAATTCTCGACAAGTTCCTTGACGACGGAGGCAGGGCGGGCAACTACTTCACCCGCCGCAATAAGATTGGATATATGCTCCGGAAGGACCTTCAGCATACTACTTTATCAATTTGACAAGTCCGTCAGAAAGGTAATATGCGACGACTATCGCAGCCAGAATGGTAATGAGGTTGAAAATTGTCTTGAGTTTCTGGTTGCCGCCACGCTTGCGGCTCTCTTCGACGCTGCGTGTGAAAGCGCCGCGGATGTTCTTGCCGGGCACATAGCCGGGAGTGGTCGTTGCACCCTTTTCAGCATTCTCGGCCGCCAGTTCCTCCTCTGCCCTTTTCATTCCGTCCGGGGTCTTGCCGTACTTCTCGTACAACTGCTCGAGGCGCTCTTTCTGCGGATCGTAATACTTCGGTTCATAATGGAACACCTTGTGTTCCGGAGTCGGGAAGAATGTGAATCTGATTGCCATATTCTTGGGTTTTAACTTACAAATTTAAGTAAAATCAATCTAAAATTCCGTAAGTTTGTAAAAAATACACTTATGGAATACAGGACAGGATTAGGATACGATATCCACAGGCTGGAGGAAGGTCTCCAGCTGGTGCTCGGAGGTGTGCACATACCTCATACCAAAGGCTGCGTGGCACATTCTGACGGAGATGCACTCATCCACGCTCTCTGTGACGCCATGCTCGGCGCACTGGCGCTCGGTGACATAGGGCAGCATTTCCCCGACAACTCAGATGAATTCAAGGGAATCGACAGCAAGATACTGCTCGCACGTGTAAACGGCATGATCAAGGCCAAGGGCTGGCATCTGGTCAACGCAGACGTCATGCTGCTGCTCCAGAAGCCGAAGATCGCCCCATATGTCCCTCAGATGAGGGCGGCACTGGCAGAAGTGCTCGGTGTGGAGATTGACAGGGTGTCCGTCAAGGCCACGACCAACGAAGGCCTCGGCCCTATAGGGCACGAAGAGGGCGTTGCGGCATACGCCACAGTACTGCTGGCAGACTGAGTTATTTTTTCATTTTGACAATAAAAAAACCCGGGTCCTTGCGGATCCGGGTTTTTAATAATATCGTCATCGGCTTAGTTTGCCTGCAAAACTTCGTTGACTACCACCCAAGAAGTATCCTTCTTCTCGATGTGCTTCCAACGATAGTTCAAAACGAACTTCTCGAGGTTCCAATCGTAGTAGTTCTCTGCATCCGGAACAGCCTCGAAGAAGTCCATTGTGTTCTGCTTCTTGTTGGACTTGTCTGTAACAGGAACGTACTCAATGTCATAGTGATTCTTGTCTGCAGTAGGTATAACCTTGATGCGGATATACCTGTTGTTGTAGGTAGTTGCAGTAAGGGAAGTAGCCTTGGCACCTGCGATTGTGTTGTTGGTAGCGATGTTGATCTCGAAGATATCTGATGCGTAGGTTACAGCGTTCTTCTTTGCAGAATAAGCTCTTGTACGGTCAGTAGCCTCGGAATAAACTGAGAGGTTGCTTGAGTAGGACTTCTCGAACTCGTTCTTCATTTCAACTGTCATGAAGAAGTTGCCGACAGTCTCTTCACCTGCATACTCTGAGCATGTCATCGTAACAGGGAGATAATAAGTCTTGAAGAATTCGAGCTTTTCAGGAATAAGCTGGAACTCGAGCATTGCGTGGTTGACCTTATCCTTGTATGTTGACTGCGGGTTGAGAACGACAGCATCAGCAGGGATAATTTCATTGCCAGGGTAGAATGCATCGAGAGCATCCTGATCGATCTTGAAGTTGATGGTGTAGTTTCCGTCAGGAACACCATTGGCCATCACGTCAAACTTGTAGTTGTTGTCCTTGCTGCCGTAGATGAGCTTGGCAGCCTGTGTGATGATACCGTAATTGTTGCAGAAGAAGTAGAAGTTCGGTTCTGAAACATTTATGTCCATCATACACTCAGCATAAGCCTTGTCAGCGCTGATATTGTAAAGGGATGTACCGGTGAGCTTGATAGGTATGACAACCTTCTTGCCAGGGTTTGCCTCAAGGGCAGCCTTTACAGCGGCAACGTTGAACTTGATAGGAATCTGAGTATCAACAGAGCCGGCAGGGATAGTTACGGTGCTGGAGGAAAGAGTATAGCAGTCAGCAGGGAGTACGACTACAGAGCCGCTGTACTGCTGAGTGATATCGGCGTTATATACGTCAACAATGGAGTTGTCCACAGCATATGTGACGTCGATGGTATTCTGCTGGTTTTCCGGCCTTACGCCGCCGCAGTAAACGCCCAGATATGTGTCGAAGGTACCGGAGGTCACATCCCATACGGTTGCATTGGTAATGCCGTGACGCGGAATAAACACTTCTGGGTTGGCATTGTCACCCCAATTTTGTTCCTGGCAGGATACTGCGAAGAGTGAGAGTGACGCCATCATTGTCATTATAAGTGTCTTTTTCATATTAATCTGTTTCATTTTATGAGATTAAACGCAACTGATTACCAACCAGGATTCTGAGTCATCTTACCGGAATAGATCTTCATCTCTTCAGCAGAGATAGGATACCAGTAGTACTTGTCATCCCAAACGCGTTTCTCGACTTCCTCGACTTCATACTTGTATGCAGTAGGGATACCCTTTGCATTGTATGCGGTCGGAGTGATCTTGATGCCGTGGATAGGGCCTCCGAACTTTTCGCCTTCCTTCCAACGACGTACGTCGAAGAAACGCTGAGCCTCGAAGCAGAGTTCGACCTGACGCTCGTGATGGATAGCTTCACGCATCTCGTCCTGTGTAGTGACGTTTGCGAGAGCAGGCATCTGAACGCGGGCACGGATAGCATTGATAGCCTGGCGTGCAGTGGTGATGTTCGGTGCACCGTTGATTTCACGGAGGCCGCCTTCAGGATCTTCGCCATCAGGACCGTAAGCCTCGTTCATAGCCTCTGCATAGCTGAGGAGAAGTTCGGTGAAACGGAACTCCCAACGGCTGCGCTTAGGTTTTGTGTAATCACCTGACTTGAGGGAGTAAACAGACTCGCTGAGGAACTTGCGGTGGAAATAACCGGTCTTGGTGTATGTAGCGATGGATCTGTCACGATGCTTGCCACCAACGTGAGCGACACCGTCCGGAGAATCTTCTGCAGACACTGCCTCATACATATACATGGTGTACTGCTTGTTGGTTGCAGTTCCCCAGAGAACACCGTTGTAAAGGATACAGTTGTAGAAGCGGTTATCGCGGTTTGCATACGGATCCTTTGCGTGGTCAGGGTTGTTCCAGTCAAACGGAACGGCCTTCTTGTTGGCACCGGTACCGGTGACAACCTCGAATGCATCGACCATTTCCTGGGTAGGGTTGGTGTAACCGTAGCAGCCCTCGAGCTCTGAAGGGAGAGAGTAGCGCTCATTGTAGATAGAATATTCGGTAGAGTATCCTACGTCATAGATAATCTCGTGGTTGTCAAGGTTACCTGTAAGACCAACGACATAGTTGTAAGTACCTTCCTGAGACCAAGGGCGCTTCCATACTGTAGGCTGCTCAAGGTTGTAGAAGTCGTTGTCATTGATTGCAGCACGGTAAGCGTTGACAGCGTCAATCCAGCGCTGTACCTCACCTACAGTACCTGCAGGAAGACCGTGCTCCTCGAAATTACCCTGATAGAGAGGGCTCGCATAGTAAAGGAGGATGCGGGCCTTGAGGGCCTGTGCTGCCGTGCGGTTTGCACGATGCCAGTTTTCCTCATCCCAGAGAGCTGGGAGCATCTCGATAGCGCTGTCGCAGTCACTCATCATCTGAGCAACACATTCTTCAACAGTGTTGCGGTCACGATAGAGGTCCGGGTCATCAAGCTCCTCGACCTTGGTGGTGATGACATAACGGCCGTAACGACGCATAAGGTCGAAAGCGAAGAATGCCCTGAAGAAGTATGCCTGGCCCTTTGAATAAGTACGGTCGTGCGCACGCAAAGGGTTATCAGGATCGTCGATATAGATTTTACTCTTATCGATACTCTCGAGGAAGAGGTTCACACGGCGGGTGCCGATATAGGAGTTGTACCAAGGCTGGCGTGCCCAGTGTGTGTTATAGATTGAACCGAAGTATGTGGAAGGGGTGTTTGTTGTGTTCCAGGAACCATTTGTGAATTTCTGGACAAGTGAAGTAGGATTGCAGTTCTCTGCCTCATCGCAAGCCTCTGCCAATGCTCCGTATCCATTGAAATCATGCCAATGGCCGCAGATATTGTCATTGTAAACGCGGTCGATGACACCCCTGGTGTAATAGTAGTTACCCCAGATATCGGCGCTGTCACGGGCTGCATCAGGCGGCCACGGCTCCAGAATGGAGCGCTCGCAGGATGTCAGAGCAAGAGCAAGGAATGCTATAATTAAAGCAAAATATGATCTTTTCATAATACTAGAATGTTAAGTCAACACCGATGTTGAATGTTCTGTAACGTGGATAGCGCTCGATTGCACACAACCAGTCTTCAGGATCGAAATTGTAATGGTTCGCATCCTTGGCCCAGGTGAATGTATTGAAGCAGCTGATATAGAAACGAGCCTTGTCGATTGCTGTAGTCTTGAGGAACCTGTCAGGAAGAGTATAGCTCAATGAAATGTTCTTGAGACGTACGTATGTAGCATTTGCCTCCCAGAAATCTGAAACAGCCTCATCATTTGCATTCTGCTCGGATGAGAAGATAGGGAAGTCTGCTGTTTCCCAGTTGCTGTTGCCGTTCTCATCATAGCGGAAACGGTTCGCCATGTAATACTGGAAGTTACCGTCGTGTCCGGCAGTAGAATCGTAAAGTGCGTGGAAGATATCAGGATAGAGACGGGATGTCATCAGACCTGTACCCTGGAAGAGGACCTCGAGTCCGAGACCCTTGTACTCAAAGTTGAGGCAGAGGTTGCCGATTGCCCTTGGGTCACGACCCTGACCGATTACAGTGTAGTCATTGGAATCAACATATCCATCACCGTTGATATCCTTGTACTTGAGGTTACCTGGTCCGTACTTGCCGAACATCTGCTTGGCATGTGCGTCAACTTCTGCCTGATCCTTGAAGATACCCTCACAGATCAAACCGTAGTTCATACGTACTCTGTCGCCAGTCTGAACGAGGTTCTCAAACTCCTGAGGAGTTTCACCCATGGCAACGATCTTGTTGTCACTGATGGAGAACTGTGCATCGATACCGTAAGAAAAATCACCGAACTTCTGTGCCCAGATAAGTTCGATATCAGTACCCCAGCTGTGTACGATACCATCATTGTAGATAGGCATACGTCCATCAACGACACCAAATACCTTAGGCGCTGTTGAAGCGGATGCTGTGTAGATGTCATAACGGTTCTCATACCAGAGGTCTGTCGAGAATGACAGCTGGTGGTTGAACATTGAACCTTCGAGAGCCCAGTTGAACATTGAGCCCTTCTCAAGCTTGATGTACGGGTTCTTACCACGACCTTCTGTAATGGTTGTCTCAGCGGTCTCGGTAGTACCGAACTTCTGCTGGCTTGATCCGTGTGACCAATAGCGCTCACGTGAAGGATAGCGTTCATCGTTGCCGTTGATATCTGTGAATGCATAGGTGTCAGAACCGCTGATACCCCAGGATCCTCTCATCTTCAAGAAGTTGAGCCAATTAGACGCAGACTGCATCCAAGGTTCGTCGGAGATGATCCAAGCAAGACCTACGGATGGGAAGAGGGTGCGGCGTGCATTGGTGAAATAGAAGCGGTCGCAACCTGCGTAAGCAAGTGTTACATCCATGAAGTAACGGTTCTTGAGCGAATAGTTGCCCCAGAATGCGAAGTTCTGATATCTGAAGTCGGACTGGTTGTTCTGCTTCAGCTCAGTACGCTGCTGGGTGTAGATACCCATGAGGTGAGTCTTATGGTCGCCCCACTGGTTCTGATAACCGATCTTACCTTCGAGGCCGTTGTAGCGCTGGATGTTGTAAGCGGTAGATGTTGAAAGTGAGGTCGGGGTCTTGAAGCTCTCGTAAGATACGGTGCCGTCAGGGTTGAGAGTGTACTGCCATACCTTGAAGGTCTGGGTCTTGGATACTTCATAGTAGTTGTAACCATCCATGTGACCGTCAACCTGAGCATAGAGACCCTTGAGACCGAACTGAGAGAAGTCAGCCTTGAAGCTGCCTGACATCTGATAGTAGCGGTATGTATCCTGGGTATAGCCACCGTAGTTGGCGTGACCGAACGAGTTGTTCTGGTAAGTTGAGTTACCACCGAGCATGAATATCTCCTGATTCAATTCAGGGTCGATACCCATGAAATATGCAGGATATGCGACTGCTGAGTTGCAGAGAGGAGAAAGGACTGTGGAAGTTGCACCTGAAGGATAAATCATATCCTGGATGCGGTTTGCAAAAGTAGCGGAGAAAGTGAGCCACTTGGTAAGGTTTACATCGAGGTTTGAACGGAGGTTGTACTTCGTCATACCGTGTTTCGGAGCGTAGTCAGGATTCTGGTGCTCGGCAACCTTGGCGCCGGCATTCCAGAGGCTCTGCTGATATGCGTAACCGAAGAGTACGAAATAGCGTGCAATCTGGTTACCACCACTCATGGAGAGGGAAGCACGACGCTGAGGAGCGGTCTTCCTGAACATGAGATCATACCAGTTGACATCAGGGTGAGTGATCTTCTCAACATCGGTCTTGTTGGCATCACCCTTCTTCCAGATGGCGATATCCTCTTCAGAATAGCGAGGAGCATAACCATCGTTGATACGGGCTTCATTGTACCATTCAGCAAATGTCGCTGCATCTACCAGGTCCGGAAGGTAGATAGGGTTCTGAACGCCTTCATAGTAATTGAAGTTGATGACGCGCTTGTTGGTCTCACCACGCTTAGTGTTGACGAGGATGACACCGTTTGCAGCACGGTCACCATAGATTGCGGTACCTGCAGCATCCTTGAGGATGGAGAAGGACTCGATCTCGTTAGGGTCGAGTTCAGCGAAGTCGCGCTCGAAACCATCGACGATGATGAGCGGCTCGGTATCAGCATACTTGGTAATTGAGTTACTGCAGTCACGCTGGTTGAGGGTACGATTGAAACGGATAAGGAACTGTGACTCATCGAAGCCCGGGGCTCCACCGAGTGCACGTGAAGTCATACCCATAACACGACCCATGAGGGCGTTACCGAGTGACATTACCTTGGTCTTGGCGAGGACATCACCACCTACTGTTGACATGGATGCTGTCACGTCACGTTTCTGGGTGGTCCAATAAGGCATGTTGACCTTATCCTTGGCACCCTGTCCCATAGGAGCCTCGGCCATTACGATCTGAAGATAACCGTCAGATGTTACAGTCTGATAAGTCTCCTTGTAATAATCAGTGGTGAAAACAAGCACTGAACCTACAGTCGGTATAGTGATGGAGAAGTCACCGTTCTCATCAGTCACTGCATCGAGGAAGGAGTCCTGGACGTTGACTTCAACACCCATCAAAGGGACACCCCTCTCACTCTTGACATTACCGTAAACTGTAAAGTCCTTGAGCTGCTTCTTCTTGCTCTGTGCCTCAGTTGTAGGTGCGCAGATCATCAGCGCAAGGCACAATGTAAGGAAAATGTATAATTTCTTTTTCATATCGTTGTCTCCTATTACCATCCTGGGTTCTGTTCAACACCGAGGTTATAAACCTCACTCTGAGGTATCGGATAGAAATACATGCGATCTTTGTAGAACGGACGGGTCTCAATCGCAGTCTTGATGTAAGTGAAAGGCTCATCGCCGGTGGTGTTCTTCACAACGTCAACACCGTAGAGTGTTGTACCGATGTGCTTATCACCTTCCTTCCAGCGGAGAATATCATAGAAGTACTGATCCTCGAAAGCGAACTCGATAGTACGCTCATTGTGAATCTTCTCGCGTGCCTGATCCTTGCTCATGCCCTTTTCGAAGCCAGGCATGCCGTTAGGAAGTACAGGGAAATCAGGGTTTTCTTCACGCTCAATCCTTACATAATAGTAAGGGTCGGATACGGTAGTACCGATATTGTCGGTAGCAGGGCAAACAAGACGAGCGCGGATTGCATTGACTGCATCGACAGCGCTGAATGGCTTGCCGTTGATATTGACTGTATAGTCCGGACCGTAGGCCTCGTTCATTGCCTCAGCGAAGTTCATATAGATTTCACCGAGACGGATATAGAAGCCGTAAATCATAGAGGAACCTGCATAGTTCTTGTCCGCACACTCTCTTGGCCAGAACTTTCTGAGATAGTAGCCTGTCCTTGAGAAGAGCTGGTTCTTAGGGTCACGGTCTGCACCGTAGTTCGAACCGTCGCGCCAGGTAGCTATGTCTCGCTTGATCCACCTGCGGCCATTATAGAGAATGGTGTAGTAGAAGCGAGGGTCGCGGTTTTGATAGATATGCTTTACGTGATCAGGGTTGTTCCAGTCAAACTCTTCTGTACCGATGGCATTGCCGTCAGCATCGAACTTGATGATTGGATAACGGTCAACGAGGTTCTGGCTAGGGGAGTTGCTTGCGTAGCCCCAGAAGTCTTCACCAGGAGTTGCCTGTTCGTAAGTGATGATCTTACCGGTAAACCTGTATGCGTATGTGCCGGCACGCTTGAAGACGATGATCTCAGAAATCTTGTCAGGGGTCTGACGCATGAAGATATTCTGATAGTCATGATAGAGAGCGTGGTAACCGGTAGCCTCGCAGTATTCCATACAGTCGCGTGCTGCTTCAGCTGCTTCTTCCCACTTCTTGAGATCATTCTCAGGATTATGGCGTGGGCTGGCTGCGTAGAGGAGAACGCGTGAACGGAGAGCCTTGTTCCAAGCCTTTGTCACACGACCGAAGTCCTCGGTTGGCCACTCGTCAGGAACAAGTTCCTCTGATCTGTCGAGCTCTGAAAGGATGAGGCTGAGTGTCTGCTCCTCTGTAGAGCGAGGGATCATGTAATCCTCGTCGAGACTGAGGACCTTCTTTACCAATGGTACAGCGCCGTAACGCTTGTAGAGTTCGAAATAGAAGTATGCGATCATGAAATGGCACTCACCTTCCATTAATACCTTGCGGCCTTCAGGTTCGTTGTTGAACTGGTCCATGTTTTCCATGAACATATAGGCCCTGCGGATCTGCTTGTAGCAACGATACCAGATATCGGAAACTTCGAAATCTGCAGCTGATGCCTTCCAGTTACCTACATTGAATGACTTGTTGGTAGCACCGTACTCGGCGGTGTACTCAGACATATCAGTAGCTGACTCAAGGAAACCATAATTGCCGTTGAACTTACCATCACCGACCCAAGTAGGGTTCATGTAGTAGTACAGCATATCAAGGTAGCGCTGTGAGCGGAGATAATCCTGGAAGATGTATTCCTTCGGCTGATCGGAGTTAGGAGCCTCATCCAGGAACTTAGCACAAGATGTCGATGACATCATAGCCACAGCAAAAGATGCTGTAAGGGCGATAAGAGTAAATATTTTCTTCATAATGTCGTCCTCCTTTAGAATTGCAGGTTAACACCAAGGCTGTAACCCTTTGTCTGAGGATAGATGCCACCGGTTGATCCGGTAGGTGTCTCAGGGTCAACGACCTTAAGCCTATCCCAAGTGAAGAGGTTGACTGCACTGAGGTAAACTCGTGCGCCCTTTACGGCTGCAGTCTTCTTGAATGTCATATTGTATGCCATTTCGACGTTCTTCAGACGGAGATAGTCATTGTTCTTGCGGAAGAATGTGTTGGTTACGTGGTTCTGGCTGGTACCGCCGATGTGAAGTGCAGGATATGTTGCAGTCTCTGCAGTTTCAGGAGTCCAGCGACCCTGGTGGATCGGCTGAACGCGGCCGCGGTTGTAGAACTCGTACATGAGGTAGTTGGAGATGAGCACACTTGAATGACCTGCGCCCTGGAAATGGAAGTCGAGGGTGAAGTTCTTGTACTCAAGACCGCCGCTGAGACCATAGATCATCTGAGGCACCTTAGGATAACCGCAGGCAACCTTATCATATTCGTTGATGACACCATCGGCGTTGAAGTCGAGATACTTGAGGTCACCAGGGATAGGAGCGGAACCAACCTGCTGTACAGGTGAGTTGTCAATATCCTCCTGATCCTTGAAGTAGCCAAGGACAACATATCCGAATGGAGTGCCGATCGGACGGCCCTCTTCCTTCTGCCATTCGAGCATTGATTCAGGTTCATCCTTGAAGATAACCTCGTTATGCATGATGGTGTAGTTGGCCTTTGCGTAGAATGTGAAGTTCTTGTTGACCTTCTGACGATAACCAAAATCAAATTCCCAACCGTTCTTGCTGGTCTTACCGATGTTCATATCGGTGACACCGATACCGATGAGGCCAGGGACAGAGTTAGGAGTCATGAGGATATCGGTACGATACTCGTAGAAGCGGTCAACTGAGAGAGTGAACTTGTTCTTGAGGACTGCGATATCGAAACCGACGTTTGTCTGGTGAGCTTTCTCCCAGGTAGCGAGAGGGTTTGCGATGACAGGCTCAGTAGTGATACCCTTTGATACACCTTCGTTCTTACCGAAACGTGCGTTAGAGGAATCACTGGTGGTCCACTTACCTTCCTTGAAGATGAATCGAGTACTTGCGTAGTCGTTACCTACGATACCGTAAGAACCTCTGATCTTGAAGTTGTTGATGAAAGGAAGATTGTCCTTGATGAAGTTCTCCTGGTGAACGTTCCATGCAGCTGATACTGAAGGGAAGAGACCGAAGCGATGATGAGGCGCGAAGTTCTCTGATCCACGATATGCTGCGTTGGCTTCGATGAAGTACTTATCCTTGAATGAATAGTTTAAGATACCGATGAAGCTGACGTCCTTGTAAGGAACTGATGAACCGGAACGGTAGTCAGAGCAGTTGGCAACGCCTGAGAGACCGAACTTATTGTTGCCGAAGTTGACCTTGTAGTTCAAGCGGGCCTCACCGTAAACCTTACGGGTTGAAGAAATGGAACCTGATGATGAACCGTAGAATGAAGGTTCAAGGAATTCGATGAAACGGTCTGTACGGCCAGGCTGTGAGATCAAGCCATAAGTGGTCTGGGTCTCAGTCCACTGACCATAGTTACCGAAGTTGGAGTCGTATGCACCGCGAACTGAAGCGGAAAGGCCCTTGATCCACTGATTGAAATCATAGGAGAGCTTTACGGATGCGTTGACGGTGTTGTTCTTAGCACGATAGCTACCTCTTGTTGCGAGGAGGTAGAGAGGGTTCTGAGTTGTAAAGTCCGTTGTACCTGCATAGTATGTTTCACCATTAGGGCCTTCATAGTATGGAGGCATGATCCATGAAGGGATACGGTTCATGTTGGTGAAGACATCAGTATTCTCGTACGGCTGTGACTTATCGGTCATACCGAGGCTCATATCCACTGAGATGGTCATTGCCTTGGTGACGATAACGTCGACATTTGAACGGAGGTTGATACGCTGGTAAGCGAACTTAGGGTCATAGATACGACCCTGAATGGTCTTCAGCTGACCACCCTGGTACATATATGTACCTGATACATAATACTTGACGGTCTTGGTACCACCACGTACACTGAGGGAAGCGTTCTCCTGTGTGGAGAAATCCTTCATCATGATCTTGTACCAGTCTGTGTCAGGATATCTGTAAGGGTCATCCTGAATTCTGTAATGCTCGAGGTCTGCGTCAGAATAAAGCGGAGCCTTACCGTCATTCATGAGAGCCTCGTTGTAAAGCTGGAGGGACTCGTAAGAATTGAGGTAAGTAGGAACTCGTGTCGGCTGGTTGAGGGTGAATGAAGAGTTGAAGTTAACCTTCGGACGACCTTCGTCACCACGCTTGGTAGTTACGAGGACTACACCGTTCGCACCCTTGGAACCGTACACTGCAGTTGCAGCAGCATCCTTGAGGATTGAGAATGATTCGATCTCGACAGGGTCGATACGGAGGAACTGTGCCTGGTTACGCTCGACACCGTCGATAACGTAAAGAGGTTCAGCGTCGTTCCATGAACCGACACCGCGGATGTAGAAAGTGGATTCGTCAGCACCAGGCTGACCACTGCCCTGCATTGATACAAGACCAGGGATACGGCCGACGACCGCATTGGAAATGTTGGAGACAGGGCTCTTCATGATTTCCTCAGACTTCACAGTGGAGACTGCGGAAGAAATCGCAGCCTTGCGCTGCTCGCCGAATGCCACGACGACTGTCTCTTCGATCATATCGGTCGAAGGTGTGAGCTTAACGTCGATGACGGTCTTCTTTCCAACGTTGACAACCTTCGTCTCGTAACCGAGGAAGTTGAATGTCAAGCTGGTTGGATCCTCGAGGGTCAATTCGTAATGACCCTTCGCATCGGTGACCGTACCGAGTGTAGTGTTGGTCACAAAGACATCCACAAATGGGAAAGGGTTGCCGGATTCGTCAGTGACGGTACCGGTAATCTTAACCTTCTGTGACTTTGCCTGTGCCTGCGCTGCCGAGCTGGCAGAATCCTCAGCATATGCAGCTGTGCTGATGAAAACCAGCATCGCCAGCATACCGATGACTCTCAGCGCCAGATTCTTTCTCGACATGGAGTAATACAGTTTGTTGTTCATATTGTTAAGATAATGAATAAAAAAATGTCTTTTCAATCTTAAGTTAACATACCTTATACAAATTACAAAGGTAGTGAAAAAGTTTTTCAACAACAATATATTTGCAGACAAATTACAATACCTATATTAATATGTATTTGCTATATTTGCACAATAGCTACGTGAAAAACATCTAATAATAATATTATGAATCTTAAAGCAATTTTCGCCGCCAGCGCACTGCTCGCGGTTTCAGCCCCGATGATTTCTGCACAGGAAAGCAACAGGGGTTTCTACAAAGACGTATTTATGGACAGCGGCATCAGGGTGACATCCAGGAAGGACCTGCCTACGGCAAGGTCCCTCGGATATTCCATGGAGGCCTTCATATCCGCTCCGGCAGACTTCACAATCATCGACACAATACTTCAGAACGAAGTGTTCGCAGGTTCCGCGGTTGACGAGAACGGACACCTCCTCTACCCTGACGGCGCCCCGCGCTTCCGCGTGGTATATATGAACGGCGGCAGGGCCACCAGGCACGGCAGATCCCTCGGTGAGGAAGGCCGCCAGCACTACAGGGATTACATCAAGGCAGGCGGCAGCTATGTCGGCACCTGCGCCGGCGCATACTGCGCAAGCACAGGCTACGAGGAGCACGACACTCTGGCATTCCAGCAGTATTACATACGCATCTGGCCGGGCTGGACAGAGGACACCGACCTCAGCACCAGCGAGACGGACATGACAGTCCCGAAGAAGTCCCCGCTCAACAAGTATTATGACTGGGGCAACAACAAGACCATCGAGAACGTCTATCACAACGGCGGATGCTTCGGAAGCGAGAGATTCTCCTGGCCTAAGGGCACAGAGGTGCTCGCACGCTTCAAGACCACAGGCCGCAAGGACGTGAAGGCCATCGTGGACGGCAAGCCAAGTATCTGGGCATGGAAGGAGAACGGAGAGACCGGCCGCGTGATCTGCTGCGGCTCACATCCTGAAGGCAAGGTGACCGGCGAGAACTTCTACCTGATGAGAGCCATGCTCGAATACGCCATGGAGGGCAACGGCGCTCCGCGTGTGAAGGCGGCCCTCAAGGACGGAGAGTCCAGACTGATGGACAAGATGACCCACGAAAACGCACCTGAATACACACGCATCGGCGACAAGCAGTACCACCACTACACATATGACGTGCCTAAGGGCTGCGACAGCCTCGTTGTGAAGCTCGAGAGCGTCAAGGGCTGGAAGAACTTCGACCTCTACCTCTACGCCAACAGCGGCGACTTCGCATTCAGCGACAACGCATGGTGGCGCGACGTCACCCTCGGAGTGGACAAGACCCTCGTCATCAAGGCTCCGAAGAAGGGCAAGCTCTACATCTCCGTATTCTGCGACACGACAGTGGAGGCAGAGCAGACAGCCTACGGCGAGCAGTACAAGGGCCGCCTCGAAGTGCTCAACGGTGTACCTTACAAGATCACCGTCAACCCTAAGGAAGAAACCCCTGCAAAGTAGTTACACCTATAAATATATATTAAGAAAGCGGCGTCCACACTGTGGACGCCGTTTTCTTATCAATGCAAATACCGATTACTCGGGCTTGAACTCCAGAACGTCTCCAGGTTGACAGTCCAGCGCACGGCAAACGGCCTCAAGCGTTGAAAAACGGACTCCATGCGCCTTGCCGTTCTTGAGTATGGACAGGTTGGCGGCGGAAATACCCACCTTCTCGGCCAGTTCGCCAGAGGACATCTTCCTCTTGGCCATCATAACGTCTATGTTGATGATTATCGGCATTCCAGTTTAGTTTTCAGGCTCTACAGGTACTGCTTCCACTGTCGGTGCGGCGGATTCGGCATCTTTGCCCTTGAGATATGACGGAAGTTCGAGTCCGGCCATCTTGAAGAGATCCTGGAGCGGAGGAACCGATCCCATCATACCTGAAATGAAGTTTGAGGTAGCGGTCTTGCCGTCCTTGGAATTGCCACCATCCCAAACAGTAACTTTGTCAATCTTGATGCCCTTGACAGCCTCAACCTGAGTCTTGACGAGTTCAGGAAGCTTGTCGGAGATGAGCATTGTGATGGCATCCTTTGCATCGCCACCGGCGGCTGCAACCAGCTGGTTGAAACCGGCAGCCTGTTTGGAGAGAATCTCGAGGGTACCACGAGCCTGCGCATCCATCTTGGCGAAGATGGCGTCAGCCTCACCCTGAGCCTCGCGGCGCATCCTCTCGGCCTCAGCCTCGGCTGCGATGATCATCTTTTCCTTCTCTATCTGGGCTGCAACGACAACATTGGCCTTCTGTGTTGCCTCTTCACGGGCTGCACGTGCAAGTTCGGCGTCACGCTCGCTCTTGTATGCCTCTTCGAGAGCCCTTGCTGCCTGAACCTTCTCGGCAGCCACGGCGAGACGCTCTGCCTCGGCAGCCTTTTCACGGCGCATCGCATCAGAATTTGCGATGGCAATCTTGGAGCTGTTCTCTCCTTCCACTGCGAGTGCATTGGCTTCGGCTGTCTTGATACGGGTGTCACGGGTTGTCTCAGCGATACGGATGTCCTTGTCACGGTCCGCTTCCGCCTTACCGATCTCACCGTAACGGTTCTGCTCGGCAACGCTCTTCTTGGCGTCGTTGATTGCCTTGGCTGCAGCCTCCTTACCGAGAGCCTCGATATAACCGGACTCGTCGCGGATATCGGTCACGTTCACGTTGATAAGCTTGAGACCGATCTTGCGGAGCTCGGCCTCGACGTTCGTGCTGACATTTGCAAGGAACTTGTCGCGGTCCGCATTGATTTCCTCGATATCCATGGTAGCGATGACCAGACGGAGCTGACCGAAGAGAATATCTGTGGCGATATTGCGGATATCCTCGGTATTGAGGCCGAGAAGGCGCTCCGCCGCATTTGTCATGCTGTCAGGATCGGTGCTGATACCCACGGTGAAGCGGCAAGGCACGTCAACGCGGATGTTCTGCTTGGAAAGTGCGTTGGTAAGATTGCACTCGATGCTGATCGGAGTCAGGTCGAGGTATGAATAGCTCTGGAAAACAGGCCAGATGAAAGCGGCACCACCATGGATGCACTTTGCGGAGTTGTTGTGGCCCGTCTTACCGTAGATGACGAGAATCTTGTCGGACGGACAGCGGCGGTAGCGCTTGAGGATGGCCGCAAACGTCACGAACAGTACGAATACGATAATAAGGATGAGATAAAGATCCATAATGCTGATATGTTTAGATAATTAATGAATTCGAGGTTTCAACGAGGACGGTATTGCCGTCAATCACGTCGGATACGGTGATCGCTGTGCCGGTCGGAAGGGCTTCTCCGTCGGTGACGGCGTCATATTCACGTATGGAATTGTTGATGGTGATCTGCACTTTGCCCTCCCCTGACCTTGAGGCGGGGATGGTGAGATAGACCTTGCCCTGACAGCCAACAGCCTGCTTGTAAATGTTGATGGTACCTGACTGCTGCATGCTGCTGAGCCACTTGAAGAGAAGCATCACGAGGAACACGAGAAGCAGTCCCACAAGTATTGCGATGAAGAGCAGCAGCGCCTTGGACTCGATCTCGCCGGAAAGCAGGACAGCCGTCCAGCCGAAGCCGAGGAAGAAGTTGACGAAGTTGCGGAAGGTGTAGAGATTGGATCCGCCCGTACCGAGGTCCGTCGCATCAGAGCCGGAATCAAAGTCGGTGTCGAAATCCGCATCTATACCGCCGTCGCCGCCGTCAGCGCCGATGAAGGTAAGGATGCTCTGTATAACGAAAATCAGTGATGCCGTGAGGGTGATACCCCACAAAACTTTCATGAAAACGGAAAGCGATGTCCACCAAATTGCCATGACTAAAATATGTTTTAGTTTAAATTTCTTTGCAAATATATAAATATTTATCGTATAACAATAAATATTTTTAAAAAATTTTTAATCACCACCGGGTGGCCGAGATAAATATTTTTGTCAAAAAATGATTGTATAAGAAAAAATTATTTATACCTTTGCAGTCCCAAAACGGGCCATTGAGGTATGGTGTAATGGCAGCACAAGAGATTCTGGTCCTCTTAGTGGCGGTTCGAATCCGTCTACCTCAACAAAACGAGACCAAGATGGCGGGGTAGCTCAGTTGGTTAGAGCGCATGATTCATAATCATGAGGTCTCCAGTTCAATCCTGGATCCCGCTACAAAAAAGGCGTCTGAACTTCAGACGCCTTTTTGTTTCCCCTCAATGAAAGGTCAGGAACGACCACCTATATTATTGTGGATTGACGGTGATCTTGTAAGGTACTCCGTTAAGTACTTCGAGGCGGCCCTTGTACTGCTCGCCGTAGGCTGTCTGCTCGGCCTCAACCGTGGTGTCACAGAATACTGAGATATAGAGCTTGCCCTTCTTCGGAGCCTTGATGACGAGGGTCTTGTCCACTCCGAGGGTGACGTCGCGCCACCATGCGTTGTCGCTGAATGCGAAGTCGCCGCTGTTGGCGTAGAGGTAGAGGTCGAAGTTCTTCCAGCCCTTGACGCTCTCGAGCTTCACGACGAGGCTGTCGCAGCCCTTCGGCACGTCATAGGTGTAGTGGTGGTACTGCTTGTCGCCGATGCGTGTGTATTCAGGTGCATTCTCGTGGGTCATCTTGTCCATCAGACGGGACTCGCCGTCCTTGAGGGCCGCCTTCACGCGCGGAGCGCCGTTGCCTTCCATGGCGTATTCGAGCATGGCTCTCATCAGGTAGAAGTTCTCGCCTGTCACCTTGCCTTCAGGATGTGAGCCGCAGCAGATCACGCGGCCGGTGTATTCATTTTCCTTGAGCGCCCAGATTGCGGCCTTGCCGTTGACCTCGCGCTTGGTCTTGCGGTCATACACCTGATAACGTGCAAGGACCTCGGTGCCCGCAGGCCAGATATGGATCTCGTTGCCATAGCATCCGCCGTTGTGATAGACGTTCTCTATGTTCATGTTGCCGCCGAAGTCGTAGTACTTGAGCAGCGGAGAATTCTTGGTGATGGTCATGTCGGTCTCGGACTTGCTGATGGCGGTGGCTGTGGTGCAGCCCGGCCAGAGGCCCATATACACCTTGCTCATCTTAGGCTCCGTGGCCTCAGGTTTCGCAGTAGCGGAGCAGGCGATGAAAGCGCCGGCACAGGTGCCGACATAGCTGCCGCCCGCCTTGATGAATGCCTTGTAGTTGTTGCGGCCCGTCTCGCCGAGGGTCACGGCGTGATTGACAGCCTTGCCGCCGTTCATATATACCACGCGGAAGCGCGGGGCGCCGTCCGGATAAAGCAGGATGCCGTTCTCATCGATGGTGCTGCCTGATATCTTCTCCGTCTGGAGAATGGTGTCCAGGCAGGTCAGCGCAGTGCTGTCGGACTTGTATGACGATATGAAGGCCTCCATTGACAGTCCGAGGGACCTTGCCGCAGGGAGATCCTTCCTTGAGGTCAGGAGAATTCCGCTGTCCATGAACACATCCTTGTAATAACCGCGGTTCTTCTGTGCAGAAGCCGCAGGCATTGCGGCCGCAAACGCCAGGCCGAGTACCAGAATTTTTCCAAATGATTTCATATATAGATTGAGTTTGTTGTCAGCAATGTCTGAGATATACCGCTGCCACGGCGGTGAGGGCCGCTGTCTCGATGCGGAGGCGGCTGTCGCCAAGGGCGACCGGCTGCCAGCCCCCGGCTATGGCGGCGCTTATCTCGTCTCTGGAGAAATCCCCCTCCGGGCCTATCATGATGACGGTGCGCTGCCCCGAAGCCGCAGCTGCGAGGGCCTCATTGATACTGATCTTGCGCGCACCGAGGCTCTCCACCTCGTCGCAGTAGCAGATCAGCCTCAACTCCTGGGGAGAATTGTGCGCAGCGATGAAATCGGTCACGGCGGCAGCCTCGTTCAGCACGGGTATCGCCGCCTTGTGGGACTGCTTTGCCGCGGAGACAAGTATGCGCTCCACCCTCTCCGGCTTGAACACCTTGCGCTCCGAATATTCACCGAACAGGGGCGTGATCTCATCCACGCCTATCTCGGTGGCCTTTTCGGAGAACCACTCGAAGCGGTCTATGTTCTTGGGAGGGGCCACTGCAATGTTGAGCCAATAGGGATGCGTGCCGTAGCCTTCAATGCATTCCTTCACCTCGAAGACCACCTCCTTGGGATTGTCATCCACTATGGTGCAGACATACAGGAAGCCTGCGCCGTCTATGACATGAATGTCATCACCAGCGCGGTGACGCAGCACGCGGACGCAATGATTGGACTCCTCGCGGTCGAGGGTCCTTTCTCCGTCGGAGATGCCCCTTGAGTAAAAAAGTTCAAGTCCCATAGTAAGAGATGCCTCAATTGTTGTGTAAAGGTACTGATAAATGAGTATTTTTGCAATAGATAACATTTCGATGGCATACATAGGACTCATATCCGACACCCACTGTCTCTTTGACGATGCACTCCGGCAATTCCTTGAGCCGGTGGATGTCATCTGGCACGCCGGGGATTTCGGCAATCTCGAGACCGCTGACGCCATCGCGGCCTTCAAGCCCGTGGTCGGGGTGCACGGCAACTGCGACGGATATGACGTGCGCGAGGTCCATCCCGCCGTTCAGACCATAGAGATGGAAGGTCTGAAGATACTTATGACACACATCGGAGGATATCCCGGCAGGTACGACTCCCGCGCGCTCCAGATGATATACGGCTACCGCCCCGACATATTCGTGTGCGGGCATTCCCACATCCTCAAGGTGATGAATGACAAAAAGCTTGACATGATGGTCCTCAACCCCGGCGCGGCCGGAAAATTCGGCTTCCACCAGGTCAGGACGGCGCTGCGCTTCCACATTGACGGCGGACGCCTGCACGACATGGAGGTCGGGGAATGGCCGAAGCAATGACAAACACAAATCAAACCAAATACCTATGAAAAAATCACTGCTTATAGGCTTCGCCCTCTCACTGCTCTGCACCGCCGCAGCGGCACAGAACCAGGACGTATGCGAGCCTAACTACGAACTTGCGGCGCGCTTTACCGCAAAGAAAGTCAGCCAGATGGTATTTTCCACCACCGCCAGCCCGAAGTGGATGGTAAACAGCGACAAATTCTGGTACGAGTGGAAAACTTCGGACGGCACACAGTACTATATCGTTGATGCCGCAACCGGCGTCAAGAAACCTGTTTTCGACATGGAGAAGCTCGCCATGCAGCTGACCGAGATCATCAAGGATCCTTTTGATGCACAGCATATCCCTTTCCAGAAGCTCAAACTCAAGGATGACGACACTTTCTCATTTGAGATAAAGAGCACCCTGCCTAAGGAGAAGAAGGAGGGCGAGAAAGAGGTCAAGGGCGCGAAGAAGGTATTCCGCTTCGAGTATGACATCAACTCCGCGGAGCTGAAGGATGTCACCGCTGAAGAGGAGAAGACCGCCATCCCTTCCTGGGCGAAGATATCTCCGGACAGCTCAAAGGTAGTCTTCACGAAGAATCACAACCTCTACTGGATGAGCTTCGAGGACATGCACAAGCTCATGAAGGACAAGAAGGATTCGACCGTGGTAGAGCATCAGCTCACAAGCGACGCGACTGATGACATCGCATACGCGGGAGGCGCCGGCAAGAAGGTCAGCGACAAGAAGGCAAGGTCATCGGCAAGCGGCTGCTGGTCACCTGATTCAAGGTATTTCGTCACCTCGAGGATCGATATGAGCAATATCAAGGAACTCTGGACCATCAATTCCGTTTCCGAGCCGAGACCTACCCTCAACACCTACAAGTACCAGATGCCGGGCGAGCCGGGTCCGAAGAGAGGCATTTTCATCTTTGACCTCACGGACGGATCGAAGCGCGAAGTCCCTGTCACCGCATACAAGGACCAGACCAACGACATCATCAGCAAGCCTTCCACAAACAAGGATACCTATAAGGAATGGAAGCCGACAGTATGGGCAGGTGACAACAGCAAGTTCTACATCGAACGCGACAGCCGCGACCTCAAGAGGATCGATGTCTGCGCCGTGAACGTATCCGACCTCAGCGTCACTCCTGTCATCGAGGAGCGCCTCAACACCTATATCGAGACCCAGCCTGTAAAGTTCATCAATGACGGCAAGGAGATCATCTGGTGGAGCGAACGCACCGGATGGGCCCAGCTCTATCTCTACTCCGCTGACGGAAAGCTGAAGAACCCTATCACAAACGGCGCATTCCACGTGGACAAGGTCCTTTCAGTGGATGAGAAGAACCGCGTCGTATATTTCCTCGCAATGGGTGTCAACAAGGAGGAGAACCCATACCACGCACACATCTTCCGCATAGGCCTCGACGGCAAGGGAATGAAGCAGCTCGACGACGCCAACTACAGTTCAGCGTCAGTCTCTTTCAGCGAGGACGGCAAATACTTTGTAAACAGCTTCTCCCGCGTGGACAGCACCCCTCAGGTGGCTCTCTACGACAACAACGGCAAGAAGACAGCCCTCGAGACAGCTGACTTCTCACTGCTGCTGGCAGCCGGATACAAGTTCCCTACCCCGTTCAAGGTAAAGGCGGCTGACGGCATCACAGACCTCTACGGATATATGTACAAGCCGTTTGACTTCGACTCAACAAAGAGATATCCTATCCTCGACTATGTTTACCCGGGACCTCAGGTTGAAGGAAATGACGGGAACTGGAGCAAGGGCTTCCTCCGCAAGGACCGCCTCGCACAGATTGGATTCATCGTCATCACCGTCGGCAACCGCGGCGGACACCCTGACCGCTCGAAGTGGTACCACAACTACGGCTACGGCAATCTCCGCGACTACGGTTTGGAAGACCAGAAGTACGCCATCCAGCAGCTGGCTTCACGCTACAGCTTCATAGACATCAACCGCGTCGGCATCCACGGCCACAGCGGCGGCGGATTCATGTCAACCGCAGCGATACTCAAGTACCCTGATTTCTTCAAGGTAGCCGTATCCTGCGCGGGCAACCACGACAACAGCATCTACAACCGCTGGTGGAGCGAGACCCACCACGGTGTCCAGGAGACAATCTCCGAAAAGGGCGACACCACATTCAAGTACAGCATCAAGACCAACCAGGAGCTCGCAAAGAACCTCAAGGGTCATCTGATGCTTGTTCATGGTGACTATGACGACAACGTCAGCCCGTCAAATACAATCCGCGTGGTGGACGCCCTCATCAGGGCGAACAAGCGCTTCGACCTGCTCATTCTGCCGGGCCAGAAACACGGATTCGGAGACATGAACGAATATTTCTTCTGGCGAATGGCCGACTACTACAGCGAATGGCTGCTCGGCAGTTCGCACCGCAGTCAGGTGGATATCACCGAGTTGAACAACGACTAAATGGAAAAAGACCGGTTTTCGGAAATCCGAATTCCGGTCTTTTTTTCAATGTTTCACTTTTTTGCTTGACACAGGCCCGGACGGGGCAGTATATTTCAGGCAAAAAAGATGATTCACAAGACATACTGCGCCACCTGCCTCGGCATAGAGGCAGTAACCATAACTGTTGAGATCGACCTGTCCACGGGAATAGGTCTGAGACTTGTCGGACTGCCGGATGTCGCCGTCCGCGAGAGCCTGCTCAGGGTGACGACCGCCCTGCTGAGCTACGGATTCAGGATACCGGGCAAGAAAATGGTGGTCAACCTCGCCCCGGCTGACATACGCAAGGAGGGCTCCGCCTTCGACCTGGCCATCGCCATAGGCCTGCTGGCCGTGTCGGAGCAGGTGTTCGTACCTCGCAGCGGGGATTTCATCATAATGGGCGAGCTCGCCCTGGACGGCAGGATAAGGCCGGTGACAGGTGCCCTGCCGGTGGCCGTCCACGCCAAGAAATGCGGCTTCAAGGGCTGCATACTGCCCAGGGAATCCGCCCTGGAGGCGGCCGACATCGAGGGCATAGACATTTACGGGGTATCCACCCTGGCCGAGGTGATTGACGTGCTCTCGGATGACCTCGACATGAGCGCGCTGCTGGTACACCCCTGCCCTGCTCAGGAGGAAAGCCAGGCCAGCATGCCTGATTTCCGCAATGTAAAAGGACAGAAGATCGCCCGGCGCGGGCTGGAGATATCGGCGGCCGGCGGACACTCATGCCTCCTGGTTGGCAGTCCGGGCAGCGGGAAGTCCCTCATGGCGTCCTGCCTGCCCTCCATTCTGCCGGCGATGAGCCGGGAGGAATCCATCGAGACCAGCACCATCTACTCCGTGTCCGGCAACAGCGCGGGGCACATGGGGCTGATGAAGCACCGGCCCTTCCGCACGCCGCACCACAGCTGCAGCCTGGTCTCGATGATAGGCGGCGGCACCAGCGCAATGCCAGGGGAAATCTCACTTGCACACAACGGAGTGCTCTATCTTGATGAGATCGCGCAGTTCAGCAGGCTGACTTTAGATGCGCTCCGCCAGCCGGTGGAAGACGGCAAAGTGACCATCTCCAGGGCGCGGTACAAGGTCACCTACCCTTCCTCATTCATGCTCATCGCATCCATGAACCCCTGCCCCTGCGGCCACTTCGGGGACGGTACGGACCGCTGCAAATGCACCCCGTCGCAGATTGCCAACTACATGTCGCGCATCTCCGGACCCATGATGGACCGTCTGGACCTTCAGATTTTCGTGCGCAACGTGTCGGCTGACGAACTCACTTCCGAAGGGGATGAGGAGTGCAGCGAGGCCATCGCCTCGCGCGTGGCCGCGGCCAGGGGGATACAGCTGAGGCGCTTCAGAGACGAGGGGATTTTCACCAACTCGCAGATGGACACCGCCCTGATACGCAAATACTGCGGCATCGGCGCACAGGAGCGGGCATTTCTGAAGAATGCCATAGAGAAGCTCAACCTGTCGGCGCGCGCCTACAGCCGCATACTCAAACTGGCCAGAACTATTGCGGACCTTGAGGGAAATAATTTCATATCTTTGCAGAATATCACCGAGGCCCTGCAGTACAGGAACCTCGACAGAAGCAATTATTATGAATGAGTTGACTATCAAAGGTACGGACGATCTCGGCAGGGCTGCCGAAGAATTCCTCAAGAGGAAGGGAGACAGGACAATCATAGCCTTCTACGGCTCGATGGGGGCCGGCAAGACCACTTTCACGACCGCCCTGTGCAATTATCTGGGAGTGCAGGACATCGTGACGAGTCCGACTTTCACCATTGTCAACGAATACAAGGACGCAGAGGACAACTATATCTATCATTTCGATTTCTACCGCATCAACCGTCTTGCGGAAGCCATGGATATCGGCCTGTACGAGTATTTCGACAGCGGCTGCCTCTGCCTCATAGAATGGCCGGAAATGATTGAGGAACTGCTCCCGGAGGACACTTTGAGGGTGCATATCACTGTCAATGACGACCTCAGCAGAACTCTGACCTGGGAATAATTTCACTATGTGATGCAACATTCCGGAAGGAAACTGCATCTATATCACGTAATTCGGAATGTCGGAAATCAAGGACAGCCAGATCAGCGAAAAAGATCTGATCCAAGGATGCATACGCGGTGACCGCACGGCGCAGAGACGCCTGTATGACCGCTATGCCCCGACGATGCTGGCTCTGTGCTCCCGTTATACCGGGAGCAGGGACACGGCGCAGGATGTCCTGATAGAAGGATTCCTCACGATATTTGACAAGATCGGCACTTACAGGGCCCAGGGCTCGTTCGAGGGATGGATGCGGAGGATTTTCATAAACGAGTCGCTGATGTACATCAGGAAGAATGACGTGCTCAGGTATGCCGATGAGATTGAGAACGTGCCGGAGACGGGCCTCGGATTCGAGAGCCACGGCGTGGTGGAGAAGATGAATGCCGACCAGCTGATGGAGCTGATCATGGAGATGCCGGTGGGATTCCGCTCGATTTTCAACCTCTACGTGATAGAGGGCTATTCGCATCAAGAGATAGCGGAGGCGCTCGGGATTACGGAAGGCTCATCGCGCTCGCAGCTCAGCCGCGGCCGCGTGTGGCTTCAGGAAAGAATTAAGAAATTGTAAATTATATGACAGAAAAAGAGTTTGACGAACTGCTGCGCTCTAAGGTCAGCGGATGTACCCGGGAGGCCGGAGAAGATCTCTGGAGCCGGCTGGATGCAGGTCTGGCCAGGAGAAAGAGAGCCCGCGTGATACGCAGGAGCTTCGCTGCCGTGGCTGCGGCCGCCGCCTGCCTCGCCGTCGGGCTGGTCCTCTCCGACAGGTCCGATGATCCGGCTGTTCAGGAGAATACCTTTGCGAAGGCGGAAGTCACGGAGACTGAGGTGATGCCGATACGCGAACAGATACGAAGCGTCGAAGACAGGCTCGCAAAGGCCTCCACTCCGGCAAGGGCTTCCATGCCGGCAAAAATCGCCACGGCTCCGAAAGAGGAGCTTTCCGAGACAGGGAACACCCAGGAACTCCACGAAGACAGAACCATCGGCACTGACACTGAGGAAATCATAAGCGAGACTGCGCCACAGACGGTTAAAAAAGAGGATGTGGCAGAACCGGTTCAGAACATTGACTGGGCCGCACTCGCCCGCGAGGATGAGAAAGAGGCTTCAAGACGCTCCCCTCTCCTTGCACTGGCCTCCAATCTGACTTCCAATGCCGCCGGTGACGGTTTCATGGCCGAGCTCGGTCCTTCCCACGCCAGCTCCCAGAGCGGCCTGCATCCGGAAGCCGGACTGCCCGTGCCGGTTGACCAGCCGGAGTACTACATGCCGCTTTCATTCGGTGCCCAGATCAAGATTCCGCTGGGAAAACGTCTCTATGCCGGCATCGGAGCAAGCTATTCGTATATCGTCAGCAAATATGCCGCCCTGTCAAACGGCGTCCTCTACCCTGAGACCTACAGCCAGCTCCACTACGTGGGAATACCTGTGAACCTCCAGTACAATTTCATAGAGAACCGCAGCTTCGATGCCTATGCAAGCGTAGGTGCGATGGCAGACAAATGCCTCAACGCCAGATATGTATATGGCAACAACGTGCAGAACAGCTCTGTGGAGGGCCTTCAGTATTCGGCATCGGCAGGCGTAGGCGTTGAATACTGGATGACCCGCAATGTGGGCATATACCTTGACCCGAGCATAGTCTGGTATTTCAACAACACCACCCATCCGCAGCCTCTCAGCATACGCACTGCGGAGCCTCTCCAGGCCCGTTTTGAGGCCGGTCTGAGATTCAGATTCAAATAAGCCGCGGCGCTTCCGCACGCTTCGGTGCAGTTTTTGTTCGGGATACTGCTCAGCTTCCCAATAATTATGTATTTTTGCATAAGAATGAAAACTTTACTGAAGAAAGTCATGCTGCCGCTTGCGGCAGTTGTGTGCCTGCTGGCCTCATCTGAACTGGCATCCGCCCAGTCATCCACATATATTGACGCCCTGAAGTGCTATCAGGAGAACAATTTCGTCGAGGGCGGAAAGCTATTCCTCAAGGAAATAGCGGACAATCCCCAGAATGATGCCGCATATTTTTATTATGCGAATCTGCTGATGAATGACACGCAGCACCAGGATGTCCCGAAGATCGAAAAACTGCTCAAGACAGCTCTGGAACTTGCACCTGGCAATTACTGGTACAAGTACGATCTGGTGATATTTTATCTGAAGACCGAAAGGCCGGAGCTCGGCTCAGTCCTGCTGGAGGAGCTCATCGCCGAGCACCCGAAGAAGACCGACCTGTACGTGATGGCGGCGAACAACTACCTCATGCTGAAGGACATCGACAAAGCCATCGCGACCATGGACAAGATTACACGCATCGGTGGCAAGAACGAGATGTTATGTCTCACTGAGATGGACCTTCTGAGCCAGAAGAACGGAGGTGACGAGACAGAATCATACAAGTTCCTCGAAGAATACTACAAGGGATGCAAGACCCCGCGTCTGGCTTCAATGCTCGCCGACTGGTACAGCGCAAGCTACCGCGACAGCCTCGCCATGCAGCTGTACAACGAGGCCATAGATATGGACAACGGCTATTCTCCTGCTTATTTCGGCAGGGCCCACATGTTCGAGAAGATGAGACAGTATGAGAACTATTTCTCGGACATACGCCATTTCATGACGGATGAGGTCATGCCAGTCCAGACCAAGACATCATATCTGGAACAGCTGATGCAGATGCCGCAGTTCGTGATGGCGTTCAAGCCTGAGGTTGACAGTCTGGTGGTGGAGACCCACAACACCCATCCCACCGACAGTGTGCTCAACAATACCGTGAGCCTGTACTATTACAAATCCGGCGACAGCGACGCTGCCATCGAGTACATGAGGCAGAACTTCAACATCTATCCGGAAAGTTACCCTATCGGCTTCCAGTATCTGCTGATGCTGTATTACTGCGAGAAATGGGACAGTACAGCCGATGTGGCCACAGTCCTGCTCCAGAAATGGCCGGATATCCATGACCCGCTGATAGTAAGGGCCATGGCATTCCGCCAGCAGGGCAACAACCAGGCCGCAATCGAGGATTATGAGGCTCTCGCCGCCACTGCGCCACGCGACAGCGCCACCATCATACAGGCCTACCCTTCCCTCGGCGACCTGTATTTCCAGGAAGGCAATGTGCGCAAGGCCTTCAAGTGCTACGACAAGGCATTGAAGGCGGACCCTGAGAACATACTCACGCTCAACAACTACGCCTACTACATGAGCCTCGGCAAGATCAAGCTCAAGAAAGCGAAGGAGATGAGCAAGAAGACCATCGAGAAGGAGCCGGACAACCCGACATATCTCGACACCTATGCGTGGATACTGCACCTGATGGGCGACGATGTGGAGGCCAAGGCCATCTTCAAGCACGCCATGCTCTACGGAGGCAAGGAGCAGGCCACCATACTCGACCATTATGCCGAAGTGCTCTACTCCCTCAAGGAGTACGACCTCGCCTTCATCTACTGGAACCAGTGCAGGGCCATGCTGGAAGGCGATGAGGCCGCCAAAATCGAAAAGAGGATCAAGGAGCGCAAGGAACAGCTCAATAACAAGTGATGAAACGTCTCTGCCTTGTCATATCAGCACTGCTTCTGTCATTCTGCGCGGCATTCGCGCAGGATATCAGCGCGCAGTCTGAAAAGAAGAAGAAAATCGAGCAGGAAATCTCCTTCATTGACAAGCAGCTCAAGAACCTCAACTCCAAGCAGAAGGCCACCCGCGCAAACCTCGCCCTCATCCAGAAGAGGGCTTCAAACCGCAAGGCCATCATATCCGGCCTGGACACGCAGATTTCCGCCACGGAGAAGCAGATAGCTGAGAAAAACACCGAGATACAGCAGCTTCAGGCTGAAATCGACACCCTGAGCGCCTATTATTCCAAGCTGATATACAATGCATACAAGAACAGGGACACCAAGGTCTGGTTCATGTACGTGCTGGCAAGTGAGGACATAGGCCAGGGCTACCGCAGGCTGAGCTATCTGAAGAACCTCGCCGGCACGGTCAACGGGCAGGCCATCAAGATTGAGGCGAAGCGCAAGGAGATTGAGGAGGAGAAATCAAAACTTGAGGCCATAGTCCGGCAGACCAACAGCATGAAGGCTGACAGGGAAAAGGAATACAACAAGCTTCTGGCGGAAGAAAAGGAATCCCAGAAGGTCATCAAGGATATCGCCCGCAACCAGAACAGCTACAGGAAGGAACTCGCGAAGAAGAAGCGCGAGGTGGCAAGGCTCAACAGCGAGATCCAGCGCATGATTGCCGCTGCCATAGAGAAGGAAAGGCAGGAGAAGGCCCGTCAGGAAAGGGAAAGGCTCGCCAAGGAAAAACCTTCCCAGACCACTCAGCCGGGCACCGAAACTGCCAAATCGGCTCCGGAGAAGTCCAAATCAAGGAACCTGCCTGTGGATGACAAGCTGAGCGGAAGTTTCGCCCAGAACAAGGGCCGCCTCGGCTGGCCGGTCAGCAGCGGCGTGATAACGGAGAAATTCGGCGTGCATTTCCACCCGGTCTATAAGAACATTCAGTTGCCGGAAAGCAACGGCATCACAATAAGCACCACCCGCGGGGCGGAAGTCCACAGCGTATTTGAAGGCAGCATCACCAAGATCGTGATGATGCCGGGATACGGGCAGTGCATCCTTGTCCAGCACGGTGAGTATTTCACCTTCTACTGCAAGCTGGGCAGGGTTACAGTAAAGGCCGGTCAAAAGGTTTCGACCGGCCAGGTACTGGGATATCTCGAGGCTGACGGGCAGGGCTCTTCGATACATTTCCAGATATGGAAAGGCACTCAGAAGCAGAACCCCGAAGCCTGGTTGCGCAATTAATAGGAGAAGCTTGACGAGCCTATGAATTCCCTGACGATGGATGTCGGCGGGATCATGTTGACCTCCTTCGGAGTCAGCGCAGCAAGATTGTTCATGATGAAATCAAGCAGGCGGAGAGCCTCAGGATACGCGTCGGAGTAGTTCGGCACGCTGCGGAGCATATTCTCCGCAT
>JAKSJG010000089.1 GCA_024398365.1 Bacteroidales bacterium | reverse complement strand
CGAGGGCTATGTGCTTTTCTGTAAATGCTGTGTTTTTCATTGAATTGTGTATAAATGAGTATTAATTGTTCTGTGATTGCTGATAAGCCTGGAGTTCCGCCTTCGCGTCGTGGATGCATATGTCGAACCCGAAATTGGAATCCGCCGCAAGCTCATTGTATCTGGAATAAGCCTCCGCGCTGTCATCCGACACGAACACAATAACTGCCATATAGCCGCTCCTCATGCGGAGAAGGCGGGCGTCATAGCCCTTGGCCCTGATCTCATCCATTCTGGCAACGGCATTGACAGAGTCCTTGAAAGCACCCGACAGGATGTTGTACCGCCCTGCAGGATTTCCGGAATACAGAAGGGCCTTCTCCTGCTCCTGAGCCATGAGCTGCGCATTGGCTATCGAATCGGCCTCCGCCTTGCGCGCCGCTTCCTCCTCCATGGCAATCCTGTCGCGTATCGCCTGGATGTCAGCCGAAGTCGGCTTGCCCAGGGATGCGCGGATGAAGTCACATCCGCCTGCGAGCAGAGCGACTGCAGCGAGAAGTGAAAAAAGCTTGAGAGTCTTCATCTGGCCATCGTGCATATAACCTCACAAAGTTAAGATAAAAACTCAAAAAATTGTAACTTTACATTCCAAAGATAAGCATAGATGGAGAAAAAGATCATACTTGAGGGCGTTGACCCGGTGGACATTTACGGAGTGAACAACAGGCTTTTCAATCTGCTCGCCAGCAGGTTCCCGAAAGTCAGGGCCATAGCGAGGGGCTCGGAGCTCACGCTCATAGGCACGGACGAAGACATCGAGGCATTCGGAGCCAAGATAGAGGCACTGATAGCGAAGAGCGCACTCAAGCCCAACCTCACCGAATATGACGTGGACGAGCTCTTCGACGGAGTCACAGCGGCACGCAATCCTGAGGAAGGTATGGTCAATCTCGAAGAAGGCAGCGAGAACATCATAGTCTATGGCAATGACGGCAAGCCTGTCAGGGCACGCACCAGGAACCAGAAGCGCCTCGTCAGCGAATATTACAAGAACGATCTCCTGTTCGCCGTGGGCCCTGCCGGCAGCGGCAAGACCTACACCGCCATCGCGCTCGCAGTGCGCGCGCTGAAGAACCGCGAAGTCAAGAAGCTCATCCTCACCCGCCCTGCAGTGGAGGCCGGCGAGAGGCTGGGATTCCTGCCGGGCGACCTCAAGGAGAAGCTCGACCCGTATCTCCAACCGCTGTATGACGCCCTTCAGGACATGATTCCCGCCAAGAGGCTGCAGTCCTTCATGGAGGACGGCATCATACAGATCGCCCCTCTGGCATACATGCGAGGCCGCACGCTCGACCGCGCATTCGTCATCCTCGACGAGGCGCAGAACACTTCGCTCGGCCAGCTCAAGATGTTCCTGACCCGCATGGGAGCCGATGCCAAATTCATAGTCACAGGAGATGCCACGCAGATCGACCTGCCCAACAAGAAGGATTCAGGCCTTGTCAGGGGCATGGAGCTTGTGCGCAACATACGCGGCATAAGCATAGTCGAGTTCGGGAAGGAGGACATAGTCCGCCATCCTCTGGTATCGAAGATTGTGGATGCTTTCGAAAAGGCTACAGAGCCGCAGCCCTGACGCAGCGCACTGATGCGCCGAAGTCAGCCTTACTTGAAGAACTCATAGGGAATGAGTTCATGTCGCCATAGATATATCTGAAATAGGCCTGGTTCTCGTTTTTCTGTGTCGCGCTCCACCAGAAGCCGTATTTGCCGTAATTGTCATAGAATTCATATCCAACGGTGGTATTGCCTACCGGAAGGGCATTCCAGCCCACAGTGTTGGTATGCTCGTTATCAGGAGAATATGGCCACATGCGCGCGCCGTTGAAGTATGCATCAGCGGACAGCTTCTCGCCAAGGCCCTCCCACTTGCCGTCAAATGACATCTCAGCGCCGTCGCTGACGGCCTTTGCAAGATCAGCCCAGTCCTCATTGGTAGGAATCCTCCAGCCTTCCGGGCAAATGCCCTGCGGACCGGCTGCAAGGCCGCTGGCGGACACTCCGCCTGTCGCCTCGTCCCAATGATAGATGCGGCCGAAAAGACTGTGGGTGGCAGGCGAGTCGTGGAATGCCGAACCGGCGCCGTCCCAGGCGAGGTTCTGGGCAAACCAGTCCAGGCTGCCTATGGTGACATACTGGTATGTCTGGCTGTCACGCTTGTCCGTGATGGTCTTCGGAGAATGCTTCAGGCCCTTCAGGGAGCCTTCCGCAGACACATCCACGGTGGTGAAGCTCCTGGTGGTGCTGCTGGTATAATATCCTTCGTACTGAGCTGAAGCGGAGATGTTGAAAGTACCGATGCTGTCCGGCACACGGAATGTCACGGTGGTCATGGCAAGAGTGTCATCATCCATCACATTAGCATACCACTTGTAGGTTATCGGACCCTCGGGATAGATGATGCCCGATGCCGTAAGCGTAACCAGATCATTGCATCTGAGATACTCCGGCATGTCAAAGGTCACCGACCCGATAAGCGAAGGTTTTGTTTCGGTTTCTTCCTCATCATCCTTGCAGGACGCGAGAAGCGGCAGTGCAAGGAGAGCGAGCAGGCATATATTTTTGAGAAGCTTCTTCATCAGCATAGTATTTACAAATTGCAAATATGCATAATATTTTCGAATAATGCGTACTTTTGCATTCGATAATCGTGCCGCAAAGCAAATGAAAAAGCTAATTCAAGCCCTGTCATACACAGCATTGGCATTATGCCTGGCAGCCTGTTCCGGCAGAGGCGGGCAGTACTGCCGGCTCGAAGGTTTCGCTCAGGGCGGCACCTGGCATATCATCTGCGCACGACCTGAAGGCGTGAAGGCGGAGCAGCTGCAGAACCTGGCGGACAGCCTTCTGCTCGAAATCGACGCATCCATCTCCGGATACAACAAGGGCTCACTGCTCTCGCGCCTTAACGCGGGCGAGGACCTGCCGCTGGACAGGCATTTCATAGCCAATTTCAAGAGGTCAAAGGAGATATGGCAGCAGAGCGGCGGGGCCTTCGACCCTTCCGCAGCCCCTCTTTTCGACCTCTGGGGCTTCGGTTTCACAGGCGATGAAAAAAAGATCAGCGACACTGCCATCGACAGCGTCATGCAGTTCATAGGCATGGACCATTTCAGCCTCGAAGAGGAGGCTGACGGCACCCACCTGTTCAGGGACGACAGCCGCTGCAAGCTCAATTTCAACGCCATAGCACAGGGATACAGCTGCGACTGCATAGCGGAGGCGCTGCGCGGTCTCGGATGCACTGACTACCTGGTGGAAGTGGGGCGCGAGATTGTCTGCAAGGGCCTCAGCCCGCGCGGCGGCAAATGGAACATAGCCCTGGAGAAGCCTGTCTTCGGTGCGGAGGAGGGCGAGGAGCAGATCGAGGAGACGCTCGAACTGACGGACTGCGGCATAGTGACCTCGGGCAATTACCGCAAATTCTACGTCAAGGACGGCCGCAGATATTCACACACCATAGATCCTGCCACCGGACGTCCCGTGACGCACAATCTCCTGAGCGCCACCGTCATCACAGATGACGCCACCACCGCTGACGCCTATGCGACCTGGATGATGGTCATCGGCGCCGACTCCGCCCG
>JAKSJG010000088.1 GCA_024398365.1 Bacteroidales bacterium | reverse complement strand
CTGATTTTTTTGGAGTTAAAGGAATAATTGCTACCTTTGCGCCCTGCTAAAAAGGAAACTTTTTGGTGCAATGGGTCCTGAGCCCGTCTCAGGATGAGTAACACATTTTAAATTAAACACAATGAAGCATTTAGCACTCAACGGTACCGCCAGGGTATCCGGCAGGAAGGCAGACGTGAAGAGCGTCCGCAAAGACGAAAAAGTTCCTTGCATCATCTATGGCAAGGGTATGGAAAACATCCTTTTCTCACTTGACGCAAAGGAACTCCAGAAACTTACTGACACTCCATTCTCACACATCGTGGATCTCGACATCGACGGCAAGAAGTTCATCGCAAAGCTTCAGGAAGCTCAGTGGCATCCTGTAACTGACAAGGCTCTCCACATGGATTTCCTCGCTCTCTCAGAGGACAAGCCTGTTACCGTGGAAGTTCCTATCAAGATCGTCGGTAACTCAGAAGGTGTAAAGCAGGGTGGTAAGCTCGCAGTATCAGCTCGCAAGCTCCGCATCTCCGGCCTTATCGCAAACCTTCCTGACGAACTCGAGGTCGATATCACCCCAATGGGTATCGGCAAGCAGATCTTCGCCAAGGACCTCAGCTACGACAATATCAACATCGTATCCCCTAAGGGTACACTCGTATGCGCAGTTCGCGCTACCCGCGCATCTGCAGCAGCTGCAGCTGAATAATCCTCACGCTTATGACATATCTTGTTGCGGGACTCGGCAATATCGGCGACGAATATGCAGGTACCCGTCACAATATAGGATTTATGGTATTGGATGCCTGGGCTCAGGCATCCAATGCTGTATTTAAGACAGGCCGCTACGGGGCGACAGCCGAGGTTTCGTTCAAGGGACGCAAGTTCGTCCTGCTGAAGCCTTCGACCTATATGAACCTGAGCGGCAAGGCGGTCAATTATTACCTTCAGACCCTGAAGATACCCCGCGAGAACCTGATGGTTGTCGTGGATGACCTTGCCCTTCCTTTCGGCACCATACGCATGCGCAAGAGGGGCAGCGCCGGTGGCCACAACGGTCTGAAGAATATTGATCTGTGCCTGGCCAGCGATGACTACGCCAGACTGCGCGTAGGCATAGGCAACGGCTTCGCCCGCGGCGGGCAGGTCGATTATGTGCTCGGCGAGCTTCTGCTTGAAGAAAAGAAGGTTCTCCCTGAAGTCCTGGAGAGAGCTGTTTCCGCCGTGAAATGTGCTGCCACAGAGGGCATTGACCGCGCTATGACGCAGTACAACAAGGCCGCTTCCCCTGTTGCGGATCAGGCATCATCTTCCTCTTCTCCTACGAAGAAGGAGGAATAAAGTTCATCCATCTGACGTCTGTCCTTCTTGGTCGGACGTCCCATTCCACGGTCACGCTTTATGAAGAAAGTCTCCACCGGAGCCTGGAGTTTTGCCAGTTCGCTCTCGGGTGTGAGATTTTCTGCGTATTTGGACACTTCCTTTGCGCCCTGGCGCTTCTCGAGAGGGGCGAGGACCTTGTATGTATAATGCACGGCACCCTTGCGTACATTGATCATGTCCCCGGCCTTGACTTCCCTGGAAGGTTTGACCTCCGCTCCGTTGACCTCCACCTTGCCGCCCTTGCAGGCGTCAGTGGCGTCGGTGCGTGTCTTGAAGACGCGGATTGCCCAGAGGAATTTGTCAACTCTTGTAGTATCCATCCTCGTCCTCCTCGTCAATATCCTCTTTCTCGCCGGGAAGTGTGGCTTCCGTGCCTTCGTTGATGTATTCGTCAGGCGCTTCCTCTATCTTGCGCACATGTGCCTCGAGCAGTGTCGTGCCCTGTTCCAGAGGTGAGATGCTGAATTCATCCACGTCCGCCGGGATGAGTATGCTGCCGCTGCGTCCGATCTCATATTGGGCGCCTGCGGCGCCGAATGAAGCGCGGCCTCCGGTGCAGACGAATGCTATGCAGCTGTTGAACTGCTCGGTCTGGAGACTGCATGGCTCGCTGAGCCTGACTATGCTGGCTGTGAACTGCTCGCAGTCGGCTATGGTCACGGACTTGTCGGACTTGAGGGTGTGGTATTTCGCATCATCGTAAGGATGGTAGTCTATGCAGTCTATGGCCTCGTCGAGGAACATCTGCCTTGCGGTCTTCGGATCGTTCTCGCGGCCCCAGTCGTAGAGTCTGAATGTAATGTCTGACGGTTCCTGGACCTCTGCGATGACCAGTCCGCCGCCGCAGGCGTGCACCGTGCCGGCAGGGATGAAAAAGGCTTCACCTGCCTGCGGGTGATATACGTTGAGCAGTTCCTCCACGCTGCCGTCCTTGCATTTGAGGTAGAATTCCCCCGCTTCGACTTCACGCTTGAATCCCATGTATATCTTCGCATCCTCGGATGCCTCCATCACATACCAGCATTCGGTCTTGCCGAAGCTCTCGAAGCGTTCGAAGGCGGTATTGTCGTCAGGATGCACCTGCACGGACAGCCTGTCCTGCACGTCGAGTATCTTGACGAGCAGAGGGAACTGCATGTTGTAGTAGTCGAATACATTGTCTCCCACGAGGTCTCCGAGATAGGTCTCGAGTATGTCGTCGAGGGTGTTCTCGGCGAGATAGCCGTTGGCCACCTCGCTGTTGCGGCCTTCGCCCATGGCCGAGATCTCCCAGGATTCGCCTATGGCCTTGCCTTCGCATCCTTCAGGCAGTTCCTTGCCGAATTCCTTGACCAGACGGTCACTTCCCCACACTCTTTCCTGGAGCATGGGCTTGAATATCATAGGGTAGAGTTTCTTCTTCATTTGAGTGCTTTTTTCGGCATTTTCTTGTTGAGCAGCATGATGGCTGCAACGGTTATGGCCAGACATGTGGCGTAGAGGGCTATGTACCAGCCTGTTGGAAGGATATCTATGAAACTGCTGTCCACGGCCATGTCAGGCATGGTCTTCGACAGTATTACCGATATCGTGTTGTTGACACAGTGCATGAATATGGTTGCCCAGAGTGAACCTGTCCTGTAATATACCCATCCGAAGAGGAGTCCGATGACAAATGCCGGTATGGACTGCCACGGGTTCATGTGGATGACGGCGAATATGACTGCGGACCAGATTATGGCCTTTTTTGCCGAACCGTGCTGAGCCATGCCGCGCGTCATCATGCCGCGGCAGAAGAATTCCTCGCACAGAGGGGCCAGTATGCAGGTGGAAAGAACCAGATCGGTGGTTGAGGAATTGTTGAAAATGGATTCAAACAATTTTTTTACTGCCTCCGGCATGGGTATGAAGTAGGTGAGCGGCTCTATGACCACACCCAGCGCGATTACGGTCAGCATCAGGAGCAGGAAGAATGGCAGGGCCTTGAAGTCTCCGAAATCGGGCTTGTTGATGGCCACCGGCTGCAGGCCGGTGAACTGGGCCATGCTGCGTTCATTGCCTGATGCCACGAAGATGTAAATGAAAGGTATGACGAAGGACAGGATGTATGACAGACTCTGCCAGTCAAAAATGGAGGATGGTATCAGCAGCTTGAGAGCACCAAGTATGAAGCCCATTAAAAGTGACCCACCCACGAAAAGTGCGACCAGGAGCCAGGAATTGCCCAGCGAAGGTTGGTAATAGTTGTATCTGCTTGTTTTCATTTTTGCAAATTTTCGATAAAAATAACTAATTTTGTAGAATATGCATTAAAGAATGTCTGTTAAGGGAAAAATAAGCGATATGAGGCTGCGCTACCTGAATTACAAGCAGGAGCACAGATGGCT
>JAKSJG010000087.1 GCA_024398365.1 Bacteroidales bacterium | reverse complement strand
TTCTACGTCAAGCAGCCTTCCGGCAAATATCTCTATGCCGTGGGCCTGTTCCGCACCCACAAGGACGCCAGCGCCTCACTGGGCAAGGTCAAGGCGGCAGGATTCAGCGACGCATGTATCATAGCCTGGCAAAACGGCAGGAGCATTGCCGTAAGCAAGGCCAAAACATTGGAATAGCATGAAAAGACTTATGACCGCAGCTGTTCTGCTGCTGGGCAGCCTCTGCGCCCTGAAGGCGGAGGACGGATTCAACTGCTTCGGAATGATAGCAGGCAAGGATTGTACAACTGACGGATACGTGCTCATAGGTCACAATGAGGACGACCCCGGCGAGCAGCTGCTCAACATATACCCGACGGACAAATACCTCTGGGTGGAATTCCCGACCCTCTGGGCGGGCGATGCATTCCTGACACGAACCGGCGTTGCAGTGGTGTCGGACAACTGCCGCTCGCGCGAGGACAAGCCCATGCTGACAGACGGCGGCATATTCTACAGGCTGCGCGTGGAGGTGGCCAAGCGCGCGCAGAGCGCCCGCGACGGCATGCACATCATAGGTGAGCTCGTGGAGAAATACGGCTACGGGGACAGCGGACGCTCCTACCTGCTGGCCGACGCCGAGGAAGGCTGGATAGTGTCAGTGGTCAACGGCAAGCACTGGGTCGCTCAGAGGATACCCGACGACCAGATAATGCTGATACCAAACTATTATGTCATAGACAAGGTAAATCTCGACGACACCGTCAACTTCGCAGGCTCGAAGGACATCATCTCCTACGCCATACAGCGCGGCTGGTACAACCCGTCCAAGGACGGGGAATTCTCATTCCGCAAGGCGTACAGCAGCGGGAAAATGCTGACTGCGAAGACCAACCTCTACCGCCACAAGGCCGCCCTGGACTACTTCCGCGGCGGATACGCCGATCCGAATGCAGAGCATCCGTTCTCATTCAAGCCTGCGAAGAAAGTCTCAGTCCAGGAGATGATCAACGCCCTCTCGCTCCACAACCCCAACGATGTGGGCACGGGCAGCATCAGCGGCAAGAGCACCGTGGTCTCCACCATCTTCCAGCTGCGAGGCAACATGCCGAAAGAGCTCGGCTGCGTGATGTGGACCGCAATGGGCCACCCTTGCATCGAGGCATACATCCCATGGCACCTCGGCCTGAAGAAAGCCCCGGAAGGCTGGAACAGATTCGAATCATGGGAAGAAGCTGAGAAGAAGCATTTCGGAGACTCCAACGAGCTCCGCAAATTCTACCCTGACTGCCGCTACTGGCGCTATGCCGACAGATGGGCGGCCTCAAAGGATGACATCATCAACGTGGAAAAGCAGCGCAAAGTCCTGCTCAAGCCATTCCAGAAAATGATGTTCAAGGAAGCGAAGATCTTCGAGAAAAAGATGATGAACAAATACGGCAACCGCTTCGTCGATGATCCGGAAAGCCTCGCGGAAGAGATCAGGACCTTCCTCAACGGCTGCTACAAGCAATACGACCTGCTGTAAATCCGGGCATTGGATACAAAAATAAAGGGCGGCGATCTCTCGCTGCCCTTTCTGTGTCGGGATACTCCGACTCGAACGGAGGACCCCTTGCTCCCAAAGCAAGTGCGCTAGCCAACTGCGCCACATCCCGAAACGGATTGCAAAGGTAATGCAGTTTTTTGAATTCGCAAAAAAATGTTGAGTTTTTTAATCGCCCAACCCGATATTGACAATAATTTTTTTTGATTATTGGAAAAAACTATATCTTTGTAGTCCTGTTTGACCGATTGGTCAGTCAGCTCTCCCGGAGAGGTGGGTGAGTGGCTGAAACCACCAGTTTGCTAAACTGACGTACTCGATTAGGGTACCACGAGTTCGAATCTCGTCCTCTCCGCAAAAAATGCCTCACACTAGCGTGTGAGGCATTTTTGTATAATAATATCCCAAAAAGTATCCCAATTTGGTTGGTAAATCTGCAAATAAAGTTACTCGCAGTTATATATCTTTATGTGATGAATATTGCGATTAAAGGATGGGCTGTTGGCTGGCAGAAGTTTTTCGTCTTCAAATAGTACTGGGGGGCTATGTCCCTATTAGTTGTTATCCTTGCCCAATGTGACAAATGTAGTATATTTGCACAAACTACTTCCTGATGGATGCGAAACTTTGAGAATTATATATTCGGGATAGTTCTATCCTTGTGCTTGTGGTCCTGTGGGCACACGAGTTCTGTGTATCCGCTTCTGGACAAGGCTGAAATGTGTCTGGAAACAGCTCCTGATAGTGCTTTTGTGGTATTGGATTCTCTGGATAGGAGGATGCTGGCTACTCCGGAACTTAAGGCTCGTCATGCATTGCTTTATTCCCAGGCCCTTGAAAAATGCGGCATAGAAGTCTACAACGACAGCATCATCAGTATAGCTTTGGATTATTATTCTGCAATTGGAGACGAGGAAAACGCACAGAAAGCCCGTGAATGTTTGAATAAGATCAACGAGAATGCAAGCATACTTGCTACTTCAGACACGCTAAAAATCCAGAATTCTCGCATTATTGAGGAAAGGTATTCCGATAAGTTAGCCATTGTTGAAAAAGATAACCGCATAAGAGAAGTTGTGGTCATATCGCTGCTTGCTCTTGTTGTCCTGCTTTTCATCATCCGTATCGTTGTAAAGAAACTAAAAGCGAAGCCTGACGACAAGGCAATGGCAATTATTCGTGAACGTCTAGCCGTGCTTGATAAAATAATAGCATCAAGGATTTCGTCCGACGAGAAGCTGTTCCGTAGCAGCGAGGAAGAGCTGGACGTGATGATGGCCGATCGAGAAGAATTTCTGCGTTCCACAAAAATTATCTTCGATGAGAACCACCCCAAGTTCACTTCATATCTTGCGAACAAGGGACTTACCGATTGGGAAATAGGATATTGCTGCCTGTATACTCTAGGTCTCAAGGGAAAAGATATCGGCGAATATATCCAAAAGAAACGTCATTACATCATCAGCCATGAGATCCGTCAGAGGCTTGGTCTTGATGAGCATGACACAAACATCAGCATATACCTCCGCGAGCTTCTCCTGCAGACAGAACGCTGATGTAAAACTTTCATAAGTTGACTGCAAGTAAGTTTTAATAAATCTATTGAATATCAGCCACATATCGGCTGATATTTTTTATTGTATTTGTACATGTAAAACTTTCTCCGGCTAATTTTGTTAAAGCAAAACAACCGAATAGTTATGTACAAAAAATCATTCATTCTCACTTTATCTGCTTTGTTAGCAACGGTAGCATCGATGGCACAAGTCCCAGATACCGCACTGGCTGATTCTCTCGGCAAGGTGGAGCAGTTGAAAGAAGCGACCGTCTCATCAAAACGTGACCTGATTACCACAGATGCAGACAAGCTGACCTATAACGTGGAAGCCGATCCGATGACCGAGGGCAGCAACCTCATTGACATCATACGAAACATACCTATGCTGAGCATAAATGGTGATGATGAAGTGTTGATGAACGGAAGCAAGGATTACAAGGTACTCGTCAACGGACGTTCAACTGGTCTGCTTGCAAGAAACTTCAACCAGCTTATAAAGACCCTTCCCGCCTCTTCTATAAAGGAGATTCAGGTGATCACAAATCCGCCGGTAAAATATGATGCAGAAGGGATTGGCGGGGTAATAAATATAGTACTGTCAAAACGGTTGAAGTCCGGTTACAACGGATCTGTCAATGCGGGTGCCAGCACTCTCGGTACGGTCAACGGCAGTGGATATATGAACGCGAATTTCGGAAAATTCACAGTCAGTGCAAATGCAAGCGGAACATATTTCCCTAATCCAAGGATATATGGTCGTACGGACATAGAAAACTTTGTCAGTGAAGACAATCATTATCAGGCCCTGGATTTCACGGAAGACTCGAAATACTCAATAGGATCATTCTCCCTTGAATCCAGTTATGAACCGGATTCTCTCAATCTGATCACCATTTCAGGATGGACAAATCTCCAGAATGTTGCAAGTGACTTTGATATCACGGAAACCTTTTGGAACACCGCACTTGAGAAGACAATGGAGATGCTTGAGCCAACGGCCAGAGTTAACAAATACAATACATTCGCAGGTGAACTTGCATATCAGAAAACATTCCGAGAAGACGGAGGTATCC
>JAKSJG010000086.1 GCA_024398365.1 Bacteroidales bacterium | reverse complement strand
TTTTGAATTTATTGCTAACTTCGTGCGGTAAACAATACGGATATGAGAAATATGATACTTGCCGCCGCGGCACTTGTTGCCGGTCTTTCCTCCTGCGACGGAGGTCTGTTTGACAGCAACAGGAGCAATGATGAATACGTGCCTGTAGTGCTTACGCGCGCTCAGGAAGAAGTCGCAGCCAAAGAGCTGGATTTCGGTATAGATTTGTTCAGCGACATTGCCTCGCAGGAGAACGGCAATGTGATGATCTCGCCTTTCAGCGCGTCGCTGTGCCTCTCCCTGATCGCATCCGGCGCCGATGGTGACACCTACGCTCAGATGGCCTCCGCGCTCGGGTTCGAGGGCTTCACCTCCGAGCAGATCGGCTCGTACTACTGTACGATGGTGGATGCCCTGCTCAAGGCCGACAAGGGTACAAAGCTCGCGGTTGCCAATGCTGTCTGGGCTGCGGAAGGCCTGGATATACGCAGCGAATACGTCAGCGAGGTGAAGCAGTATTACAAGGCAAAGGTGGACAATCTCGACTTCAGCAAAAGCTCCTCTGTCAAGACCATCAACAAGTGGTGCTCGGACAATACCAACGGCATGATAAAGAAGATACTGGACGACGTGGATCCAATGATCCGCGTAGTGCTTGCCAACGCCCTGTATTTCAAGGGCACCTGGCAGGGCGGTCCTTTTGACGGCAGCGACATGGAGTTCCGCAGCATCAGCGGTTCCACCGCGTCCGTGAAGTCCTTCTCAGGCACAAAGAGCGTGCAGTCATATTTCAGCAAGGATGTGTCCGTCATTTCCCTGCCTTACGGCAACGGAGCCTTCAATATGATAATCGTACTGCCGGCGGAAGGCACGGATTTCAACGCTTTCGTCAAGTCGCTCAGCGCCGACAAATGGAACTCATGGCGCAATTCGCTGAGCTCGGCCAGGGTGGAGTTCCGCATACCGACCTTCAAGAGCGAATACAGGATGGCTGACAATTTCAAGGCCGCCCTCGGCCGCCTGGGAATGGTGCTGCCGTTCTCCGCTGCCGCCGACTTCAGCCGTATGTGCAGCGCTGAAAGCCTCTATGTCAGCGACATCATACAGAAGACCGCAATTGACGTCAATGCGAAGGGTACCGAGGCCGCGGCTGTGACCATCGGCATGATGAAATGCACCAGCGCCGGTCCGGAGGACCTGCAGTACTTCATCGCCGACCGCCCGTTCGTCTATGCCATAGTCGAGCAGTCCTGCCCGGGCCTGCTCTTCATCGGCACTCACGTCAAGTAATTGATTATTCTGTCTCGCGTCCGGCGGGCTAAAGCCCTGCTGCTCGGGCCGCGGGCATCAACATGCCCGCTGTGCTGCTCGGGGACGCAGACATACTATGTCTGCTGTGAACCCCCTCACGACCGCTCGCGACCGCGTAATTTGTTGACGCTTCCGGCCAAGTCCGCCGTCAGCTCCTAAGCCCACACTCACATGCACAAAAATGCCGATTTTGTGCAGCGATTAAGCTCTGCATGCCATTTCCTGCACAAAAAACGATTTTTTGTGCAGGAAATGGTCCGATGACAGCAATCCCTGCACATTTTCTCGTTTTTTGTGCACGAAATCAGTCAGCAAAAGGCCGCGGGCATCAACATGCCCGCTGTGAACACCGCTCGCGTCCGGCGGGCTGAAGCCCTGCTGCTCGGGCCGCGGGCATCAACATGCCCGCTGTGAACACCGCTCGCGACCGGCCAATATGGCGGTGATGTAGCCGATGAGGCCGACGCCGAGTACGGTCAGGAGGATGTCGGTCCACTTGACGACCACAGGGTAGGCGTCGATGACGAAATTGCCCGGCATCTTGACCAGACCGAAGCGCTGCTGCAGCCAGCAGACCAGCAGGCCGACAGCCAGGCCGATGACTATGCCCAGCAGCGATATCAGGAAACTTTCCTTGATGAATATCTTGCGCGTAAGCTTCTCCGGGGCGCCCATGGCCTCGAGTATCTTCATGTCGTCCTGTTTCTCGATGACCAGCATCGAGAGGGAGCCCAGTATGTTGAAGGAGATGATTACCATCACGAAGAGCAGAATCAGGTAGATGGCGATCTTCTCGTAGGAGAGCATCTTGTAGAGCACCTCGTTCTGCTGGCGGCGGTTGCGTACCTTGAAGCCGTCCCCGAGCTGCTTCTCAATCTTTTTCTGCAGAGATCCGAGCACCACTCCGTTCTCCCCGACATATCCTTCCTCTGCGTAGAGTTCCATGGCTGAGACTTCCTTGTCGTATTCCAGCAGGCTGCGGAGGGATGACAGAGGAATGAAGATGTATTTCTTGTCAAATCCCTGTTCGAGCGACACGACTCCTGACGGGAAAAGGTCCTCTTTGCGCAGGGAGGCCAGAGGATCGAGCAGGTTCACTTCCTCGTTGCGGGACGGGAACCAGACCTCCAGCGGGGTTAGGAAGCTTGTGCTCAGGCCCAGCTCCATCGCCAGCGTCCTGCCTATGACGGCCTCCTTGAGGGCGTTGTACTGCAGTTCGAATTCGCCTTCGGTCAGGTAATCCTTCAGCCCGGTGACGGAGGCATAGACGGAGTCCACGCCCTTGGCCGTGGCCACGGCATTGCGGTCGCCGTACTTGAGATAGACGTTCTCCTCCAGCACGCCGCATACCGTCCTGATGCCTTCCTGGCCGCCTATGGCGGCAAATGTGGCGCTGTCAGGCACGAAGACCTTGCCGGTGGCGGGCGTCACCAGCAGGTCAGGGGTATAGGTATTGTTGAATGAACGAACTATGCCGTCAAATCCGTTGTAGATGGACAGGATTATGACAAGCGCGGCGCAACCTATGGCGATGCCGGCCGCAGAAATGCCTGAGATGATGTTTATGACATTGTGCGACTTTCTGGCTATGAGGTAGCGCCTTGCTATGAATCCCGAAAGGTCCATTATTTCTTCAGGAGTTCGTCGATATGCTCCACGTAGTCGAGGGAATCGTCGAGGTAGAATGCCAGTTCAGGCACGATGCGGAGCTGTTTCGCCACCAGGCGTCCAAGCTCTCCGCGCAGCCTGCGGTTGTTCTCCTCGAGCAGTCCCATCACCTTCTCCGCCTTGTCGAAAGGGAAGATGCTGACATAGACCTTCGCGATGGAGAGGTCCGGGGTCATCTTGACTCCGCTGACGGTGACCATCGCACCGTCGAATGCAGCCATTCCGCGGCTGCGTATCAGCTCAGCAAGGTCGCGCTGGATCTCCCTCGCGACCTTGAGCTGACGTGTATTTTCACTGTCAGGCATATTACTGTACGTTGAGGATGTAATAGTTCTTCTTGCCCTTCTGCACGAGGATGTATTTGCCGTCGAGCAGGTCATCAGCGCTGAGCTGCCTTGCCGCGTCGGTCACCTTTTCCTTGTTGATGCTCAGTCCGCCGCCCTGGATCAGCTTGCGGCATTCTCCCTTGGAAGGGAATACTGCTGTGGCCACGGCGAGGGTCTCGATGATGTCGCAAGGAAGGGAATCCCTGGCGATGCTGAACTGCGGCACGCCGTCGAATACTGAGAGGAAGGTCTTCTCGTCGAGGGCCTTCAGAGCCTCTGCAGTACCCTTGCCGAAAAGCATCTCGGAGGCTGAAATGGCCTTGTCGTACTCTTCCTGGCCGTGAACCATGACGGTCACTTCCCTGGCGAGGAGTTTCTGGAGGACGCGGCGTTCAGGGCATTCCTTGTGCTCTGCGATTGCGTTCTCGATGGTCTCGCGGTCGAGCATTGTGAAGATCTTGATGTAGCGCTCGGCATCCTCGTCGGATACGTTGAGCCAGAACTGGTAGAACTGGTAAGGGCTTGTGCGCTCAGGGTCGAGCCAGATGTTGCCCTTTTCGGTCTTGCCGAATTTGCCGCCGTCGGCCTTGGTGATCAGCGGGCAGGTGAGGGCGTATGCCTCGCCGCCGAGCTTGCGGCGGATGAGTTCGGTACCGGTGGTGATGTTTCCCCACTGGTCAGCGCCGCCGAGCTGGAGCTTCACGCCTTCCTTCTCGTAGAGATAGAGGAAGTCGTAGCCCTGGAGGAGCTGGTATGTGAATTCGGTGAAGGACATGCCCTCGGATGATTCGCGGCTGAGACGCTTCTTGACGGAATCCTTGGACATCATGTAGTTGACGGTGATGAGCTTGCCGATGTCGCGGGTGAAGTTGATGAAGGTGTA
>JAKSJG010000085.1 GCA_024398365.1 Bacteroidales bacterium | reverse complement strand
TCACAGGCAATGCCGCAGGCGCGGCGCTCGTCCCTTTCGGACCGAAAGCTGAATAGGCGGTCAGGGGGAGGCGTCTGAAGAACAAAAGACGCCAAGTCTCAGCTGATATTGGAATAATCCTTTATCTCCAGGCGGGCGTCACGGAGCTTGCGGGCGATGATGGCGTTTTCACGCGCTTCCAGATAAGGGTCTGCCTCGAGTATCTCTTCGCCGAGACGGCGGACTTCTTCGAGTATCGGGGAGTCTTTCGCCAGGTCGGCGATATGCAGGTCGAAGGCCAGACCGCTCTGGCGCGTGCCTTCGAAATCACCCGGACCGCGCATCTTGAGATCGGCCTCAGCTAGTTCGAAGCCGTCATTGGTCTGGCACATCAGGTCGATGCGCTTGCGGGATTCGCTGCTCAGCTGATATCCCGTCATAAGTATGCAATAGGACTTCTCGGCGCCACGTCCCACCCTGCCGCGAAGCTGATGGAGCTGCGAGAGTCCGAAACGCTCTGCGCTCTCAATCACCATCACGGAAGCATTCGGCACGTCAACACCGACCTCGATGACGGAGGTGGCCACGAGTATGTGTGCCTTGCCCCTGACGAAAAGGTCCATGTCGAAAGCCTTGTTTTCAGGCTTCTGCTTGCCGTGCACCACGGCGGTGACAAACTCCGGCGACTCGAATTCCTCAGTGATGGCCATGTATCCTTCCTCCAGGTTCTTGTAGTCCATGGTCTCGGATTCCTTGATGAGAGGATATACGATGAAGACCTGACGGCCCGCGCGTATCTGCTCCTTCATGAAGCGGTAGAGCTGGCCGCGCTGGGTCTCGGTCCAGTGCACGGTCTGTATAGGCTTGCGGCCCGGCGGAAGTTCGTCCAGCACGGAGACGTCCAGATCGCCGTAAAGGGTCATGGCCAGCGTGCGCGGGATAGGCGTCGCGGTCATCACCAGCACATGCGGAGGTATGGCGGCCTTGGACCAGAGCTTCGCGCGCTGCTCCACGCCGAAACGGTGCTGCTCGTCAATGACGGCCATTCCCAGGTTGTGGAACTTGACCGTGTCCTCTATCAGGGCATGAGTGCCGAATATGATGTGTATGGTGCCGTTCTCGAGGCCTTCGTGTATCCTGCGGCGCTCGGCGGTCTTGGTGCTGCCGGTCAGCAGAGCCACGTTGACGCCGGTATTTTCAAGGTACTTGAAGACTCCGTTGTAATGCTGGGTGGCGAGCACTTCGGTCGGGGCCATGATGCAGGCCTGGCAGCCGTTGTCCACCGCCATCATCGCGGAGAGTATGGCCACCAGTGTCTTGCCGCTGCCCACGTCGCCCTGCAGCAGGCGGTTCATCTGACGCCCGGAGCCCACGTCGGCGCGTATCTCGTGCAGCACGCGCTTCTGCGCCCCTGTGAGCGGGAACGGGATGTTGCGGTAAGTATTGTTGAATGCCGAGCCTATGGTCTTGAACACGACGCCCTGCGATCCGTTGGTGCGGACGAGTTTCTGCTTGAGCAGGGAGAGCTGCAGGTAGAAGAGTTCCTCGAACTTCAGCCTTTCCTGGGCTTTTGAGAGGGCCTGCACGCTTTCCGGGAAATGTATGTTCCTGAGGGCATACTTGAGCGGGCAGAGCCGCTTGCGGTCAATGACATACTGCGGCAGAGTCTCCTCCACGGAGGGCAGCACCTTGTCCAGCAGGGTGGCCTGCAGCTTGGCGAAGGCCTTGTTGCCGAGGCCGCTGGTATGCAGTTTCTCCGTGCTGGAATAGACGCCCATCAGGGCGCTTATGGAGTTGAGTTTGTCTTCTGTGGCAAGGTCCACCTCCGGGTGCACCATATTGTAGCCCTGATTGAAGATGGTCGGCTTGCCGAACACGACGTACTCCTGCCCTACTTTCAGCTTTTCCTGGATCCATTTGACGCCCTGGAAGAATACAAGGTCGATGCAGCCTGTACCGTCGTTGAGCACGGCTATGAGACGCTTGCCCTTGTGTTCGCCCACCATCTGCATTCTGACGATGCGGCCACGCAGCTGGATGTACGCGTTGGTGGAGTCTATCTCGCGTATCGAATAGTATCTCGACCTGTCAACATAACGGAACGGAAAGGTATAGAGCAGATCCGCGAATGTGGATATGCCCAGTTCCTTCTGCAGGAGTTCGGCCCTCTTCGGCCCCACTCCGGGAAGGTATTTTATGTCGCTTTCAAGTACCGTGGCCATATAATGCAAATGTAATAAAAAAATCCCGGACTCGTGGGAGCCCGGGATTTTGTATGGTTGTGCGCTATATACTAGAGAGCGAATGTGCAACCGAAGATAGCTGTGTAGTGCTTGCCAGCCTCGAGGATCATGTACTGCCACTTACCTTCTGCGAAGAGTGAGAAAGCATCAGTGAAGCGGTATTCGATACCGAGACCGAGGTCTGTACCGAGGTTGAACGGAGCGTTCTTGTCTGTTGAGATCCAACCGTTGACACCGACGATAGGATATACGTCGAGACCACCTACTACAGGAACGAGGTAGTGGAAATCAACTGCAGGAGCGATTACTGCAGGAGCGTCATTGAAGAGGTTTGCACCGTCGATGAGGAGACGGCCTCTCCAGTTGCCGGCGTTGAAGTCAAAGTTTACACCGAGGCCGAGTGCGCCTTCTCCGAGAGCACCTGTATGGATACCTACGTTCATGAAGTTGTCAGCAAGTTTCTTCTGTGCTGAAGCTGTTGTTGAAGTTGCGCCGAATGCGATAACGGCAGCAACGATAGCTACAAAAAACTTTTTCATTTCAATTTTGTTTTTATTGGTTATACTAAACTTATCTTTATTATTTAGGAAAGCAAATTTAGCACAATTTATTATCTTTGCAAAACTGACACCAAAACATTATGGACAAGAAAATAGTGCTGGGCATCACCCAGGGGGACACCAACAGTATCGGTTACGAAGTTATTATCAAAGCATTGGCAGACGTCAGGATGCTGGATTCGTGCATCCCTATCCTCTACGGTTCCTCAAGATTTTTCGGAATATACCGCAAGCTCGTTCCTGAGACGGAGCAGCTCGCCACCAATATAATCAACAGCGCGAAGGACGCCAGGCCAAAGCGCATCAACATCATCAACGCAGTGCCGGACAACATGGCCATAGAGATCGGCCAGCCGACCAGCGACGGCGCGAAAGCCGCCGTGATGGCGCTCGAGGCTGCTGTCAATGACCTCAAGGCAGGTGACATCGACGCACTCGTCACAGCGCCGTTCAACAAGCACACGGCCAATGACGTCAACTTCAATTATCCGGGCCATACCGAATATCTGACCAAGCAGTTCAATTCCAAGGACGGTATGCTGCTGCTCTGCAATGACCATATCAAGGTCGGCATCCTGACCAACCACCTCCCTATCTCGAAGGTGACCCAGGCCATCAGCAAGGACCGCATCGTGGAGAAGCTCAGACTGATGAACCAGACGCTCATCCGCGATTTCGGAGCCATACGGCCCAAGATTGCAGTGCTCGGCCTCAACCCTCATGCAGGCGACAGCGGCACCCTCGGCAGCGAGGAAATCGAACAGATCATCCCAGCCATCGAGGCCGCACACACAGAAGGCATTCTGGCATTCGGTCCTTATGCACCGGACGGATTCTTCAGCACCAACCTGCAGAACAAGTTCGACGCCGTGCTGGCGATGTACCACGATCAGGGACTCATCCCGTTCAAGGCTCTGGCATTCGACGACGGTGTGAATTTCTCAGCAGGCCTGCCTATAGTGCGCACCTCCCCTGACCACGGTACCGCTTTCGATATCGCAGGCAAGGGCGTGGCTCATCCGGGGCCTATGATCGCGGCCATCTACCGCGCTCTCGACATTGTCAACAACCGCCGCAGATACGACGAGATGAGCAAGAATCCTCTCGAGATCAAGCATTTCGAAGGTCCGCGGTACGAGAAGACCATAATGCCTGAATAGTGGCCAGACAGCCTATTTCATTGTTTACGGACGGCGCCTGCTCCGGTAATCCCGGACCGGGCGGGTTCGGTGTGATTCTGCGTTGCGGAGATTACGAGAAGGAAATCAGCGACGGCTACGCCAGCACGACCAACAACCGCATGGAGCTTCTGGCGGTCATCACCGGCCTTGAAGCCATCAAGTGGGAGCACGCGGACGTCACAGTATGGAGCGATTCCTCATACGTGGTGGATGCGGTCGAGAAAGGCTGGGTCTTCGGCTGGGAGCGCAAGGGCTTTGCAAAGAAGGCCAATGCGGATCTCTGGACGAGATTCCTCGCGGTGTACCGCAAGCATACGGTCCGCTTCCAGTGGATACGCGGACACAACGG
>JAKSJG010000084.1 GCA_024398365.1 Bacteroidales bacterium | reverse complement strand
TAAATTTGTAATAAAATAACGAATTGATGGAGATAAAGCTGTTCTATTTCAACCCTCTTCGGGAATGCTGCTATGTCATCTGGGATGAGACCTCGGACTGCGTGATCGTGGATCCAGGCTGTTATGATGACAGGGAGTTCTCCCGTCTTTCAGACTTTGTCTCCGAGAAGGGTCTCCGCCCGGTCAGGATACTCTTGACACACGGCCATTTCGACCATGTATTCGGTCTTTCCCGGTGCGTGGAGCTGTGGCACCCTGTAGTCAATATCCATGGCGCGGACATATGCCAGACGGAGATGGCACCGGATATGGCAGGCGGCCTGGGGCTGGATTTCACGCCGCTCTCATGCCATTTCACGCAGGTTTGCGACGGCGATAAGCTGGCAGCCGGCAACATGCAGTTCGAGGTCCTGCACACTCCCGGACATTCCGCCGGCAGCGTCTGCTACCGCTGCTCCGCAGGAGGCATACTTTTCAGCGGTGACACTCTCTTTGCCGGCGGCATAGGGCGCACCGACCTTCCGGGCGGTGATTCATCCGCCATCATGCGCAGCATTTCCACAAGGCTGGCTGTGCTTCCTCCGGAAACGGCTGTGCTCCCGGGGCACGGCTATCCCACCACCATCAAGGATGAGACGGCCTCCAATCCATATCTCAAATCCGTCCGCTGACAATGGAGAAAAGCTATATTCAGATACGGGGCGCCAAGGTTCACAACCTCAAGAATATCGATATCGATATCCCGAGGGACAGCCTTGTCGTGGTCACCGGCCTTTCCGGCAGCGGCAAGTCCTCCCTGGCCTTCGATACCATATATGCCGAGGGACAGCGCCGCTATATGGAGACGCTTTCCGCCTATGCGCGTCAGTACATGGGCATACTTTCCCGTCCTGACATCGAGGACATCAAGGGCCTCAGCCCGATCATTGCCATAGAGCAGAAGACTACCGGACGCAGCCCGCGCTCGACCGTCGGCACGATAACGGAGATCTATGACTTCTTCCGCCTTCTCTACGCCCGTGCCTCCCAGGCTTTTTCACCGGTGACCGGGGCGGAGATGGTACGCTATACAGATGACCAGATCGTCGATCTGCTGCTTGAGAAATTCGAGGGCCGCAAGGTAATGCTGCTTTCCCCTCTCGTAAAGGGCCGTAAAGGCCATTATAAGGAACTTTTCGAGCAGTTGGTGAAGAAGGGTTACAGCCAGGTCAGAATCGATTCAGAAGTGCGTTATTTGAGCGACGTGAGGCCGCTCGACAGATACAAGATACATTTCATCGAACTTGTGATAGACAAGATAGTCCCTGCCGCCGATGACCGCAAGCGCATACGCGAATCCGTGGTGACAGCGCTCAACCAGGGCAAGGGCTCGATGGCCGTATATTCCCTGGACGATGACAGCATGATGTATTTCAGCCGCAACCTTGCCTGTCCTGATACAGGCATGTCCTTCGATGTGCCGGCACCTTTCACCTTCTCCTTCAATTCACCCCAGGGCGCCTGCCCTAAATGCCACGGCCTCGGCACCATTGCCAGCGTGGACATAGACAGGATCATCCCGGACCGCAAGCGCAGCATAGCCGAAGGCGGTCTCGCTCCTGTCGGCCCTCACAGGGACAACAGCACATTCCGCTATCTGGACGCCCTTGCGCACAAATATGGCTTTTCACTCTACGACCCTATAGAAAACATTCCCGAGGAGGCGATGAACCATCTGCTCTACGGCTCTGACGAGCTCATACGCATAGGCTCCGGCTCCGATATGGAGATGTCCACCTTCCCGGGCGTCATCTCCATGATATCCCCTACGGGGGACGAAAGCGACCGTGTACTCACCAAGAAGGACATGTTCGTGGATGAGATGGTCTGCCCGCTCTGCGGCGGTACCAGGCTCAAGAAGGAATCATTATGCTTCAAGATAGACGGCAAGGACATCTCCCAGGTGTCCGACATGAGCATCAGCGAGCTGTACGAATGGGTGAAGGCCCTTCCTGAACGCCTTTCCCGCAGGCAGAATGCCATTGCCGCTGACATCATCAAGGAACTCGTCTCGCGCATAGGCTTCCTCCTGGACGTGGGTCTCGACTATCTCAGCCTGAGCCGCAGCACGCGCTCGCTCAGCGGCGGCGAGAGCCAGCGCATCAGACTTGCTACCCAGATAGGTTCCAAGCTGGTGGGAGTGCTCTATATCCTTGACGAGCCGAGCATCGGTCTGCATCAGCGCGACAATATCAAGCTCATCAATTCCCTCAAGGCCCTGCGCGATGAGGGCAACTCCGTCATGGTGGTGGAGCACGACCGGGACATGATGCTCAATGCCGACTGGCTCGTGGACCTCGGCCCGGGAGCCGGCGAATACGGAGGCAAGGTACTCTATAACGGCCGTCCCCAGGATCTGGCTTCCTCCGGAGCCACCGGCCTTTCCGCAGCTTATCTGCTGGGCAGCAGGAATATTGCCGTTCCTGCCGTGCGCCGCAAGGGCAACGGCAAATTCATCACCCTGCGTGGCGCCCGCGGCAACAACCTGAAGGACGTGACCCTGAAGCTGCCTCTGGGCATGCTCGTGGGCATCAGCGGAGTCAGCGGAAGCGGCAAGTCCTCCCTCATCAACGAGACCCTGATGCCTGTCATCAGCGCCGCGTTCTACCGTTCCAAGATGCGCCCTCTGCCGTACGACTCCATAGAGGGCCTCGAGAACATCGACAAGCTCATAGAGATAGACCAGAGCCCGATCGGACGCTCTCCGCGCAGCAATCCGGCCACATATACCGACATTCTGACCGACATACGCAACATCTTCGCCCAGACTCCTGATGCGAAGGTGCGCGGCTTCAACGCCAGCCGTTTCTCCTTCAACGTCAAGGGCGGCCGCTGCGAAGCCTGCAAGGGCGCCGGCGTGCAGACCGTGGAGATGCATTTCCTGCCTTCGGCATACGTTACATGCAAGGAATGCAACGGCAAGCGCTACAAGCCCGACACCCTGGCCGTCAAATACAAGGGCAAGAGCATCAACGACGTGCTGGACATGACCATCTCGCAGGCCCTGGAATTCTTCGAGCCTGTACCTTGGATAGCATCCAAGCTCAGGACCATGGAGGAGGTGGGTCTGGGGTATCTCACCCTCGGGCAGCAGTCAACCACGCTCAGCGGCGGCGAGAGCCAGAGACTCAAGCTCTCTGCGGAGCTCTCCCGCAAGGATACGGGCAACACCCTCTATCTGCTGGACGAGCCTACCACGGGCCTTCATTTCGAAGATATCAATGTCCTGCTTGGAGTGCTTCAGAAACTCGTTGACCAGGGCAACACCGTAGTCATCATAGAGCACAACCAGGACGTGCTCAAGTCAGTGGACTATCTCATTGACATGGGCCCGGAAGGGGGCCAGGGCGGCGGCTCGATCATCGCGGAAGGCACCCCGGAGCAGGTTGCCCAAAGCAGCATATCATACACAGGAAAATATTTAAAAGACATACTATAATGCTAAAGAACGAAGAAATCTGGTACAATGCCATCAAGGAGAATACCGTTGAGGCCTTGAATACCGCCCTTATCGCCGGTACCGGCCGCCGTCTTATCCAGATGGCAGAAGTAATCCACGCACGTCAGTTTACCATCATCGCCGATGAGATCGCCAAAAACATTGACACCAAGATCGTCCTCATCGCCGGGCCTTCAAGCAGCGGCAAGACCACCACATCCAAGCGCATCGCCCTCCATCTGAAGGCCATAGGCATCAATCCTGTGGTCATCAATATGGACAATTATTTCCGCAACCGCGAAGATACTCCTCGCGACGCCAACGGAGATTATGACTTCGAGTGCCTCGGCGCGATGGACGTGCCTTTCCTCAACATGCAGCTCAACCAGCTGATGAACGGGGAGGAGATAGACGTGCCTTCATACGATTTCCGCGACGGAAAACGCACCTTCGAAGGCCGCAAATACAGGATGAGCAAGGGTTCCATCATCGTGATGGAAGGCATACACGGCCTCAACCCGGACCTCACTCCGGGCATTGCCCCCGAGTACAAATACAAAGTATATGCATCGGTGCTCCGTCCTCTCACCATCGAGGAGCCAGGCGACACACTCTATGACACACGTCTGCTGCGCCGCATGGTCAGGGATTTCCACTTCAGGGGCACTTCTCCTGCGGAGACCATACTCCGCTGGCCGAAGGTGATTGAGGCCGAGAACCGCAACATCGTGCCTTTCGAGAACAATGCCGACATCAAGTTCGACTCTTCCCTCATTTACGAGCTGCCGTTGCTCAAGAGCTATGCGGAGAATATGCTCCGCAGCGTGCCGAACTACTCCGACGCGTATCCTGAGGC
>JAKSJG010000083.1 GCA_024398365.1 Bacteroidales bacterium | reverse complement strand
AAGCTGTCCGCCTTACAGACGAATTCGCAAAGAAAGAAGGACGTCGTCCCCGTATCTTCATCGCCAAGATGGGACAGGACGGACACGACCGCGGTGCAAAGGTCGTAGCCACAGGTTACGCCGACTGCGGATATGACGTGGATATGGGACCTCTCTTCCAGACTCCGGAAGAGGCCGCACGCGCAGCCGTCGAGAATGACGTGCATATCGTTGGTGCATCCTCGCTTGCCGCAGGTCACAAGACACTCATTCCCCAGCTCATCGAAGAACTCCGCAAACTCGGACGCGAGGACATTATGGTCGTTGCCGGTGGTGTAATCCCCACCCAGGACTATGACTTCCTCTACAAGGCAGGAGTTGCGGCAATCTTCGGCCCCGGTACTCCCGTGGCTTATTCTGCCGCTACGATGATGAAACTTATGTTAGAAAAGTAAAAGCTTATGAAACAGATCAACTATGTAAGTGCGGACGAAGCGGTAAAGGTCGTCAAATCCGGTGACCATATCCATTTCAGCAGCGTCGCAAGCGCACCGCAGTGCCTGATTCAGGCCCTGTGCCGCAGAGGCGATGCCGGCGAACTGGAAGATGTCCGCATCCATCATCTGCATACTGAAGGTCCCGCACCTTACGCCGATGAGAAATACAGCGGAATCTTCTTCCATCAGGGTTTCTTCATCGGAGCCAATGTTCGCAAGGGCGTTCAGAGCGGTTATGCCGACTACATCCCGGTATTCCTCTCCGAGACCCAGAAACTGTACCGTTGCGGTGCCGTGCCCTGCGATGTCGCTATGATTCAGGTATGCCCTCCCGACGAGAACGGAATGGTATCCCTCGGCACCAGCGTTGATGCCACCCTCGCTGCCGTGGAGTGTGCAAAGACAGTGATTGCCGTAGTCAATCCTCACGTCCCCCGTGCCTTCGGCCAGGCAATGATTTCATTGGATCAGATTGATATCTTCGTCCAGGACGACACACCCCTTATGGAGGCCAAAGTCGTTGTTCCCGACGAGACCGACCTGGCCATCGGAGAGAACTGTGTTCCCCTCATCAAGGACGGTGCCTGTCTCCAGCTCGGAATCGGCGCTCTCCCCAACGCAATTCTTGCAAAGCTCGGGAACCACAAGAACCTCGGCATTCACACCGAGATGTTCGCCGACGGTGTGCTCGACCTTGTCGAAAAGGGTGTCATAAACGGCTCCAACAAGGTTACCGACAAGGGCAAGATTGTATCCACCTTCCTTATGGGTTCGCAGAAAGTCTATGACTTCATCGACAACAACCCCGACGTACTGATGATGGACGTAGGTTATACCAACGATCCTTTTGTAATCTGCAAGAACCCACGTATGACCGCCATCAACTCGGCTGTGGAGATGGACATCACCGGACAGGTGTGTGCAGATTCCATCGGAACCAAGCACTTCAGCGGTGTCGGCGGACAGATTGACTTCATCTACGGAGCATCCCTTGCAGAGGAAGGCGTGCCCATCATCGCAATGTCCTCACGCACGAAGAAGGGTGTATCCAAGATATCGCCTGTCCTGAAGGAAGGCGCCGGAGTCGTGACTTCAAGATTCCACGTGCATTGGGTTGTGACCGAGTGGGGTGCAGTCAACCTCTATGGCAAGAGCTATCAGGAGCGCGCACGCCTCCTGACCTCAATCGCCCATCCGGACGACCGCGAGGCCCTCGAAAGAGCCGCCTTCGAACGTTTCGGAAAGCACTATCTGATTGTGAAATAATTCACAATCAATTGAAAGAGGATTGACCTCAAATTGACCCGAACCCCGAAAGACAGACAAAATACTTTCGGGGTTTTTGATATGTTTTATCGCATTAGAACGTCAGCTTCGTAAGCCTCCGACGAAGTACGTTGTGACACCTTATAAGCGAAGTGGCAGCAACTTTTGATAGTTTGCCGCCACTTTCGTTAAGTGACGTGTCATTGACCGTCACTCGCTGTCATTGACTGTCACTTTGCCGTTACCGGCTGCCAGTTCTCAGGGAGTAGCATAGTGATGTCCTTTTCGGTGGGGATCCGTTTGAGCGTGTCTTCGAGCCAGAGTCTGATCTCGACATCGTGAGCCTTGCAGCAGGTGAAGAGCGAGTACACGATGGCCGCACGTACTGCAGCATCGTGGTTGCCGCAGAAGAGATAGTTCTTCCTGCCCAAAGCCAGAGGTCTGATGGCATTCTCCACACCGTTGTTGTCAATGTTGTATCTGCCGTCAAGCACGTAGCGGCTCAGCCTCGGAAGAAGAGAGTATGTATATACTATGGCCTTTCCCATCCTGGACTTGGGGGCGAAGCTGCCTGCGACCGTGTTCATCCATTTCTCGAAGGCCTGTATGATAGGATACGCTTCCTTCTTTCTCCGTTTCTTGATTGCATCGGGCTCGAGCTTCGCTTCCTTCATCTCGGTCTCCAGTTTGTAGAGCTTGCTGATGAAGACGATGGCTTCGCTGGCGTGCTTGCTGTCCTCGTCCAGAGCTTCCACAAACTTGCGCCTTACGTGGGCCCAGCAGCCTATCATACGTTTGCCGGGGGCGTTCTCGAAGGACTCGTACACTTCATATCCGTCGGTCTGAACGGCTCCGCGGTATTTCCCTATGAGTTTGACTGCGGTCTCGCCGCTGCGTGACCCCTTATCATAGTGGAAGTACACGTCTCCTCCAACCGCATCCCTGACGGCCCACATATAACCCTTGACGGCACGGTGCTTCTCGTTGTCTATCACCGGCAACGTACTCTCATCGACCTGTATGTAGTCCTTCTTCATTATCTGCTCCCGGAGTTTGTCGTACAGCGGCCGCAACTTCGAGCATACCGCCGCGAACCAGCTATTTATCGTCGCATCGCTCAAGACTACACCCAACTCCTTGTATTTCTGTATCTGCCTGTAGAACGGAAGATGATATGTGTACTTGTTTATCAGGATGTCAGCCAGAAGACTCTCTGAAGCCATCCCCTTCGGGATTATCATCTCAGGCAGAGGTGCTATCTCGAAGGCCTGCCTGTCAGGATCCTCCATCTGGAGATTGCTCTTGAGAACGAACTTGTGGCGGGCGATCCTGTCTATGTACATCTGCGCGGGCTTGATTGCAATCCTGTCCGTATTCTCGACACCTATCTCCACATAGTCAGGATTGTCCTTCATCCCCTCGGGATAGATGTCTGTGACAACAACAGGAAGGTTTGAGTACACCGGCTTGCGGACTTCGCGCTTGTGCGCCTTGACTTCAATGGTCCTGGCATTCTGCTCCTCCATAGCCTTGACCTCAGCATCAAGGGCAGCCTGCTCCTCCTCGCTCAGCTGCTCGTCGAACAGCGTCGGCTCAAGTGCCGACGGATCGAGCGGAAGGTTCTTCTCGCTCATCTTGCCGAAGAGTTTCTTGCGGAACCAATCCATCATGGACTTCAGGGAAGACACGGTATTCTCGAGTTCGACCTTTTTCTGCTCAAGCAGAGCCTTCTCGGCGGAAAGCTTTTCATTCTCCTCCGCAAGCTTCGCAAGTTCCGCCTCAAGTGACCGTATTTTCTGATCTTTTTCGGACATTTTCCGTACCTCTTTCTATATATAAAGGTACGAAAAAAGCGCCATATATGCAAGTCTACGGCGCTTTTTCTTTGATATATTTTGTCGATTTTTCAGAAGCTTTTCGAGAGCATCCTCATTCTCCTGACATACGGGCTGTCGAGGGCCGAACGCACCATCCTGACCATATCTTCATAGGAGATTCCCGAGGATATGACATCTTCATCGGATGATATTATGGCGGGTTTCATGCGGCCCATGTCGAGACGGATTGCATATAGGACCAGACCGCCTTCCTCCTGACGCAGCATCTTCATCATATTGCGGCTCGCGTTCATGAAGATGTACACGTCACCGCTTCTTAGGCTTGCACTCATCCCGTTGGTCACGATGCCGCTCAGGCCGTTGAAGCTCTTACGCATGTCCACAGGCTTGTTGTACAACCAGTACTTTACACCACCGTCCAAACTAAACATTGCTTGCCGATATTATCTCGCGCAGGTGCGCTGCGGTCATATTCCCCTGGATGCGCATTACCGAACCGCAGGACGTGCGGATCTCCACTGTCAGGAAGCTTTCCTGATCTTGTGACTTCTGTTGCTTTCCCCTGGATTTCTGGAGCGGAATAGGTTGAGATTGAGCCGCACCCGGCATCATCGGGACGAACCCGGCAGGAACCAGCGACTGTTCATCCTCTTCACGATACCGGCGCTTCCATCGGTAGTACTGATGTCTGGCTATTCCGTGACTGTCCAGATATTCATGCTGGCTGATGTGCTGCTGCTCGCATTCCTTGTCGATTGCAGCGATTTCCTCTCGTGTCATCATAAGATCTCGATTTTTTGCAAA
>JAKSJG010000082.1 GCA_024398365.1 Bacteroidales bacterium | reverse complement strand
CCTTATGTGTTCAGGATAGCCGGCATTTTCTTCTTTGCATGTATAGTAGATGTAGAAGTCTCCCGGTTTATAGGTTTTGAATTCGTCCTGATTAAGCCAGAAGCACCACAAGTGGTCGCCGCCGGTCGCACATATAGGGCCAATCTTAGGGTCGCCTCCGGCGGAAATGTGTCCCGTATTGACGCACAGCGCGAGTTTGGTGTCAGAGTCATAGCAGTATCCGAAGATGCCGCCGGCCATCGCATCGTTGCCGTATGCGTAGATGTCCCCATTGTTCAGGCTGTTATAGACCCAAGGGTCCATGTCTTTGAACTGCAGCATTCCCCAGCCGTCGGAGTTATTGCTTCCCGCCATGCCGCCGGCACATGCGTCCTTTGATGCCTTGGTCTTCGCAGTGATGGAACCTTCATTGACGCAGTTGGAGATATGTACCAGGATGTCGCCGCCGAAGCCGTCGGTGATGCGGCCTATTATGCCGCCGGCGAAAGCCTCAGCCTTGTTGGTCTCTGCGGTCACGCTGCCTTTGTTGCGGCAGCGGTCAATGTTGATGGTGAAGCTGCTGAAATAGTGAGATCCTATGATACCTCCTGCAACGATTTGATTGGAACCCTTTTCCAATATAAGATCGGCTTCGTTTGTACATCCGTTGATGTTGACCGTGTAGCCCGGGTTTGCGGAGATATAACCGATGAGGCCGCCGAGGTTGATGGTGAGAGGCGTCTCAAGGAAACTTGTTTCTTCGGTGCAGACTACTGTGTATGGCCTGCTGTCGCTTCTGGCGAGGGACGTACATCCGGAAATTGTAGTGTTGGCACTGAGATAGCCGACCAGCATGCCTATGTTGTAGTAGCTGTCGCTGTCTTCTATGCCGTCAATGAGGTTTCCTCTCACGCTCTGAGCCGGACGGACTTTGAGGTTTTTGATCTCGGCGTCCTTGACGCAGTTGAACAGGCCGGCGTAGTAGTGCCCGTCTTTGCTGATGTACTTGAGCCTGTAGTTGGATATGGTGTATCCGCCGCCGTCATAGACTGCGTTGAAATACGTCGGAACGCCCCACGCCGGGTCCGTATCCCTGTAGCGGTCCTTGTAATTGCCAATGGTAATTTCCTCTTCCTGCATGTTGATATCGGCCTCTTGGAGGAAATATTTGCCTGCGTAAGGCTTGGCTGTCTCCCTGAGGGAGAAGGCCTGGGCGAGGAGCTTGAGATGGGCTGAGGTCTTGATGCGGTATGGGTCGGAAGCAGTGCCGCTGCCGCTCCATGTCGGTGTGGAGGTCGGCAGGAGCCCTATATTGAGAATATGGCTCCTGGTGAAGGTCACGGAATTGGTCGTGGTCTTCTCTCCGGCGAGATTGCCTTCCTTATCGTAAAGTCTGGCGGTTATGCCTCCCGTGGCTACGCCAGGGACAACAGCAATGAGGTAGATGTTGCCACCTTCTATGTCTCCTTTGAGAGTGACGGTCTCCTCGCCGCCCATTCCGATGGAGATGTCGCTTACCGTGCTGTTCACATTGGCAGAGCAGGGGCCGCATATCTCGCAGCCGACCGCGCTGAGAGTCACTTTCGAGTATTCCCCAAGAGGAACGGCGAATTTGACCATGGCGCAGGCGTTGGCGAGAGCCACGCTGACATTGCCGTCTCCGTCAACGACGGCCATGCCTGTGCTTATCGCGGCAGCAGGGTCGAAGGTGCCCGGAACTGCCTTCTGTTCCACAGGAACGGTTAGATTCAGCTTATGTGTCCTGCTGTATTTCTCTATCTTCGCATCCTCCTGATATGGATACATTACCGGCAGCATCCCATCGGTAGAAGCGACGTGGCCCTGAAAATCGGCTGAGCCGTCATCGTAAAGCCGGCTGACGGTAAATATATTTCTGTCGAAATTCTCTTCATCTATCTGACAGAAGACAGAAAGGGAGTCGGTCTGAAGGAATGAGACGCTGTTGTCCTCGTCAAGCGCGGTTCTCGTCAGGGGAGAGGAAGTGGCGGAAATGACAATGAGTGTTCCATCATCGCCTGCAGGGGTGATGGATGGTTCTTCAATCTGTGTACATGCGAAAGGCAGCATAAAGGCCACCATCAAAGGAATAATGGTCTTTTTCATACTACCAGTTCAATTGATCTTCCGTATAGCCCTCGATGTTGACGGCGCCGGAGCCTGAGCTCTGGCAGACAGCGCCCTTTTCATTCACCTCAACAACATTTACGTGAGGTGCCTTGTAAGCATTTTTAGAATCTATGATACTCATATTGGTAAAAATAATCAAAAATAATATTCATTATGGAATCCACCGGCGGTTGATTTCAGTAATCATGCCATTCTGTATGGTGACAAGTGTGTTCAGCTGGAAGAAATCCGGTCTGCTTTCATTAATCATTTCAAGGTAGAGCTTCTGGCCGCTACGGATGGTATCGGCCGGGTACTCGGGAAACAGTCCGCAGTCAATGATGACGAAGTCCTCGTCCAGCGGCAATTCCGCCGTACCAAGCTTGGTGTAGGTCGAATGGTCATCCCAGCTGCGCGCCACGTATGTGCCGCCTTCGTACCCGACGAGGCAACATCCGCCTTCGTCAAGGCCGCCATTTATGTCAATGCCTCCGTGCGCTTCCACCATCTGATTGATGACCATACGTTCTGAATTGTAGATCAGGGTGTCTCCCAACTGCATCTGAGAGATTTCCACGGCATCGTACAGGTCTTTGCTATAGACTGTCATGCGCAGATTGCCACCCATCCAGCGGAAATCATCCGGAGTGAATGAGGCAGGGACGGTGCAGTCCTGCAGATTGTCCATGTCAATCCCGGAAGGCAGCGGAGCGATGAGCCTGTGACAGTCGGCAAGGTCTTCTATCATGCACTTTCCACCTTCATGCGAGATTTTGATCCTCTTGGTGAAGCTGATGCCCATGTCTGTGGCAGTGTATCTGTACCATCCGTCTCCTTCGTCTTCTATGCAGGTCATTGAGTGCTCGTCGCACGGGCCGTCCTGCGCGCCGCTGCGGAATTTCCATACCGCGTAGCCTTCACCCGCATAGTCGTATTGTTCGGAGAGTTTGTCCAGCAGGCTCTCCGTACAATGCTTTTCAAGGAATGAATAGTCCTCGTACAGGCTGTTTTCATACATGTCACGGATAAACTCCTTGTCATCCGGACGCTGCGTGCATGATGCCATCACCGCAAGCATCAAGGTGAATGATATGACCAGTCTTCTCATATGGAATTTGGCTGTTTGAGCGCCATCAGAGGGCTATTTCTTCAGATAGTCAAGGATCTGCTCCGCATGAATCTTCGTTTTGATCTCCTTCGGAACAAATATCTTCTCGATTATGCCTTCTTCATTTACCAGATATGTGGTGCGGAGTGTCCCGACCGTCTTGTGACCGCAAGCGACCTTTTCGCCCCAGCAGCCAAGCGTCTGCATAAGCTCGGTGGAAGTGTCGGCGATGAGCGGGAACTCCAGGCCGAACTTCTCGGCAAACTTCGCCTGAGCCTCCTGCTTGTCCTTGGAAACGCCAATGATGGCATATCCGGCCGCCTCAAGCTCAGCCTTATGTTCCTGAAGAGAGCAGGCCTCTGCAGTACAGCCACTTGTGTTTGCTTTTGGATAACTGTATAGAACAATTCTCTTTCCGCGATAATCGCTGCTTTTTATTTCATTTCCGAACTGGTCCATTCCCAGCACCTCCGGAATTCGATCTCCTTCTTTCATTTGCAAAATTGAATAATGATTAATTCTTATAACTCAATTTAGAACAAATATACCAAAATTTATACAATATCTAACATTTATGCGCAAATGGTAATCTTTCACAATTCAGATTAAATGCCGAAATTTGCACTTGAATAATGATATCAAATATGAAAAAGACTATTTTCTCAATTGCCACTGCAGTGATGGCAATCTGCCTGGTGGCCTGCACCAAAGAAGACTGGAACATCGACCCTGCAGACAGGGACTACGCAACATTGAACAACGGGCACTCTTATGTTGACCTCGGACTCTCTGTGAAGTGGGCTTTCTGCAACATTGGCGCAACTGATCCTTGGGAGACAGGTGACTTCTTCGCCTGGGGCGAGACAGAGTCGAAAGATATATTAACTACAGATACATACACACATCCTGAGATGGAAGCCCTCACATCGTCAAACGACGCCGCCTACGCAAACTGGGGCGGCACTTGGCGTATGCCTACAGCTAATGAAATTCAGGAGCTGCTCGACAACTGTACTTGGAGATATGCGAAGCACCCCAATACGAATGTATATGGATATAAGGTGACAAGCAATGTTGAGGGCTTCACCAAAAAATACATTTTCATTCCTGTTACAGGCTATAAGGACGGATCAAAGCTTTGCAGCACCAATGCCGGTTTCTACTGGTCTGCCAATTCAGACAAGGCTTACCCGAATTCCCTCTATTTCGACTCGAAATGTAAAAAGCTCCAGATCACATACCCTTATTTCGGATACGCTATTCGCGCTGTCTGCAAATAGGTTGGGCACTCTGCTGCTCCTGGCATTCTTCGGAGGTGTCTGTTACAACTAGTTGGGCGGCAGTTCACCGTCAATCGTGTATTTCTTGAGGTCTGCCACGAACTTGTCGATGTATGCCTTGTCCATTTGCTGCATAACGATGAAGTGGGACAACTTGCCACCGAGAAGGTTTGCATCCCTTGAGTTGATCAGCATATATGTCCTGACCATATATTTGCCAGGATGGTCAATTACGACAGTATTGCTC
>JAKSJG010000081.1 GCA_024398365.1 Bacteroidales bacterium | reverse complement strand
CATATTGCAGAGCCAGTCGCTGGCATAGTGGCCGTATGCGCCCCCGGCACCGTTGCCGAGAAATGCTTCAGCGTGGCAAAGGCGCGATATAAAACCTAGGAGCACTGAGAAAATGACGGCTCCGGACACTGACAGAAGGGACACCCTGACTATGTTGACACGGCGTGTCTTGAAGCAGAATGCTGACAGTGCGGCGAAAAGGAAAGGCAATACAAAGGCGCCGAGGCCGAATGCCTCGGAAATGAAGAATGAAGCCCATTTGAAGCCCAGTTTGCCGCCGGCGTCGTGGACTGCCTGCGATGCGTCGTACATTGAGGGATTGGATGCAAGGCTCTGGTCCTTGTGCCAGGTATTGCAATACGATATCATCACGACGAGCGAGTATATCGCCAGTACGGCGAATACCACACCGAGAACGATCCTGATGATGCGGCTGTCGGAATTCGACCCGCCGGACTTGGCCTTCTTGGCATCGCTACCCTTGGTGCTCTTCTTTGTCTTGCCCTTTGCTGCCATTATTGTATTCTCTTTCTCTTTTTGTTCTTTTTCTTGTTGAAGCCGTAAGGCTTGTTGCCTGAATTCTGGTTACCTATGCCCGGACGGGAGAAGTTGGCATCATTGGCGATAGCCTTGAGCTGCATTCCTTCAGGCACTTTGAGCCTGCCGCCGGAAAGGCGTTCCATATCGGCGAAAATGGTCTCGTCAGCCACGGAGTCCTTGTTCCAGATGAGGTACTGCTGGCGCATGTAGAGGGCCAGCATCCTTATCATCTCAGTCTTGGCCTCGTCATCCTCGCGACCCGCGATCAGGTCTATCATATTCTCGATGTTGCGGCCGTAGCAGGCTGCCTTGACCGGTGTCTTGTCAATAGGGATGGCCTCCGGCCTTGACTGGAGGTCCTTCGGCTCCGGTACTGGGTACGGCGAGTCTATGTCAATGTCGAATCCGGCTATCATCTGCATGTGGTCCCAGAGCTTCTGCTTCCAGTCAGCAGTCTCCTTCATCTGAGGATTGAGAAGTCCCATCACCTGCACCACGGCGCGTATCTGCTCGTTGCGCTTGTCGCGGTCCTCGATGGCCTTGACCTGCTCTATCATCTTCTGGACGTGTCTGCCGTATTCGGGCAGTATGAGTTTTTCCCTTTGTGTATTGTAATCCATAGTCGTTTCGTTTTACAGGTTTGAACTGAATGCCGGGGCCTTCGAGTCCTTTTCGGAGAGTATGAGAGAAGCCTCGTCAACTCCCCAGTCTATGCCCACCTGAGGGTCGTTCCATCTGAATGAGCCTTCGCTTGCGGGAGCGTAGAAGTTGTCGCATTTGTACTGGAAGATGGTGTCGTCCTCAAGCACCAGGAAGCCGTGGGCGAAGCCCCTCGGGATGAAGAACATCCTCTTGTTGTCGCCGCTGAGCTCGACCTTCACGTATTTGCCGTAGGTCGCGGAGCCCGGCCTGATGTCCACCGCCACGTCAAGCACCCTGCCGCGTACCACGCGCACCAGCTTGGCCTGGGCGTCATCACCCTTCTGGAAATGCATTCCACGGAGTACGCCCTTCTTTGCGGAGAACGACTCGTTGTCCTGGACAAAGGCCACCTTGCCTATGTTCTGCTCGAAATCGCGCAGCGAGAATGATTCGAAGAAATAGCCCCTGTGGTCTCCGAAGACTTTCGGTTCGATGATCACAGGTCCGTCAATGTCAGTTTTTATGTAGTTCATGTCTGTCCTTGAGGTTGGTGATAACGTTGATTGCTGAAGGCTGAATGGTTATTGTCACAGGGGTGCAGCCCACTGCTTCCCCATCCACCTCCATGAATGTGGCAGGGGATGAGTATATCTGGATCTTCTCGGCTCTGGCGCACGATACGGGCTTCATTTTCTTGATGGAGCCGTCCAGCAGTCTTCTGACCGAGAGTATGATCCTGGACTTCGGGACCCTGCGTATGACGGTGAGGTCTATCAGGCCGTCGTCCGGAACCGCATCAGGAGTCTGCCTGAGGCCGCCTCCGCAGTATTTGCCGTTGCCGATGGCCACTGACAGGGCGGGTCCTTCAAAGAAGAATTCCCCATCGACATATATCTTGAAATGAGGGCAGCGGTATCCCATGAAGCCCTTGAGCAGGCATTTGAGATACTGGGCGTCCCCGCTTTTGCCTTTCAGTTTTTCCAGTTCGAAGAGGTAGCATACCTGTGCGTCGAAGCCCAGGCCTCCGATGTTCATCATATACCTGCGGTAAGGCTGGTCGTCATTGATCGAGTACACGCAGACAACATCCTGCTTGACGACATGGTTGTTGGCGATGACCGTCACAGCCTCTTCGTAGTCCTTGGGTATGTCGTACAGCCTCGACCAGTCGTTGCCGGAGCCTACCGGTATGATGCCGAGGGTGATGTCCTCTGTGGGCACAAGGCTCTGTGACATCACGCCGTTGAGAATTTCATGTATCGCACCGTCGCCTCCGACTGCAAGTATCTTGCGGTAGCCTTCGCTGATGGCCTCAATGGCGAGCTCGGATGCGTGGAACTGATGCTCGGTGAAGGCCTCCTTGAAGCTTATGCCCTTGTCTCTGAGAGCCTGCGCAATCCTCGGCCACATCACTTTCGCCTTGCCGCCTCCCGACTTGGTGCTTATAATGACTTTCCAGTCTTTCATTATCAATTGATAGTGTATGTAAACTGCAAATTTAAGATAAAAACCTGATAAATAAAATCCGAAAGCCTACCTGTCTATGCGCAGCTTGGCGAACTTGAGCAGAAGGGTCTTCTGTCCGGCTTCATCGAACTTGACCACAGCCTTCATGTTTGCGCCCTGGTCCTCGAATGACAGAATCGTGCCGAAGCCGAACCTGTCGTGCTCCACGCGCTGCCCGGGCCGGAGCTCAGATATCGGATCAGGCTTGAAATTCGGGTCCGGAGCGTGCTGGACGGTCCTGGTGAAAGTCGGTGCCGAAGGTCTGGCCGGCTGCTGTACCGGTCTCTGATCCTGTCTTTGTGCCGGCCTCTGTGACGCTGCCGCATTCCTGACATATACCGGCCTGCCGCTGCGCTCGAAGCCTGTGCTGATACTCTGCTGACCGAAGCCTCCGGAAATGCTCTTCGGACCTTCATCCTCAATCTCCCCGTCAATGTAACGGCTGTCTATCTCGCGCAGGAAACGGCTCGGCGGATTGCTCTCCGTCTTGCCCCATTTCATCCTGCTGCGGGCATAGGAGAGAGTGACCGCCTTTTCGGCGCGGGTGATCGCCACATAGAACAGACGCCTCTCTTCCTCGATCTCCGAAAGCGAGCCGTTCATATTCTCCGAAGGGAAAAGATTCTCCTCCATTCCGGCCACGAAGACATAAGGGAACTCCAGACCCTTGGCGGCGTGCACCGTCATGAGGGTGATGCGGTTGGCATTGTCGCTGCCGTCCGTCAGATCGTCCTTCTCCGCCTCCGAGAGCAGGGAGATGTTCTCCAGATAATCGCTGAGTGTGACCGTCGAACCGGCTTCCTCCGGATTGTCATCCGCCAGTTCGCGGCGCATCTCGGTCTCCTCCTCGACATACTGCTTCAGACCGTTGAAGAGCTCTTCCGTATTTTCATAGCGTGCCTGGGTCTCCGGGTCGCTGTCCGCCTTGAGGCTGACGAGGTAGCCGCTGGCATTGCCGACCTCGAGCGCGAGGTTGAAGGCATCCTCGGTGGTGCTCTTGGCTATCAGCGGTCTCATCAGTTTGGCGAAGTCCTGCAGCTTGTGCACTGCAGCGTCACGCAGCCCGGCAGCGGCCAGTTTCTCGGCGGGCAGTTCGACGGCCTGCAGAAGGGCGCAGCCTGCGGCATTCGCGGCAGCGGAGAGATGCTCGATGGTGGTGTCGCCTATGCCGCGTGCAGGCTTGTTGATGATGCGCCTGAAGGCCTCGTTGTCCTGTGGGTTGACCACCAGCTTGAAATAGGCTATGAGGTCCTTGATCTCCTCCCTCTCGTAGAATGAATGGCCTCCGTAGATGCGGTATGGCAGGTTCTTGCGCCTGAGGCTCTCCTCGAAGCTGCGGGACTGGGCGTTGGTGCGGTAAAGTATGGCGAAATCGCTGTACTGCGCCTTGTCGGCATATATCCTCTCGACTATGGCCGAGGCTGTCAGATAGGCTTCCTCCTGGTCGGTGAATGCCTTGAGAAGGTGCACTTTCTCGCCTATGTCGGCCTTGGAGAAGCACTCCTTCTTGAGGCGGTGCTCATTCTTGGCTATCAGGCTGTTGGCGGCGTTGACTATGGTCTGGGTGGAGCGGTAGTTCTGCTCCAGGCGGAACACTTTCGCCTCCGTATAGTCCTTCTGGAATCTGAGTATGTTCTCGATGCGGGCTCCGCGGAAGCTGTATATGCTCTGCGAATCGTCGCCCACCACGCTGATATTGCGGTGCTTCGCCGCCAGCTTGCGCAGGATGAGGTACTGTGCGTAGTTGGTGTCCTGATACTCGTCCACGAGTATGTGGGTGAAGCGTGAGGCTATGTTCTCCAGCGCTTCGGGATGGTCGCGGAAGAGTATGTTGGTATTGAGCAGGATGTCGTCGAAGTCCATGGCTCCGGCTTCCTTGCATTTCTGTGAATACAGGGCGTATATGTCGGCCGTGCGTGGCTTTCTGGCCATCCTGTCCTCCTCTGCGAGCTCGGGGTTGGCCTTGTAGCCGTTCACGGTCACAAGGCTGTTCTTCGCCATCGAGATGCGGTTGAGGACATTGACCGGCTTATAGACCTTGTCGTCCAGCTCCAGTTCCTTGATGCACTGCTTCACCACGCTGCGCGAATCGCTTTGGTCGTAGATGGTGAACTGCTGCGGGTAGCCGAGCAGCTCCGCATACTCGCGCA
>JAKSJG010000080.1 GCA_024398365.1 Bacteroidales bacterium | reverse complement strand
GGCTCGGATGACATCAGCGGAGATGCACCTATGGCCAGCAGGGCATTGGCTGAGATGCCCATCGCGACGTAATTGGTGATGTTGTGAACGAGAGGCTGCTGCTCGCGGATGAGCACGCAGTCTTCTGAAAGTATTTCAGAGAGTTGCATAAAATAATCCTTACGGCGGTATTAACCGCATCAAGTTCAGCGGGTTTATCTCAACAGGTATTTCTGTACCCCGTATCGGGGGCGCTGCCCCCTGAACCCCCGCGGCTCACGGCCTTGCCGTCCCGCTACGCAGGACACGGCCTCCGCCGGGCGTCTGCAGACGCCTTGCTATTGCCACGAAGATTTACAATGCAAAAATATATATTAATATGGAAAAAGAAAAGTCCCGGGGCTGATGCTCCGGGACTTGATCATATATGTTGTCAATTATTACTTTGACTTCTTGGCTTCTGCCTTGGCTGCACGCTTGATATTGAGGTCGTACATGATAGGAGTACCGATGCAGATTGATGCGTATGTACCTACTGTAACGCCGAGGGTGAGGGCTACTGCGAAACCGCGGATGCTTTCACCACCGAAGATTGCAATTGCGAGGAGCACGATCAATGTGGAAACTGAAGTGTTGACTGTACGGGACAGTGTGCTGTTCAATGCCTCATTGATGTTCTGCTTGAGGTCGCGCTTAGGATAGAGGGTCTTGTATTCACGGATACGGTCAAAGATAACCACGTTATCGTTGATTGAGTAACCGATGATGGTAAGCACGGCTGCAATGAATGTCTGGTCAACGTCGAGGGTGAACGGCAGGATACCTGTGAAGAGTGAGAAGAAGCCGATCACGATGATTGCGTTGTGTGCGAGTGATGTCACACCACCGAGACCGTAGGTCCAGTTCTTGAATCGGATGGCGATGTATGCGAAGATCACGATGAGGGCGAGGATCACTGCAATGACAGCGTCTCTCTTCACCTCGCTTGCGACTGCTGCGTCAACGCGGTCTGAACTGATGATACCGTTAGGGTTGTCGATGGTTGATGTGAATTCGTCAAGTGTGAGCTTGTTCTCGAAGAAACCGTTCAAAGCATCATAGAGCTTGCTTTCGATCTCCTTGTCCACCTCTGTTGACTCTTCGTCGATCTTGTACTTGGTAGTGATACGCATCTGGCTGGCGCCACCGAACTGCTTTACTTCTGCAGCTTCGCCGAATGACTCTGCTGTAGCCTTGCGCACCTCCTCTGGGGTGACTGACTTGTCGAAACGTACAACGTATGTACGGCCGCCGCTGAAGTCAACACCATAAGAGAAGCCCTTGGTGAAGCAGCTGATGAGGCAGATGAGGCAGACAGCACCGGAGATGATGTATGTCCACTTGCGTGCACCGAGGAAGTTGATATGGGTGTTCTTGAGGAAGTTCTTTGAGAATCCTGTGTAGAAGCTGATGTCCTTGCCCTTCTTCATACGTGCCTCGAAGATGAGACGGGTGATGAAGATTGAAGTGAGGACTGAAGTGATGATACCGATAACGAGTACGATAGCGAAGCTCCTGACTGCACCTGAACCGAAGATTGCGAGGATGAGACCTGTGAGCAATGTGGTGATCTGACCGTCGAGGATAGCTGAGTAAGCTGCCTTGTAACCGTCAGATACAGCGAGACGGAGAGCCTTGCCGGCATTGAGTTCCTCCTTGATGCGCTCGTAGATGATCACGTTGGCATCGACCGCCATACCCATTGTCAATACGAGACCTGCGATACCAGGGAGTGTGAGGACTGCACCGTAAGAAACGAGGGCTCCGAAGAGGAAGAGGACGTTGCAGAGCAGTGCGATATCGGCTGCGAGACCTGCGCGGCGGTAGAAGATGACCATATAGATCAAAACGCAGAGGAAGGCGATGAGGAATGAGATCAGACCTGCCTTGATGGATGCGCTACCGAGGGAAGGACCTACAACTGATTCCTGTACGATGCGTGCAGGAGTTGAGAGCTTACCTGACTTGAGGACTGTTGCAAGGTCATCAGCCTCAGCCTGGGTGAAGTTACCTGTAATCTGTGAGCTGCCGCCTGAGATCTTGTTCTGGACATTAGGGTAAGAATATACCTGACCGTCCATCACGATTGCGATCTGATGACCGATGTTCTGCTCTGTGATGGTCTCCCACTTCGCTGCACCTGTGCTGTTCATTGACATGCCTACTTCGGCAGCACCGTTGATCTGGTTGAAGTTGACGCGTGCTGAAGTGATGACGTCACCGTCGAGGACAGCGCCCTTGCCGGCTACACCCTTGAGGGCTACGAGTTCGAAATATGTATCAGGCTGGATACCGTCGAAGTTTGCAGCCTTGAAGCTCCATGCTGGAACGAAGTCACCAGGGAAGGCGATCTTGGATGTGCGGAACCATTCGTTGATGATGGCTGTATCACGATAGTGTGCGATACCGAGGCAAGCTGAGTTGCCGCCGAGCGGTCTGAGCTTTGAGAAGAGAGGGTTTGCGAGAGACATTGCGTCTTCGTCATTGGAAGTCACGTCCTGGCTTGCTGCAAGTTCCTTCTCGATGGATGATGTTGTGTCAACTGCTGCTTCTGTTGCAGGAGCTGTCTCTTCAGCCTCTGCCACCTCTGCAGGAGCGGATTCACCGTTTGCGAGGTCCTCGCGGATCTGGTCGTTGAGTTCCTGGAGGAACGGAGCGATCTCCTGATATGTATAGGTCTGCCAGAACTGGAGGGATGCTGTACCCTGGAGGAGCTTTCTTACGCGCTCAGGTTCCTTCACACCAGGGAGCTCGACGAGGATACGGCCTGTACGGGCGATCTTCTGGATGTTAGGCTGTGCAACACCGAACTGGTTGACACGGCGTTCTACGACTGTGTATGAGTTGTCGATCACACCGTCAGCCTCTTTCTCGAGACCTTCGATGATCTCATCGTTGGTAGCCTTTGTCTTGTTCTTGATGTCAAGCTTCTCAGGGTCGATATCGAAGGACATCCTCCTGTTGGCGTCAATCTCGTTCCAAGCTGTCTCGAAGAGTGTGATGAAATCTTCGTGTGAGTTTGCAGCTCTTTCCTTTGCGGTAGCCATTGCTTTCTCGAACTGCTCTGAAGTCTTCTGACGTGCGCATGAGCGTACGAGTTCAGAAAGGTCGAGCTGAAGCATTACGTTCATACCGCCCTTCAAGTCGAGACCGAGGTTGATTTCCTTTTCCTTTACATCTTTATAGGTGTAATGGAAGTAAACCTTCTCGGCTGCGATTGAATCGAGATAGTTCTTGTTGAACACTGACTTCACTGAGTCGATGTAGAAAGCCTGGTCATTTTCAGATACCTCAGCAAACTTAGGAGTCTGCTTTTCGGCTTCAACCAACTGCTCAGCATACTTTTTTGCCTTGTTTTCCTCAATTGCCGTCACAGCTGTGAAAGAGAGCTGGAACAGGCAGGCAAGGCCGATGAGAATTGCCACGAAAGATATGGCGCCTTTACTTTGCATATAGTTTGATGTTTAGATAATATTTCTTTTTACTCAAAATTAGCTTGCAAATTTACTATTTTTTCGGCATTTATAAAGTATTTCCTAATTTTGTTATAAATTTTTCAACACATATGAACAGGGCGGGCAGAATATTGACGCTTTTCGGGTTGCTTCTCCTGACGGTGGAGGCACCCGCTCAGTCACTCAAGGACAAGATAGGGCAGGCCGACGCATTGCACGCCGGCTACGATTTCGACGGGGCCATACGGGTTTACGGAGAAGTGCTACGCGCCACCGATGATTCCTCCCTCAAGGCCGCCGTATCGGAGAGGATCATTCTCAGCGAGAACGGCAGGAACATGCTCCAGTATGCCACCAAGCCGGAACTGGTAAGCTCCCGGACCGTGCCTAAGGCGGATTTCTTCCTGTACTACGGGCACATCGCCGAAGGCAGCTGGGTGAAGACCCCGAATGCATTTGTCAGCGGCAGCGGACACGAGTACGGCAAGGCCATGCTGTTCAGTCCGGTCAGGGGAAGCGTGGTGTTCGCGGCCCCGGACGGGGACGGCCTGATGACCCTCATGTCCTCCACCAAGGCGGAAAACGGGCTCTGGAGCGAGCCAGAGGCCATAAGCAGCTGCCGCTCCGCAGGAGACGAAGTGCTGCCGGTGGTCAGCGCTTCCGGAAAGGAGCTGTACTTCTCCTCCAACGCCCTGGCGGGAATGGGAGGCTACGACCTCTTCGTCAGCCGCTGGGACGAGCGCCGCAAATGCTGGGGAGAGCCCGAGAACCTGGGCTTCCCGTACTCCTCCACCGGCGACGATTTCCTGTTCAGCAACACGCCTGACGGCGAATTCACGGTCTTCGCGTCCAACCGCAGCTGCGGCAGGGACAGCATGACCATCTACGTGCTGCGCTTTGTCAATTCCCCGATAAAGTCAGCGGTGACATCCCCTGCCGAGGCCCTGGCGACAGCGTCATTCAGCCGCAGCGCAGCGAAAGTCTCCAAGGCCGGCACCGACAGCCCCGCACAACCTCTGTCAGCCATTGAGAAGAAGTATGAAAGCTGCCACGAGCGCCTCCAGGATACCAGGGACAGGATCAACGGACTGCTGCAGAAGCGCTCCGAGGCCTCTTCGGACAAGGAAAAGGCCGCGATTGAGCTCTCCCTCCTCGAGCTCCAGATGCAGATGGGCAGCATCTCCGACTCCCTCTGCGCACTGGAACTCTCCATGCTCGCCTCCGGCAAGAGCATCGACCACAGCAGCAGGACGGAAGTGGCGGAAGCCCCCGTTGCCGCCTCCGGCGAATACAGATTCACAAGGCACGGTCTGGGCAAGCTCAGCGGCGTTGAGATTGACATACCTGTACAGGAGGATCTCAGCTGGGGCCTCGCCAAGGCACAGACATCGGACATATATCAGGATATCCCGGACGGCCTCGTCTATATGATACAGATTGCCGTGGTCTCCAGGAAACTGACAAGCAAGGATATCAAGAACTTCACACCTGCCTTCTACGTCAAGCAGCCTTCCGGCAAATATCTCTATGCCGTGGGCCTGTTCCGCA
>JAKSJG010000008.1 GCA_024398365.1 Bacteroidales bacterium | reverse complement strand
AGTTCTTACTAATAAACTTGAAACGACAGTACGGAATTCTACGCCTAAGTGCAGCGCACCACGATAACTTTCAATTTCAATGAAATCTATTACAAAAAAGACAATATCCCAATACTTCACATATACCATGGCACTATTGAGTGCAGCAGTCTTATTGTGGGGAGTCGTATATTTTGTCTGGAGCTGTTATAATAATTATCTGTTTAAAAATGAGGGGCAACCCGCAGTGGCGACTATCATTAGTAAAGATAATGGGTCCGCATATTACGACATAGAGTATAACGGCAAGTATTACAGAGATTGGATTACTCTGTCAAAAAAAGCATATAGAATCACAGACATAGGAGAGCGCTTCCACGCTGTAATCCTGCCTGATATGTTAAAATATGACCATGAATTTGGGATTACTCCCCGGTATTTCAAGATTATTCTAAACCCTCTCCCGCAAAGTGAGCAGAATTATGCAGAAGAGAGGGCCAGGATTCAATCGATGTATGACTAATAGAGACAGATACCATGATGGTAAATTCCCATTTTTTCTTTCCGATCGTTTCATCAGTCTGATGAAACGTGATTGTGAACGGCTGTCAGCCTCCATGAAACGGCAAACTCCGGCACGGTAACGGCAAAACCGCTCCCGTCTGTCTGCCGAAGCATCATTTGCTGCACAGGCACTTCGATCGTCCCGCGCGGCATCATTCGTGCCGCAGCGAATCCACGGGATTGAGGGCGGCGGCTTTCCGGGCCGGAAGCAGGCCGGACAGAAGGCTGACGCAGAGGCAGATCAGCAGCGCTGCGGCCAGCCATTTCCATGGTATTGAAAAATCTCCGTCAAGTATGAGTGCGACGGTGTTTCCGCCGAGCAGGCCGGCCAGTATCCCCGCGATACCCCCGGCCTGGCCTATGACTGCGGCCTCGACCAGAAACTGCAGCGCGATGCGTCCGTCGGGTGCTCCTATGGCCTTGCGCAGGCCGATCTCTTTCCGGCGTTCCTTGACTGAGACCAGCATGATGTTCATCAGGCATACCGCCGATCCGAGCAGGGTGATGATGCCAATGGCAAGCGCGGCGGTGGAGAGCTTGGACTTGATGGCTTCGAGCGTTCCGGCCATGGAGTCGCTGCCCCGGATGACGAAATCGTCTTCGCATCCCAGGCCTGTCCTGCGTATGCGTCTCATGACGGTCGTGGCCCTGTCCCTGGCCGCCTCCGGAGCGATGTCGGGCAGCAGCGTGATGGTGTACCCCGTTTCGGCATCCAGCGGTGAGCCGTCGTCCGTGGCAGGGATGATGAGGCTGTTGTCGGCGTTGCCGCCCAATGACAGGCCGCGCGTGGCCAGCACCCCGACTATGCGCCAGCGTCCCTTGCCGTCGGATACGTTTCTGCCGAGGGCCTCGTCCCCGCCGAAGAGTTTTGCGGCCAGTTTGCCGCCAATCAGGCAGCAGCGGCCTTCCGCGGGCAGATTGCGGCCGCAGGCCAGAGCGTTGCCGCTGCACTGGAGCCAGCCATCATCGGCTGCGATGACATTGACCACGGGGTCCGTGGTGACTTCCCCGCCGCGTATCTGCGCGACCGGGTTGACCAGCCTTGACGCACTGCTGCTTCCGCAGTCGAACGCTTCGCGGAATGCCCGTGCCTGAGCAAGGCTGACGGGCCTGGCGGGGGCGTCCTGCGCGCATATCGCCATGCTTTCTGCGCCCATACGGCTGAAGCTGTCCGAGAAGCAGCTGCTGATGACCTCAATGGCCGTCTGTATGCCCACGAGGGACATTATGCCGACGGCTATGATAGAGATTGTAATGATTGACCTGAGCTTGTTGGCGCGAATAGCCGCAAAGGCCGTTTCCAGAATATCTCCCATCCTCGTATCTCCTGTTTTATAACAGGTCAAAAATAGGAAAATTATTTGAAAGTGTGTAACTTTGCCCGATTAAATTAACTATACTATACGATGGAAAAGAATTACAGTCGCCGCAAACCTGCGACAGGCCGCAGCGACAGACCTGCCCGCAGCGCCAGGCCATTCCGCGGAGAGAAATCCGCAAGTTCCGACAAGCCTGCACGCAGGTACACCAGACGCTCTTCAGAGGAGGGCGAGGAGAAAAGCTATACCAAGAAGACCTATGACAGAAAGCCTGCAGGCAGGAAGCCTTACGGCGAAAGGTCAGATGAGAGCAGGCCAAACGGCAGAAAGCCATACGAGAGGAAGTCTTCCGACAGGAAGCCTTACGGCAACAGGACCGATGAGAAGAAGACTTACGAGAAGAAATCCTACGACAAGAAGTCTTATGACAAAAAGCCTTCATACGACAGGAAGCCGGCGGCAAAGCCAGCATCCAAGCCAGCTGCAACCAAGGCTGTAAGGCCTGAGGAGCAGGAGTTCGTAAGACTCAACAAGTTCATTGCCAATTCCGGTATCTGCTCCCGCAGGGAGGCCGACGAATTCATACAGACCGGTCTTGTGACCGTCAACGGCGAGCGTGTCACCGAGCTTGGCCGCAAGGTCCGCTACGATGACGACGTACGTTTCAACGGCGAGCGCATCAAGGGCGAGACCAAGGTCTATCTCGTGATGAACAAGCCTAAGGACTATGTCACCACACTCACCGACCCTCACGCCGAGAAGACCGTGATGGACCTCATCTCACCGACCCGCTGCCCTCAGCGCATCTATCCTGTAGGCCGCCTCGACAAGGCCACCACAGGCGTGCTGATGTTCACCAATGACGGCGAACTCACCGAGAAGCTCACCCATCCTGCATACGGAGCCCGCAAGATATATCACGTTTTCCTGGACAGCAACCTCAAAAAGGCCGACTTCGACCAGATACTCGAAGGCATCAACCTCGAGGACGGCGAGATCCACGCTGACTCTCTCTCATACGTTGACGATGACCTCGCACAGGTGGGCATTGAAATTCATTCAGGCCGCAACCGCATCGTGCGCCGCATCTTCGAGCACTTCGGCTACAAGGTGAAGAAACTCGACAGAGTGTATTTCGCCGGACTGACCAAGAAGGCCATCAAGCGTGGCGAATGGAGATTCCTCACCGAACAGGAAGTTGCCAAACTCAAGATGGGATCATTCGAGTAGTATGGAGAACAGCGGAGAAACAACTGCAAAGCGCCAGCATCGCGCGGGATTCGTCAATATCATAGGCAACCCTAACGTCGGCAAATCTACTCTGATGAACGCCCTCGTGGGGGAGAAGCTCTCCATCGTGACCGCCAAGGCCCAGACCACGCGCCACCGCATAATGGGTATAGTCAACGGAGAGGACTTCCAGATAGTATATTCCGATACGCCGGGCATACTCAAGCCGAATTACAGGCTGCAGCAGAGCATGATGGATTTCGTCCAGGTCGCCATCGGCGACGCGGACATCATACTCTACGTGACCGACGTGGTGGAGAAGAAGGACAAGAACATAGAGTATGTCGAGAGCCTCAACCGCCTCGACTGCCCTGTCATCATAGTGCTCAACAAGATTGACATCAGCGACCAGAACCAGGTGCTGAAGATGATGGAGGAATGGAAGACCCTCGTGCCGAAGGCCGAGATCATCCCTGTGTCCGCCCTCGAGAAGTTCAATCTCGACAACCTGTTCGACCGTATAGTCGATCTTCTCCCTGTCAGCCCTCCGTGGTACGACAAGGAGCAGTTCACCGACAAGAGCATGCGCTTCTTCGCATCCGAGATCATACGCGAGAAGATACTTCTCAATTATACCAAGGAGATCCCTTACTGCACGGAAGTGGTCATCGAGTCCTTCAAGGAGGGCGAGGACCGCTATGATATCAACGCCGTCATCAACGTGATGCGCGACTCGCAGAAGGGCATCATCATAGGACATCAGGGCAGCGCCCTGAAGAAAGTGGCCACGGAAGCGCGCAAGGACATGGAGGCGTTCTTCGAGAAGAAGGTGTACCTCCAGACCTTCGTGAAAGTGGAGCCGAACTGGAGGGAGGATTCGAGGAAACTCAAGAAATTCGGATACATCCTCGATTAACAATATAATAGACAACATTATGAAAACGGAAGATCAGGAAGGATTTGAAGAGATTCAGGATGAGGAGATTGATTCCGCTCAGGAAGAGATGGAAGATGAGTCCGGCGAGGTGCTGGACGACGAAGATCTCAATGCTGCCGATGAAGACAAGTACGACAAGCTCGTAGCAGAAGGGGAGAACAAGTACAAACTGTCGGGAATGTACAAGGACTGGTTCCTTGATTATGCGTCATACGTGATTCTCGACCGTGCCGTGCCTCACATCGAGGACGGCCTGAAGCCTGTACAGCGCCGTATTCTGCATGCGATGTACAAGGTGGACGACGGTCACTACCACAAGGTGGCCGGAATCGTGGGCGATACGATGAAATATCACCCTCACGGCGACGCATCCATCAAGGATGCCCTCGTCGGCCTCGGCCAGAAGGATTATCTCATCGACTGCCAGGGCAACTGGGGCAATATCTTTACCGGCGACGCTGCCGCCGCTTCCCGATATATCGAGGCAAGGCTCAGCAAATTCGCCCTCGACGTGGCCTTCAACAAGAAGATCACCGAATGGGTGCCTTCGTATGACGGCACCAATATGGAGCCTGTCGTCCTTCCGATGAAATTCCCGCTTCTGCTCGCTCAGGGCACCGACGGTATCGCCGTCGGACTTGCGGTGAAGATTCTTCCTCATAATTTCAACGAACTTCTGGATGCCAGCATCGCCGCTCTTCGCGGGAAGGATTTCGAACTCTATCCGGATTTCCCGACAGGCGGACTCATCGACTGCTCCAAATATAACAGGGGTCTGCGCGGAGGCAAGATCAAGATACGCGCCCGCATCGTCAAGGTGGACAAGAAGACTCTGTCGATCACCGAGATCCCTTATGGCCAGACTACCGAGAGCCTGATCGACTCCATCATCAAGGCCAACGACAAGGGCAAGATCAAGATCAAGAAGGTGGATGACATGTCCTCCAAGGGCGTGGAGATCAATATCCAGCTCCAGAACGACGTCTCACCGGACAAGACCATCGACGCGCTCTACGCATTCACCAACTGTGAAGTGGCGATGTCGCCTAATGCCTGCGTGATCATGGACCGCCACCCTCATTTCATGGGTGTGGATGAGATACTCAAGTACAACGCATTCCATACCAAGGACCTCTTCGAGAGGGAGCTGCAGATACAGCTCGATGAACTGGAGGCCGACTGGCATTTCTCATCACTGGAGAAGATATTCTTCGAGAAGAAGGTCTTCCATATACTCGAGAACGACGCCGCAAGCTGGGAGGAACAGCTCGCCGACGTGGAGCGCGGCATGAAGCAGTATCAGAACCTGCTCCGCCGCGAGATTACCTCCGAGGACATCAACCGCCTCGTCGAGAAGCCGGTGCGCAAGATATCCCGCTTCGACATCAAGGCAGCGGAGGAGAAGATACGCGGCATAGAGGCGGACATTGACGAGGTGAAGAACAACCTCGAGCATCTGACCGACTACACTGTACGCTACTATCAGCAGCTCAAGAAGAAGTACGGCGCCGCATATCCGCGAAAGACGGAACTCGCCACCTTCGAGCAGATACAGGCGGAGAAGGCCGTGGCGGCCAATGCCAAGCTCTACGCCAACAAGGCGGACGGATTCGTCGGCATCGACCAGAAGAAGATCGAGAATGCCGAATATGTCTGCGACTGCTCCGACATCGCCGAGATCATCGTATTCCTCAAGAACGGCAAGTACATGGTCTCCAAGGTCAAGGACAAGCTCTTCGTGGGCAAGGACATCATTCACGTGGCCGTCTTCAACCGCAACGACGAGCGTAACGTATATAATGTCATTTACCGCGACGGCAAGCAGGGCGCATACTACGCCAAGAGATTCTCCATCACGGGCATCACGCGTGACAAGGAGTATGACCTGACCAAGGGCACGGAGAACTCCTATGTGGTATGGTTCACATCCAATGCCAACGGCGAGGCCGAGACCGTCAAGATATATTACAAGCCGAGACCGAAGATCAAGAAGCTCTCCGAGGAGTTTGACTTCGCAAGCCTGATGATCAAGGGCCGCGCCTCAATGGGCAACCTGGTCACCAAGCTCAATACCATACAGCGCATAACCCTCAAGTCCAAGGGCGTATCCACCCTCGGCGGCAAGGAGATATGGTTCGACACTGACGTCAACCGCCTGAACGATACGGGCTCGGGCCTCTATCTGGGCGAATTCCTGGCAGATGACCTGATACTCGTCATCCTCAGGAATGGTACCTATTATACCACATCCTACGACCTGAGCAACCGCTACCAGGGCGATATTGAGCGCATAGAGAAGTTCAACAGCGAAAAGCTCTTCACGGCACTCTACTACGACGGTTCCGTCAAGCTCTATTATGTCAAGAGATTCAGCTTCGAGCCATACAACAATATCAATCCTTCATCCTTCATCGCCGACGAGCCGGGCTCCAAGTTCGTGGCCATCTGCGACGATGAATTCCCTCAGGTCAAGGTGACATACAAGGGCAAGAGCAAGACCAAGGACCCTGACGCCCTCGACATTGACGAATTCGTGGAAAAGAAGGGCCTCAAGGCCAAGGGCCGCAGGGTGAGCAACCTCGAAGTGGGCAAGGTGGAATTCATGGAGCCACTGGTCAAGGAAAAGGCCGAGCCTGAGCAGGACACTGCGCCGGAGGAGGAACTGCCTGCTGTGGATACGGTACAGGAGCCTGAAGTTGAGGTCCCTCAGCAGGAGGAGCCTGTTGTGGAGGAGGAACCTGATGTACCGCATATAGACAAGGATCCGTTTGACCTTACGCTCTTCTAAATGATAGTCGCTCTCATAGGCTTCATGGCCTGCGGGAAGAGCACTTTCGGCAGGGCTGCGGCAGAGCGCCTCGGCTGGCGTTTCGAGGATCTTGACGATCTTGTCATGCCGGGCAGAAGTGCGGGGGAGGCGTTGCGCATACTCGGCAACGAGGCCTTCCGCAAGAGGGAGAGCGAGGCGCTGCGCGAGATACTCGGCGCGGATGAGGATGTGCTTCTGGCTCTGGGCGGCGGCACTCCGCTGCGGGAAGAGAACCGGCAGCTGCTCAAGGCTCAATGCCGCACGATATGGCTGCGCACCTCGATGGATATCGTATGGAGCGAGATAGGCAATTCAGACCGCCCTCTGGCTGAAGGCCTTGCTTATGAGGAGCTGGAAAAGCTTTACAGAGAGCGCATGCCGGCATACGAGGCGGCTGCGGACATCATTTTCCCGGTTGAGGCCCGGGACTGCGCGGCGGTGGCGGCGGAATTAGCCTCATGTATCAAGAATATCAGATGAAAAGAGTAGCAGTATATCTTGGCTCAAGCAGCGGCAGCAAGCCGGCCTTCTGTGAGATGGCCTACAACCTGGGACGCCGTCTCGGCGAAGCGCATATCACCGTCGTATATGGAGGCGCCTCGGTCGGTACGATGAAGTCCCTCGCTGACGGTGCGCTCGGCGCCGGCGGCAGGGTGATGGGCGTATTCCCGCAGGGCTTCCTCGGCAAGAAGGAGAGACATTTCTCCGACCCTTCCCAGGTCATGCTCTCCGAATGTACCGAGATTGTGAAGGTCCGCAACATGGCCCAGCGCAAGAAATACATGTCCGACCTGTGCAACTGCTGCGTTATCATGCCTGGCGGATGGGGCACGGTCGATGAGCTGATGGGCCATCTGGTCAACCGTGACATAGGCAAGGACGAAAAGCCGATCTTCGTATTCAACTACGAAGGCTACTGGGATACCCTCAAAGCCATGGCCGACAAGATGTTTGAGTGCGGCTTCATCTCGGAAGAAGCTCACGGCTATATGGTATTCTGTGATACTATGGATGAGCTTATGGAGAAGATTACTGCTTGTATGAAATAGCGGTCAGGTGCAATCCGGCTGCAGAATATGAAACAGGCCCGCATAAAATGCGGGCCTGTTTGTTTGCGATAATGTCAGTATTCTGTTAGAAAATAAAGCTTAAGGTGCAGCTGACGAGATTCTCTCTGAGGGAAATCTTTTCTGCTTTGTCAATGTCGGTGAGGCCTAAGTCATAGCCGACTTTCAGGCGAAGCTTGTTGCTGAATTCTGCAGCAACGGCTGCACCTGCGGAAACAAAGAATCTTTCGTAATTGTTCTCATCGTAGTAGTCAACGGTGTACATCTCCTTGCCGTCTACGATGGAAGCTATCTGGCTGGAAATGCCGTAGTGGAGTGTAGGGCCTGCAAGCACCTTGAGAGTGAGAAGGTTGCCGACAGGGATGCCGTAGTTGAGAAGTATAGGGGCATTGAGACCGTATGATGTGTATTTGAGGTTTGTCTCGAGTCCTGCGATTTCATTTATGTCGTTGTTGAAACCATATACAAAGTTGACACCGGCCTCAATACCGAAAGCTTTGCCCATTGTAATATTATGGGAAAGGCCTGCGAATGCGGTGTTGAACGTGGTGGTTTCAGCTTCTGTGTCACCAAATGTGACGACATCGGTCGGTTTGCCGTAGCCGGCATTGAAATAGGTCTGAGCGCCTGCCATTCCTGAGAAGAGCAGTGCTGCTGTTGCAAGTGCAAAAAGTTTCTTCATGATTTTTATTTGTTTTGTAATGTGAAAAAATAGGGTTTCAATTAATGTGCCGATTTATTTAACAAAGATACTGATAATAATTATTAGGCCAAGACATAATTTGTGGCGCATCACCTGTCGCAGCTGCATCCAACTGAATTCTCCGGCTTATTTTTGTAAACATCTTTGAAAGATATACATTTGCAATGCAGAAAAATATGAAAAAGTCTTTTTTGTGTTTAGTGACATCATTGGCTATTATGCTGGCCTCTGCCGGAACTGATGGGCAGATTGTTCCACGTTTACGGCCTGTTACGCCGTTGGTTGATGGAGCGGATACGGTATCAGTCGTAATAATCGGTGACGTGATGATGCATGCCGGACAGTTGCCGTACGATTACTCGACTTTCCTGGAGCGGATTAGCGGAAGCCTCAGGGAAGCTGACATCGCTGTTGCCAATATGGAATTCTCCCTCGGCGGGAAGCCCTATACCGGTTATCCCTGCTTCTCCGCGCCTGATTCTTATGCCTGGACTGTGGCTCAGCAGTGCGGCGTGGACCTCTTCCTGACGGCCAACAACCACATACTTGACCGGGGGACGGCCGGACTGAAGCGCACTCTGGATGTCTATGACAAGGTCCGGGACTCGCTCGGCGTGCTGTTCACCGGTACATCAAGGAGCAGTGCTGAACAGGAGGCAAACTCTCCTGCTGTCATTTCCCGCAGGGGAATCAGGATAGCCTTCGTCAACTTTACCTATGGCACCAACAGCGGTACTGGCGGGACCGGCTGGCCGAGGGTCAATATGCTTGAAGGAGCGGTGGTCGATTCGGCCTTCAGCCGCGCAAAGGCACAGGGCGCCGATTTCATCGTTGCCATTCCCCACTGGGGCAATGAATATCAGTTCCACCACAGCTCAGCCCAGCAGCGCTGGGCGGAAAGAATGGTGAAGGACGGTGCAGATGTCATAGTGGGCGGACATCCTCACATAGTCCAGGATACCACACATATCTCCGGCGTGCCTGTTATTTATTCTGTCGGCAATGCTGTCTCAAATATGACAGTGCCGAAGACACGCATGGAACTGATGGTCACCCTGCGTTTCGTGCGCAACAACGGAACGGGGGAGAAGACCATGCTCGAACCTGAACTTGATTTCATGTGGTGTACACTGCCAGGCACGTTAAGTGATTCATACAGGACGATATTCGTAAATGATTATATCGGTACGCGCGGGAACTGGCACAATCCAGGGGATTATGACATGATGCTCCACATCCTCGATCAGGTCAAATCTTCCACCGGCATAGGCGGAGGAGCCTGATTATTTCAGCCTGTACTTGTATGTGATGGTGCCTTCCTGAATCTCAGGGGCATTCGGATCCGGATTGAACTTGGTTTTCTTCGCCGCTTCCATGGCGGCTGACATCAGCTTGGAGTTGGTGCTGGTGCTGCTCTTGATAAGGGTGCTGGTGACGTTGCCCTGACGGTCCACGAATATCTTGACCGTCACTGTGCCTTCCTCCTTGACATTGTCCGTAGGACGTGGCAGCTCGCCCAGGGCGTTGCGGCCGGCGAGTTTGGCTGACGGCTGGCCCTCGATGTTGCCGCTCTTCGTGTTGCCGGCTGCGTGGCCCGCGTTGAGGGCGTCAGATACTGCCTCGGCTGTCTGAGGGGCCAGTGTGTCTTTCTTGCTGTTGTTGGCTGCGGAGAAGAGGGCGCGCTGGTTGATCTCCTTCTTGCGCGGAGGTTCTGGTACTTCGACGTCGCCCTTGTCGCCGACAGTGGCCTCCTTGGATACATTCTCCTTTGTGCCCTTGTGCACCGGCGCCTCGGATTTCTGCACCAGCTTTACAGGCTTGGTTACGTCCGGCTCCTGGGCCTGGGGCTCCTTGCCGGCTCTCTCTTCGATTACCGGTCTCGGCTCTTCTTCGGGCTCGAACTCCACCACTATGCTTTTCTCCGGAGGAGGGGGAAAAGTATAGCTGAGGCCGCCTGAGACGGTCACGACTAGCAGGGCCGCGTGGAAAGCCACAGTGGCTATGATGCCTGCCAATGTATCGGAATTCATCTTCATAGGGGAGCCCTGCACACCGCTACTCCGGCGATGTGGCCATTATTACCTTGAAATGATTGTGCTTTGCAATGTTCATCAATGCCACGACTTCCTTGACCGGTACGGTCTCGTCAGCGTAGATTGAGAAGGTCGGATCGTCCTCTTCGGCGAGGAGTTCGCAGACTGCAGGCTCAATCTCGTCGAAGGATACCGGAGTCTGGTCGCCGTTGATGTGGTATGACACGGTGCCTCTTTCAGGATAATGCTTGATGGACACGCTCACCGTGGCCTTTGCCGCCACCTGTCCCGTGCTCTTAGGCAGCAGGAGCTTGAGGGCATTCGGGTTGACGAGTGTTGAGGTGACCAGGAAGAATATCAGCAGAAGGAACACGATGTCGGTCATCGACGACATCGAAAATGAGGCGTCCGCCTTGGTTGTTCTCTTGAGAGCCATGATTATTCAGCGTTTTCTGCCTGTTCCTGCTTGGTGAGCACGGTGTCGAGGAATTCGACGGTGCTGTTCTCCATCTTGAATACGAGGTCGGAGATCCTTGCTGACAGGAAGTTGTATCCGAAGTATGCGAGGATGCCGACGATAAGACCGCCCACGGTAGTGATCATCGCAGTGTAGATACCGCCGGAGAGGAGGGTAATGTCAATGTTGTTGCCTGCCTGAGCCATGTTGAAGAATGCCTGGACCATACCCATTACGGTGCCGAGGAATCCGATCATAGGCGCGCCGCCGGAGATGGCTGCGAGGATAGGGAGGCCCTTCTCGAGTCTTGCGACCTCAAGGTTGCCGACGTTCTCAACAGCTGCCTGAATGTCTGCCAGAGGCTTGCCGAGGCGGGAGATGCCCTTCTCGATCATCCTTGATACAGGGGAGTCGTTTCTCTTGCAGAGAGCCTTGGCTGAGCGGATCTTGCCGTCGAGGATGTAGTCGTTGACATCCTTGATGAAGTTCTTGTCAAACTGACCGGCCTTGCGTATGGACCACCATTTCATTCCGAAGATGTAGATGGCTACGATTGAGAGTATGAGAAGCACAATCATAAGCCAGCCGCCCTTTGCGGCCATTCCGAGGAGTGAGAATGACAATTCCTGAGTGGCGGGTGCTACGCTTGCTGCTGTTTCAATTGCTTCTTCAGCCATGTCGGCCTGAAGTAATAATGATGAAATCATGATATAAAACTTGTAAATATTAATATTCAGTATAAACGTACAAATTTAACAAAAAACCACGTCTCCGCAAAGATTATGCCTGTAATTAAGCCAGCCAGTCGAGCGGATAGGGGTATCGGATGTCGGAGAGGAAGAGTGGTTCTCCCTTGACGGACTGCCCGGCGGCGCAGCGGTCGCCCGATGCGAGTACCTCGTCGATCCATTCCACAGGCCTTTTGCCGCGACCGATGTCAAGCAGCGTGCCGACTATCGCGCGGACCATATTGCGCAGGAATCGGTCTGCCGTGACGGTGAATACCAGGTGCTGCCCGTCCACCATCTCCCATCTGCACAGCTTCACGTCGCAGATGGATGTCTTGTTGTCGGCACCGACCTTCTCGAAGCAGGAGAAGTCCCTCCGTCCGATGATGTGCGCGGCGGCCTCGTTCATCTTCTCCACGTCGAGAGGGTACGGACAGTAGAGAGAGCGTACCGCAAACGGGTCCTTTGCGGTGTGCAGATAGTAGTTGTAGGTACGTGCGGACGCGTCGAAACGGGCATGTGCGTCATCCGCCGTGCGGCAGATATTTGTCACCACGATTTCCGGTGGCAGAATGGCATTTATTTTGTAGAGAAATGCCTCCGGTTCTTTTTCAATTACATACTCCGTGTCGAAGTGCGCTATGTAGTTGCGGGCATTGACTCCGCTGTCCGTACGTCCTGCGCCAGTGACCTTTACGGTCTCTCCGCACCTGATGGAAAGCGCTCTTTCGAGCTCCGCCTGCACGCTGTTGGCATTGTCCTGTATCTGCCACCCGCTGAAGGCCGAACCATTGTATGAAAGTTGGATAAAGAAACGCATAAAATATTAAATTTGCATTTTTATAGTACAAATGTACAAAACTTTATAGAAATAATATGGATAGCGTAAACATCAAAGAGCTCAACGACCGCATCGAAAAGGAAAGCGCCTTCGTCGATATCGTCACGATGGAGATGAACAAGGTGATCGTCGGTCAGAAGCAGCTCGTGGAGAATCTCCTCATAGGTCTCCTCGCTGACGGCCACATACTTCTCGAAGGTGTGCCTGGCCTGGCGAAGACCCTTGCAATCAACACTCTGGCCCAGATAATGGATGCCAAGTTCAGCCGTATTCAGTTCACTCCTGACCTTCTTCCTGCCGATGTCATCGGTACGATGATCTACAGCCAGAAGAATGAACAGTTCCAGATCAAGAAGGGTCCGGTTTTCGCGAACTTCGTACTCGCGGATGAAATCAACCGAAGCCCGGCAAAAGTGCAGTCCGCTTTGCTCGAGGCAATGCAGGAACGCCAGGTGACCATAGGTGACGAGACTTTCAAGCTCCCGGAACCGTTCCTGGTGATGGCTACCCAGAACCCTATCGAGCAGGAGGGAACCTATCCTCTCCCTGAGGCGCAGGTGGACCGTTTCATGCTCAAGGTGGTGGTATCCTATCCGAAGAAGGAAGAGGAGAAGCTCATCATACGCATGAACAACCAGCATGAGTTCCCGAAGCCTTCGACGGTGCTCAAGCCTGAGGACATCATGCGTGCCCGCCAGGTGGTGAGGGACGTCTATATGGACGAGAAGATCGAGCGCTACATCGTGGACATAGTCTTCGCCACACGCCGCCCTGAAGAATACGGTCTGGAGAAGCTCAAGGGCATGATCGCCTTCGGAGGTTCACCGCGTGCCAGCATCTCGCTCTCCATGGCTGCCAAGGCATACGCCTTCATCAAGCGCCGCGGCTACGTCATCCCTGAGGATGTGCGCGCCGTATGCTACGAAGTGCTCCGTCACCGCATCGGCCTGACCTACGAGGCGGAAGCCGAGAATGTAACAACCGAGGAGATTATCTCCGAGATCCTTAATGCTGTCGAGGTTCCATAATGGAAAACGATTTACTGAAGAAAGTCAGGAAGATCGAGATCAGGACCAAGGCCCTGTCGCATCAGATTTTCGCGGGTGAATACCATTCTGCGTTCAAGGGACGCGGTATGGCGTTCAGCGAAGTGCGCGAATATCAGTATGGCGACGATGTTCGCAACATGGACTGGAATGTCACCGCGCGCCTGCGTTCACCTTACATCAAGGTGTTCGAGGAGGAGCGCGAACTGACGGTGGTCCTGCTTGTGGATGTCAGCGGATCGAGGCTGTTCGGCACCACGGGGCAGATGAAGAAGGACCTCATCGCCGAGATTGCCGCAGTGCTCTCATTCTCCGCTTCGATCAACAATGACAAGGTCGGCGCGCTGTTCTTCAGCTCCAAGGTGGAGAAGTTCATCCCTCCGAAGAAGGGACGCAGCCACCTGCTGAGGATCATACGCGAGCTTGTGGAGTTCGAGCCGCAGGACAAGGGCACGGATATAGGCGAGGCCCTGCGTTTCCTGACCAACGCCATAAAGAAGCGCTGCACGGCTTTCCTGCTTTCGGACATGATGGACGTTGACGCCGACGGCACACCGCGTTACGAGGATGCCCTCAAGATTGCGGCCGGCCGCCACGATCTGTCCGCCATCAACGTATTCGACCCGCGCGAGCGTGAGATACCGGACATCGGCCTTGCCTGCGTGAGGGATGCCGAAAGCGGCGAATACATGTGGGTCAACACGTCCTCCCGCGCGATGCGCGAGAATTATGCGAAGTGGGACCTGACAGCCCGCAACAGTGCTCAGCAGCTGTTGCGCAAGTACAGAATAGATTCGGTCAGCATAAGCACTGACCAGGATTACGTCAAAGAACTGATATCGTTTTTCAAGAACAGGGCTTAGCTCATAAATGAAAAGATTATTGACATTCATCTCTGCGCTTTTTGCGGCGTGCATAATACTTCCGGCTCAGGATGCCGGCAGGAGGAGCCGCCTGGACAGAGATTCCATACTCATAGGCGACCAGGTGCTCTGGAGCGTGCCTGTCACGGTCAATGAGGGCCAGACAGCCGCATTCTTCCCACCTGAGGAACCTGTCGCTCCCGGTATTGAGACCATCATTCCATTCCATATTGACACCATCTCCGCGAAGAAGGGCAAGCTCAGCATGGAAGGCAGGATGGTCGTCACATCGTTTGACAGCGGAAGCTTCCACATGCCGCCCCTTGCGGTGGTGATGGTGGAGAAGGGACATGCGGACACACTCGTGTTCGAGGGACCAGTGCTCGAGGTCAACACCATACCTGTCGACACGGCCACTTTCCAGCCTTACGACATCAAGGGGCAGATCACCTATCCGGTGACATTCCGCGAAGTCTTTCCGTGGGTGCTCCTCGTATTCGCCGTAGCAGCTCTTGTGTGGTTCGTGGTGAGGTATATCGTCAACCGCCGCAACAACAAGGACTTCTTCGGCAGAAGCAGGCAGGTGGATCCGCCTCATGTGGTGGCTTTGCGCGACCTGGAGAAGATACGCGGCCAGAAGCTCTGGCAGAACAACCGTCAGAAGCAGTTCTATACAGCCGTGACCGACGTGCTGCGCCAGTATATGGCCGGCCGTTACGACTTCCCGGCAATGGAGCAGACCACAGCCGAGATCATGGACAGCCTGAAGGGCAGGGATATCGACCCGCGTCTGATGGATGAGGTCAAGGATCTGCTCTCCACTGCGGACTATGTCAAATTCGCGAAGCATTCGGCTTCCGATCTGGAGAATGAAAATGCCATCCCTACTGCAGTGCGTTTCGTTAATTCGACCTTCCTGCAGCAGCTTGAGGATGAAAAGGAGGACAAGTGATGTTTTTTGAATATCCCAAACTTCTGTTTCTGCTTCTCCTGCTGATACCTTTCATCGGCTGGTATGTGTGGCGTCAGTTCAAGGGCCGCCGCGCTGCCATCAACGTGTCCTCCACGGCTCCGTGGAAGGGCAGGGGTGGAAGGCATTTCACCTGGGTCAGGCATCTGCCTTTCGCGCTGCGCTCACTGGCGATAGCGGCACTCATTTTCGCGATAGCGCGTCCAAGGTCATCCTCTGACCTTGAGAAAATCGATACCGAGGGTATAGACATCATGCTGGCGATGGACGTTTCCACGTCAATGCTTGCCCGTGATTTCAGTCCGGACCGCATCGGCGCAGCCAAGGATATAGCTGTGGAGTTCATAGCAAGCCGTCCTGCCGACAGGATGGGTATTGCGGTATTCGCGGGCGAAAGCTTCACCCAATGCCCTCTAACCACCGACCGTCCGACCCTCATCAACCTCATGAAAGAGATTGAGACCGGCCTTATCGAGGACGGTACGGCAATAGGCAACGGCCTCGGCACGGCAGTGGCACGACTCAAGGACTCCGATGCCAAGAGCAAGGTGGTCATACTGCTTACCGACGGTGTCAACAACACCGGTGAGATCTCACCTATGATGGCTGCGGAGATAGCCAAGGCTTACGACATAAGGGTCTATACGATAGGTGTCGGTGCGATGGGCACGGCTCCTTATCCTGTGATGACTCCGTGGGGCGTGGAGCTCCAGCAGGTTCAGGTGGAGATAGACGAGCCTCTGCTGAAGGACATCGCCTCCCAGACGGGCGGCAAGTATTTCCGTGCGACGGACAATACCAAGCTCATGGAGATATACGACGAGATCAACGATATGGAGAAGAGCCGCACAACGGTCGAGAGCTTCCCGGTCTATTCCGAGAAATTCATGGCATTCGCGCTTGTGGCGCTCATATCGCTGCTTCTTGAGATTGTTTTGAGATTTTTTGTAATCAGGAGGTTACCGTAGTATGTTATATCTTGCACAACCTGCATATCTGTTTCTGCTGCTGGTGATTCCACTGCTGTTTGTGGCTTATGCGCTTGTTCTCCGCATCAGGAGGAAGCGCATCGCCAAGTTCGGTGACCCGGCGCTCGTTTCAGCCCTGATGCCTGATGCTTCGACTGCCAAGGGCTGGCTCAAAGTGACGATCCTGGCTCTCGCATGGCTTTTCTTTGTAATAGGACTTGCGCGTCCTCAGATGGGCGCACGTCTCAAGGAGCATGAGAGCAAGGGCGTGGAGATCATGGTGGCGCTCGACGTGTCCAACTCCATGCTGGCGGAGGACTATTCGCCTAACAGGCTGGAGCGCTCCAAGCTTGCCATCTCGCGTCTGGCGGACAAACTGTCCGGCGACCGCATAGGACTGGTGGTATTCGCCGGCCAGGCGTATGTGCAGCTGCCTATCACCACGGACTACGTATCCGCAAAGCTTTTCCTCAATACCATCAATACCGCTTCTGTTCCGGTGCAGGGCACTGCGCTGGCCGAAGCCATCACCACATGCGCGCGCAGCTTCAGCAGCCAGAGTCAGAAGAGCCGCGCCATCATCCTCATCACCGACGGCGAGGACCACGAAGGCGAAGTGCTGGAAGTGGCCAGGAGCGTGGCTGAGGAGGGGATACGCATCTACTGCATAGGCGTGGGCTCGGCTGAAGGCAAGCCTATTCCGGTCGGCGGCGAGCTGCTCAAGGACAGGGACGGCAACATAGTGGTGTCCAGACTCGATGAGCAGATACTCCGCGACATTGCCGCCACCGCAGGCGGCGAATATGTACGCGCCGGCAACAGCGAATTCGGTCTCAACCCAATCATTGACAATATCCGCAGCATGGACGAAGAGAAGTTCAGCTCCATGGTATTCGAGGATTACGACGAGCAGTATATGTATTTCTTTGCAATCGCACTGTTCTTCCTGATACTTGAGGCCGTGATACCTCAGGTGCGCAACAGGAGACAGCTTTTCAAAAAGGAGGGGAAATGAAACGCATAATCAGCATACTGGTCATACTCTGCACGCTTTCGGCGCTGTCCTACGCACAGACTGACCGCAAGCCTGTACGCAAGGGCAACAAGGAGTTCCGCAAGGAGAAATACGAGGAGTCGGAGATATCCTACAAGAAGGCCCTTCTGGCCGATTCGACATCTGCCACGGCACAGTACAACCTGGCCAACACATATTACCGCATGGGCAACTTCGCGGAGGCGGACAAAGCTTATTCCGCTGCAATGAAGGGTGCCATAAGTCCTGCGAATGCCGCCAGAGTCTTCCACAATGCCGGCAATTCGATGCTCCAGCAGCGCAACTGGCAGGTGGCTGTCGAGGCATTCAAGACAGCGTTGAAACTCAATCCCGGGGATATGGAGACCAAGGCAAATCTTGCTTATGCCAAGAAGATGCTGGAGAACCAGCAGAACCAGGATCAGAACCAGGATCAGAACCAGGATCAAAACAAGGACCAGAATCAGGACCAGAACAAGGACCAGAACAAGGACCAAAATAAGGATCAGAACAAAGATCAGAACCAGGACCAGAACCAGGATCAAAACAAAGATCAGAACCAGAACCCTAAGGGTGGCCAGCAGCCGAAGATGAGCCAGCAGGACGCCCAGCCTATACTACAGGCCATCCAGGCCAAAGAAAAGGAGACCCAGGACAAGGTCAAGAAGGCGAAGGCCCTGGAGATGATGTCCAAACAGAAGGAAAAGAATTGGTAAAGCATATATGAAGCGTATTTGTACTCTATTGCTGCTTCTGGGCGCCATGACGTCATTTGCCCAGAACTCATTGACAGTTGAGGCACCGAGAGTTGTCACAGCCGACGAGACATTCCGCATAGTATTTACGGCGGACGGCAAGATGTCGGATTTCAACTGGCCGGGCAGCCAGGATTTCACAATCATCTGGGGACCTCAGTCAGGGTCGATGTCGAGCACCAGTATCATCAACGGCAAGCGCACTTCAAGCTATCAGGCCACTGTCACCTACGTAATGCAGGCCAGGGGTACCGGCAAGTTCACCCTGCCGGCAGCGACAGCCGAAGTGGATCACAATAGCTGTTCTTCCCACCAGTTCACCATCGAAGTGGTGGAAGGGGAGAGTACACCGGATGCACAGGCTCCGGCACAGAGCCGTCAGAGCCGTCAGCAGCAGCCGGACAACCAGGCTTATGCAGCCGCTCCTTCAGGCACTGTGAGCAGCGGCGACATATTCCTCAGGCTTTATCTGGGCAAGACCAACCTCGTCAAGGGCGAACCGACCACAGCCACTCTCAAGCTTTACACCAGGGCTGACATAGCGGGATTCGAGGATGTGCATTTCCCGACATTCGACGGTTTCTGGAGCAAGGAGATAGAGTCCCCTCAGAACATAGAGTTCTCAAGGGAGAATGTCAACGGCACCATATACAATTCCGCCCTGCTGCGCAGATATATGCTCATCCCTCAGCAGTCCGGCACGCTCAAGATAGATCCGGCAGAGATGGTCTGCCAGGTCCGCATCATGACAAGCGCGGCTCCGAGGTCCATCTTTGACAGCTTCTTCGATTCCTACGAGACAGTACGCAAGCGTCTGACCACTTCCCCTGTTACGGTGAAGGTCAATTCCCTTCCTGCAGGTGCTCCTGCCAGTTTCGCTGGCGGAGTCGGCAATTATACCCTTGATGTCAAGCTCAGCCAGGACAATCTCAAGTCCCACGAGGCGGCTTCCCTCATCGTGAAGGTGTCAGGCAAGGGCAATATTTCCATGCTCGAGCCTCCTGTGATCAATCTGCCTCCTGACTTCGAACTGTATGACACCAAGGTGTCCGACAATTTCTCATACGACGGCACTTCCGGCACGCGTACGTTCGAGCTGCCTTTCATTCCGCGCAGCCACGGCTCGTTTGACATCGAGCCTGTCGAGTATTCATACTACGATATCTCAAAGGGCAAATACGTTACCCTGAGGTCACAACCGATACACCTTGACATTGCCAAGGGTGAGGAAATCGATGGCGGCGGAGTTGTGATGCCTGGCGTCAACCGTCAGGATGTCAAGAATATCTCCGAAGACATACGCTTCATACACAAGGATATCCCTTCATTCCGCAAGGAAGGAGTGTTCTTCGCCGGCTCGCCTCTCTTCTGGGGCCTCCTGGCGCTGATAGTGGCCCTCTTCTTCATATTGTCGCTCGCGCTGAGGTCTGTCATCGCGCGCCGCAGTGACGTGGTCGGCAACAGGAACCGCCGTGCCAACAAGATGGCCCGCGCCCGTCTGAAGCAGGCCGGAGACTATCTGTCACGCAACCTGCCTACAGCATATTACGAGGAGCTCCACAAGGCTGTCCTCGGATATGTGTCCGACAAGCTCGCCATCCCGGCATCTGACCTTTCCAAGGACAATATCTCCGAAAAGCTTGCGGAACGTGGCGTTGACGAGCAGCTCAACTCCCGCCTGACGGCCATCCTGGATGCCTGCGAATTTGCAAGATACGCCCCGGATGCCGGACACACAGCTATGGAAAACCTCTACAACGAAGCAATTAACGTCATTTCTGAAATTGATGGCAAGGTGAAGAAGAACTATTCCAAGGCGGCCGGAATGGCTGTCGTTTCCCTCCTGATACTCTGCACTTCGGCTTTCGGAGCATCTGCCGCGAGCGTTTCCGAAGTATGGAAATCAGCTGCAGACTCTTATGTGTCCGGCGATTATGCCGCCGCCCTCAGGTCATACAAGGCCCTCGAGCAGCAGGGACTCGTCTCCCCGGAACTCTATTACAATACAGCGAATGCCCACTACAAGCTCGGTGAAAACGCCCAGGCCATACTGTACTACAAGAAGTGTCTCAAGCTCAACCCTTCACACAAGGATGCGGCAAACAATCTTGAGATGGCTCAGCAGATGTCCATGGACAAGATCGATGTCATCCCTGATTTCATCCTTGTCACCTGGGCCCGCCGGATAAAGTATCTCGCTTCTCCTGACGGATGGGCGGTGCTCACTCTGGTATTCGCACTGCTGACAGTGGCTCTGCTGCTGACATTCAAGTTCGCTTCATCTGAAAATCTCAGAAAGACAGCCTTCATATCTGCCTGCGTCACCTTCGTTCTGGCCGTGGCCGGACTGGCCTTCAGCCTCAGCGAGAGGAAGGATGCCCGCGCATGCAACGAGGCCGTGATCATACAGCCTGTATCTTCCGTCAAGAGTTCTCCGGGCGATGCCGGAAAATCCCTCTTCGTGCTGCACGAAGGCACGGTGGTGTCTCTGCTTGATGAACTTGGCAGCTGGACCCAGATTGAACTCTCCGACGGCCGTCAGGGCTGGGTGGAGACATCTGAAATAGGGAAGATATGATGCGCCGTATCGCTGCAGCTGTCTTTGCATCCATGCTCGGTTTCTCCGCCCTGGCGCAGGATGCCGGGCGGGCGGATGATTTCGGCGGCTGGGGCGATATCCAACTGAGCAAAAATCTTGGCGGCGGTTTTTATACCTCGCTGCGTGCGGAATACCGTTGCAAGAACGGCTGGAGCGACCTGGATTTCTGGTACCTGCGTCCGACTCTCGGATACAGGTTCACTGATTGGCTGAGTGCCGGAGTCTGTTATGATTACAAGCAGTACCGGGATGAGGTGAAGCATTGCGGCCTCGCCTTCGTCACCGGCACGGCCGAACACGTCCTCGGCGCCGGCCTGAATATATCGCTCTGAGCCGTCCGGCTGCCTTTCGGAGTGTCTTCCTGGGTGCGACTGTATTCTGTTGCAAAACGGCAAGATTGTGTTATTGGTACTGTTTGCGAATTCCGCAAGGCGAAGATGGATTATTACAATATTTGGCTTTTTGTGGTATATTTGTGCGATATGAAGCACTTTGTGAAATCAGTATCTTCTCTTATGCCGCTGAGGCTTGTGATGATGGCAATGCTGGCGGTGGCATGCGGGCCGGAGGTCGATCCTGCCGATCAGGTGGGGCCGGGTGATGGCCGGGACAGCATTCCGTCCCCGAAAGACACGGTAGTCACGCCGCCGGTGGATACGGTAGCAGCGCCCGTGCTGGAAGCGGGAACGACGTATTACGGTTATGTCAGGTGCGGGGGAGAGCCGGTGAGTGATGTCGTTGTCACAGACGGCTATGCCTTTACCAGGACGGATGCGGAAGGACTCTATCAGCTCAAGTCCGCAAAGGAGTATGGCTTCGTGGAAATATCTGTCCCGAGCGGCTACAGAGTGCCGTCGGAAGGCGTTATCCCTATGTTCTTCGCCAGGGCGGAATGCCCGAAGAACAGCCTCGAACAGCACGATTTCGAACTGTTGCGCGACAGAGACCAGACACGGCATACGATGCTTTTCTTCACGGATCTCCATCTTGCAAACCGCATCAACGATCTCAAGATTTTTACGACATTCGAGGACGATATCAACGCCTATATCACATCCCATCCTTCGGAGAATATCTTTGCAGCCACCGGAGGTGATATGGGATGGGACACGAAATGGTACCAGTACAATTATATGCTGCCGGACTATGTGGCCGAGGTCAATGCCGCATTCAGCCCCAACCATCTGCAGATATTCCACGCCATTGGCAACCACGACCATGCAAAGGGGAAGAAGGGCGCATACCCGGCCGGCGAACTCGAGTGCTCCAAGGCTTACAAGGATGCCATTGGTCCGACATTCTATTCATACAATATCGGTCAGGCCCATTATATATGCCTTGACAATATCCGCTGCACCAATCCTGGTGACGGCACTACAAGTTACGTTTGCGAGCTCGAACCGTATATGCTTGAATGGCTGAAGAATGACCTTTTATACGTGGATATGTCAAAGATTATCGTCCTGCAGATGCACGCGCCACTTTTCACCTACAAGGGCGAGTACTACCGCAACGAGGCGGGCTGCAAGGCCATCATCGATGCCCTCGGAGGACGCCGGACATATGTCCTTTCCGGTCATACGCACATGATTTATACTACCGACCATTCGGCCGACATGAATCTTATTGAGCTCAACTCCGGCTCGGTCTGCGGCACCTGGTGGTGGACGGGCTACTATTATCCGACAATCAATATCAACCGTGAGGGTACACCGGCCGGTTACCGCATATTCAAGGTGGACGGCACCGACGTCAGCTGGCAGTACAAGGCATTCGGCCGCGACAGCGCCGAGCAGTTCCGCACATATGACCTCAACAGCATCCATATCACTCCGGAGAAATATGCCCCTGCTATGCCTGCGGCCAATCTTGGAAGTTTCAACGAGACTATGTGGAAATTTACCACCGACTGGAAGAACAACCGCTTCTTCATTCTCGTCTACGATTATGAACCTCAGTGGAAGATAGAGGCGTGGGAAGAGGGCAAGCCGCTTACGGTGACTTCAAATTCGATTTACGATCCTCTTCATCTGATCGCTTATGAGGCTGTCAGGTACAATATCGGAGAGATACCGGATTCCGGATATCTCAGGTCATCGTGCAAGCATTGGTTCATGGTGGTCCCTTCATCTCCGACCTCCACTGTTGAAATAAAGGTTACGGACCGTTTCGGACGAGTCTACACGGAAACGGTGAAGCGCCCGAAGGAGTTTTCAATCGAAGCATACAAATAATGGCAGACAATTATCTGGAAAAACGCTATGCCGAGGTCTTCGGCGGGGGAAAGAAGACAGTGAAGAAGATCGGCGGACCTTCGCTGGACTCGTTGCTGCTGCGCAACCGCAGCCACCGCGGCTTTCTCAAAGAGCAGCTGGTGACACGTCAGATGCTTGAGACCATTGTCGGAGTCAACGACAAACTGCCGTCCGGTCGCAACCGTCAGGTGTTGCGCTTCCGTCTCATCACCCGGGACAACGGCGCGGACATAGTGCTGAAGCATATAAGGCTCGGTGCTGCGCTGCCGGAATTGCATCTTCCTCTGCCCGGTACCGAGCCGGAGGCGTTTATTGTGATTTGCTCAATTGCCCCGGAGGACCGCATTGTGGATATCGATCTGGGCATTTCTGTTCAGAGCATGCTGCTCAAGGCGGTGGAGACCGGCCTCAACGGTACGGTCATCGCAGCCTTCGACCGAGATGCCCTGAAGGAGGCGCTCGCACTCCCTCTGGATCCGCTTCTGGTGCTGGCCATAGGCAAGGGCACGGACAAGATTCAGCTGACCCGCATCAGCCCGGAGGACAACCACGACTATTACCGCAAGGACGGCATACATTACGTCCCGAAGCTCGGCCTGAAAGACCTGCTCATCCAGTAGCCTGCCGTGCAGGATCGGACGGAAGCGGAAGTGTCCGGTGGGGCTTGGCTGAATAATTGATTTGAAACGGATTCAAGTTCCGTGATTTTTTGTAAGTTTGCGTAATTATGAAGAATCCTATCAAATTCAGTTCGATACGCAAGTACAGCCATTACAGGCAGGTTATACTGTTTGCCGTGGCGGCAGTGCTGATGCTGCTCATTTTCCCTGTCAAGGGAAGGTTCCTCTACAAATATCAGAAGGGCAGCCCGTGGATATACGAAACTCTCGTCGCGCCTATAGATTTCCCTATACTCAAGACTGACAAGGAAATGCTTGAGGAGAAGGAGGAGAAGGCGTCCGAGCAGGTGGACTGCTATGTGCGCAACGACTTCATAGCCGAGGACCAGCTGATGCTCTTCGGCAAGATAGCTTCCGAGAAGGGGCTTGGAGACGAGCTGACAGAGGCTATTGCAAGCCACATCAACAAGTTCTATGAGACTGGTATGGTGGCTTCTTTCGACAAGGACGTTTCCGACAAGGTGATATTCATCAAGGACGGCGCCCGCCTGAGCGAGGCCCCTGCCCAGAGCGTATATACCATAGAAGGTGCGAGGAAGGCCCTTCAGTCCGATCTGAATTTCTCTTTCCCGGACATTGACGTGGATTCGGTGCTGAGCCTTTGCAACCTCGGTACCGTGCTGGCGCCGAACCTCAATTTCGACGAGGCCACCACTCAGATGCTGCACCGCGAGGCGGTGGACTTCGTGTCACCGACCAAGGGCATGTTCTATGACGGTCAGCTCATCGTATCGAAGGGTGAGATCGTGACTGCCGACATCGCCCAGGTGCTGGATTCGTACAAGGCCGAATATCACCGCAGTTTCGGTTACAGCGGTTCCATCTGGAGCGTACTGTCCAGCCATACTCTGCTGGTTTGCATCCTCCTGGCCCTGCTTGCGCTGGTCATCTGGTCCGTTGACCGCAAGTTGATCGACAATATGAAGCAGCTGGGGTTCTTCCTGCTGATGGACTTCCTGGCATTCTGCGCCTGCGCACTGCTCTCCCAGAAGGAAGGCGGCCTCCTGCTGGCATTCCCGTTCGCTGTGCTGGTGCTCTACTCGCGTTCATTCTTCGACAAACCGATATCATTCGCCACGTATGTGGCCGGCCTGCTGCCTCTGCTGATAATACCTGACAACGGTGTGGAGCTCTTCTTCATCAATCTGGTGGCCGGAGGCGTGGCGCTCATCTCTTTCGAGAAATTCGGCAAGGGGTGGAGGCAGTTCCTCAGCGGAGCCATAGTCTTCGTGTCGATGTTCCTCGTCTATAGCGCCTTCAACTGGTTCTCGGATGTTGACGCCCTCTCATGGCGGCAGTCCGACATACTCAAGATGGCCATCAACTCCCTGCTGACGGTGATTTTCTATCCGTTTGTCTTCATCTTTGAGAAAATCTTCTCCTTCGTGTCATATTCGCGACTCTGGGAGCTCAGTGATACCAACAACAAGCTGCTGCGCACAATGGAGCGCAAGGCGCCGGGGACCTTCCAGCACTGCCTGCAGGTGGCCAATCTCGCTGAGAATGCCGCACGCGACCTGGGCGCGGACCATATGCTGACTCGCGTCGGTGCATTGTACCATGATGTGGGAAAGATTGACAATCCTTCCTGCTTCGTTGAGAATCAGACAGCTGTCACAGCCGACTATCACAAGAGCCTTACACCTGAAATGAGCGCGCACGACATCATAAGCCATGTGGATGACGGCGTGACTGCAGCCCGCAAGGCGGGTCTGCCGGAGGTGGTTGTCGAGTTCATAAACACTCATCACGGGCGCTCGCGTACAGGATATTTCTACAACCAGTACTGCAACAATGGCGGAGACCCTGAGAATGTGGCTCCTTTCACTTACCACGGCAACTTGCCTCAGACCAGGGAGCAGGCGATAGTCATGATGGCGGACGCCGTCGAGGCGGCCTCACGCACTCTGAAGGATTACAGTGAGGAGAGCATTTCCAGGCTGGTGGATGGCATCGTGGCCGGCAAGACGGCTGAGCACCAGTTCGATGAGGCCGATATCTCACTCAGTGAGATCGGCAAGGTCAAGGCCTCGCTCAAGAATTATCTCAAGCAGATTTACCACGCGAGGATATCTTATCCGAAACGCAAAGACCAATAAGAAGCAGTATGAGGGCCGGCGCTGTCCAGCCCGCCAGCCTGCCGATGAGATCGCCGTGCTTTGTGAAGAAGCTCAGGTGATGATTGACGTGCACCTCGCCGCGAATGGCTGTCTCCACCCACCAGTCTGTCTTCTGGAGTATGTCTCCTCTCTGGTTGATGAAGCCTGAAGTTCCGGTATTTGCGGCATGCGCTACGTCGCGTCTGGTCTCTATGGCGCGCAGTCTTGCGAACCTGAAGTGCTGGTGGTATCCCGGCGTGTCGCCCCACCAGCCGTCATTGGTTATCACGGCTATGAATCCTGCGCCTTCCAGGACTGCATTCCTGGAATAGTCCCCATAGAGGGATTCGTAGCATATCATCGGGGCCACCTTGCTGCCGTCCACGGTGTTGAGGGCCTTCATCCTCTGCATTATGCCATAGCTGTTGCTGGATCCGCCGAACTTGGCCACGAGCTTGCCGAGCCAGGGCACGCTGTTCTGATAAGGTATGATCTCCACGCCCGGGACGAGCTTGGACTTGTGGTAATAGTCAATCTTTCCGGCGGGGGTGATGGTCATCGCGGTGTTGTAGATGTCATACCAGCAGACGCCACCGTCACGCGCCGTGCTTGTCGGCTTGGTGCCGGTCATATAGACCTGGCGTGTCAGGGCGCCCAGCAGCATTTCAGCCTGCGGATGCTGCCCGAGGTATTCCAGATATCTGTTGAATGAAGGGTTGGACTCAGGGTTGTCGATGTCTATGTCGTAGGTGAATGTCTCAGGGGTGATGAGGTATTTTGTCTGAGGGGTGATCTGACTCTCGAAGAGATTGAGCAGCTTGCTGTCTATGATCTCCTGGGAGAGGACTCCGAATTTCTCGAACGGGTCGATGTTCGGCTGAGCCAGCACTGCTTCCGAAACGCTGCCTTTCTCCGTGTAGGAATTGTAGCGTATCATTGAGGCCACTGCCGGAATGAGGACTGTGCAGGCCAGAGCCACGGCACGCCTGCGGGCCTTTGCGCGCTCCCTGTCATTGATGGCGCAGATGAGACGGAATGTCAGGAAGCCGCTGACCAGTATCCAGAGCGAACCTCCGAGGGCGCCGGTAAGTTCATACCACTGCACCAGATTGACGGAAGTCGCGAAGGCGTTGCCCAGTACGAGCCATGGCCAGGACAGCTCGATGTTGAAGTAAACATGCTCCCATGCGAGCCACAGCGCGATGAAGAAGACATACGGCAGAACCTTGCCGCCGCGCCTGCAGCGGCGCTTGAAGATGCGGAAGGCCGCGAAGACCAGGGACATCTCAAGGGTGTTGATGAGGATGGCCGCAACCGAACCGGCAGGGGAGACGTTCCATATCCACCAGGTGGACAGCACGTTGAATGCGAGGAATGCGCAGAAATAGTACCACCAGGCTCTTCTGATGCCGTTGCGCGTGATGAGTTCCTCCATCAGGAAGAGCGGTGCGAAGGCTGTCAGTGCGAGGAAGCCGAGTCCGGGCACGAGAAATGGAACGCTTATGAGTACTGCGAACAGCGCTGCAAGTGTCCAGATGGCCGATTTGATGTGTCTTGATTCTCTCATTGCGTGTCAGATTTACCACAAATGTACTCAGTTTTCTCCAAATGTGGTATATTTGCAGAATATTTGATCAAGCGTAAATGACGGTACTTACAATTGTTAAAGCTCTTCTGGTGGGTTTCGTGGCAGGCATTCCGATAGGACCTGTCGGCATACTCTGCATACAGAAGACACTGAACAAGGGTATGTGGAACGGATTCGCCACCGGTCTGGGCTCCGCCATAATGGAAATCATATACGCCGCCGTGGCTCTCTTCTCGATGGCCTTCGTGGCGGAATTCATCCAGGACAACAGGGACTGGGTGATGATCATCGGCGGGCTTGTGATCATCTTCGTCGGCATCAGCACCTTCTTCAAGAATCCTGTGGACAGGCTGAAAGGTACCAACATAGAGACTTCCGGCCGCTTCACCGACAGCCTTCAGGGCTTCCTGCTGACGCTCAGCAACCCGGGTGCACTGGTGATCATGCTCAGCCTCTTCGCCTTCGCCGGCATCGACCCCGAGGCCTTCGATACCAAATATACCATGGGCATAATGATCTTCGCCGTATTTATCGGAGAATCAACATGGTGGCTCGTGCTCAGCTCCGGTGTCAACCACTTCCGCAAGAAGTTCAGCCTCCGCGGACTGCTCCTTCTCAACCGCATTTCAGGCTCCATTATCGCCGTCCTCGGACTGGCCGCCTTCTTCGAGGGCATATACGAAGTCGTGTTTCTTGGCTGAGACACTCTTCATTCATAGCTGAACGGCGATTTTTTCCCGATTTATTTCTTATATTTGCAAGATTATAGATAATATGCACTAATGGGCAGATTGCGTACCATCCTATACCTTGCTTCACTTGCCGCGGCACTCGTGTTCCGGCCATGCCCGGGCTATGCCCAGGAGGCTGGTGCCGCGCTTCCTGAGGAGAAGGTGATAGCTTTCGAGGACAAGCTCCACGACTTCGGTGACGTGCTGCTGTCCGACGGCCCTCTCAAGTGCTCATTCAAGTTCAAGAATATCAGCGACAGCCCGATACTGATCAACAATATCATCTCATCCTGCGGCTGCACCACTCCGGAATGGACAAGGACCTCAGTCCAGCCGGGCGGTACCGGCAGCATAGAGGTGACTTTCGCCAATGACCAGGGCGCTGTCCCTTTCGACAAGACTCTGACGGTGTATGTCACCGGTGTCAACCGTCCGGTGATTCTCCGCATACGCGGCTACGCCCATGACAAGCGCGTGAAGCTTGCGGAGTCATATCCTTTCCACATCGGCCAGCTGGCCTTCCGCGCGCCGAGCTATTCTGCAGGTTACGTTGACCAGGGCCTGAGCAGGAGCGACAGCTTCACTGTCGCCAACATTTCCCGCAGGCCTCTGACTGTCTCGCTGGCCAGCCCCGTACCTGGCGTTTCGATGTTACTCGACAGGAATCCCGTTCCGGCCCAGGGCACCGCGAGGATGACAGTGACCTTTGACAGCCGCGCCGCACATCCTCAGAAGTGGGGCAAGCAGAATTTCGACCTTGCCTTCGACCTCGACGGACGCAGGGCTCAGGGCAGCTTCAGGCTGACATTCTTCGTGAAGGACAATTTCAACGACCTCAGCGACGCCCAGATCGAGCGTGCCGCATCGCCTGTCCCGGACCAGTCCTACTTCGAGTTCGGCACCGTCAAGGCAGGCAAAAAGGTGGAGGCATCTTTCCGCATACGCAATACCGGCAGCGAGCCCCTGGTCATCCACAAGGTGGAAGCCGACAAGGCCGGCATCCAGCTCCAGGGCAAATGCCCGGTCACCATACAGCCCGGTGCTGCGGCTGCACTCAAGTTCAAATACGATACATCAAAAATGTCAGGCGAGACCGCAGTGGTGCTGACCCTCATCACCAATTCCCCGGCGAAGCCGCTGCTCAACCTCTTCCTGACAGGAATAATAATCAAATAGCGATATGGAAAAACAAGTCGAACATCAGGGGGATTTCTTCCCGGACTACGATAACAAGGATAGCAAACTCATAGTCAATGAAGGCGTGCCACAGCCGCCTATCACCAATCCTTATGTCAAGAAGTTCTACAAGAAGCGTCCGGAGATCCTCACTGCTGACCAGTATATGGAAGGCATACTTGCCGGCAACACCACCATACTCAGCCAGGCCATCACTCTCGTTGAAAGCTACCTGCCTGAGCACCGTGCCGTTGCTCAGGAGATCATCAAGCGCTGCCAGCCCATATCCTCTGAGCGCAAGACCATGCGCATAGGCATCACCGGTGTCCCTGGCGCGGGCAAGAGCACCTTCATCGAGTCCTTCGGCTCATATATGACCTCATGCGGGCACAAGCTCGCCGTGCTGGCCATAGACCCGAGCTCGGAGAAGACCAAGGGCAGCATACTCGGTGACAAGACCCGTATGGAGACACTCTGCAACGACCCTATGGCATTCATACGCCCCAGCCCGAGCGCAGGTTCGCTCGGCGGTGTGGCGCGCAAGACACGCGAGACCATTCTCCTCTGCGAGGCCGCAGGCTATGACACCATCTTCGTGGAGACAGTGGGAGTCGGACAGAGCGAGACCGCTGTGCATTCGATGACTGACTTCTTCCTGCTGCTGCTCATTTCCGGTGCGGGAGACGACCTCCAGGGCATCAAGCGCGGCATCATGGAGATGTCCGACATGATCAACGTCACCAAGGCTGACGGTACCAACAAGGAGAAGGCCGAGATGGCGAAGGTGCTTTACATCAACGCCCTCCATCTTTTCCCTCCTACAGAGTCCGGCTGGGTGCCGACATCGGTGACATCCTCATCCGTCACCAAGGAGGGCCTTCCTGAGATCAAGGAGAAGATAGACTCATATTTCGAGCTCGTGCGCGGCAACGGCTATTATGAGAAACGCCGCCGCGAACAGGCCCGCTACTGGATGTACGAGAGCATCAACGAGTCCCTCAAGAATATGTTCTACGAGAACCCTGAGATAGAGAAGCTCCTCCCTGAATACGAAGAGGCCGTACTCGCCGGCAAGCTCGAGTCCTTCACTTCTGCATCCGAACTTATCGACAAATACAAACTCAGCAAGTAAGTCTATGGAGATAATAGGTGCCATATTCATCATCATATTTGGCTGCCTCGGTCATTTTATCTTCGAATGGAGTGGCCACCGCAAGTGGTGCGGACTCCTGTTCGCAACCAATGAGAGCACATGGGAGCATATCAAGTTGACGATATATCCGTCGCTTGTATGGGGCGTGGTATCCGGCTTTGTTTACGGCTGGACACCTCTGCTGCTCTTTTCCCTGACCGCTTCAATGTCCGCCATGATAATCCTGGTTCCCGCACTGTTCTACGGTTATACTGCCATATTGGGCAGGAATTACCTCATCACGGACATCATCTGCTTCATACTCGCTGTGTCAGGGGGTATGTGGGTGTTCCACAATGCCGTTACAAGCGGAGCCTGCATAGGCGCCTGGGGAATGGCGGCGTCTGCCATAGTGGCAGTCCTGATCATTGTGGCATATTTTACGCTGACCTATCATGCGCCGCACAACTTCCTCTTCAAGGATCCGGTCACTGGCGGATACGGCCCGCTCGGACATGACTGCGACGCTGATTTCCACAAGACGGGAAGACACCACCATCATCATAACCGAGAAAATAAAAACAAATAACAGCATATATACATGGCAAATTTTCTGACCAAATTGTTCGGCACGAAGGCTGACCACGATCTCAAGGAGATCAATCCGGTCCTCAAGGCCTGCCTTGCATCCTATGAGCGCATAGACAAGCTCAGCGATGACCAGCTCCGCGCCGAATCAGCAGCTCTGCGCAAGCGCATAGCGGATTTCATTGCACCTGAGGAGGCCAAGGTGGCCGAGATCAAGGAGAAACTCCAGAATGTGGAGATTGAGGTTTCACAGAAGGTGAAGCTCGCCACGGAGCAGGACGAACTCGTCAAGAAGATCGACGAGAAGATAGAGGAGGTGCTCAAGCAGATACTTCCCGATGCATTCGCCATAATGAAATCCACTGCCCGCCGCTTCGCCCAGAACAGCACCATCACCGTGACTGCAACTGATTTCGACCGCGACCTGAGTACATCCCACGACTTCGTTTCAGTGGATGGTGACAAGGCCGTCTGGAAGAACAGCTGGACTGCCGGCGGCAACGTGATGACCTGGGACATGGTTCATTACGACGTGCAGCTCATCGGTGGTATAGTGCTCAACTCCGGCAAGATCGCCGAGATGGCCACCGGTGAGGGAAAGACCCTCGTCGCAACCCTTCCGGTATTCCTCAACGCCCTTGCAGGCAAGGGTGTGCACGTTGTCACCGTCAACGACTACCTCGCCAAACGAGACAGCGAGTGGATGGGCCCTCTCTACATGTTCCACGGTCTGAGCGTGGATTGCATCGACAAGCACGAGCCTAACTCCGAAGGTCGCAAGAAGGCATACAACTGCGACATCACCTTCGGTACCAACAACGAATTCGGTTTTGACTACCTCCGCGACAACATGGCCATCAACCAGGATGACCTCGTGCAGCGCAAGCATCATTTTGCCATAGTCGATGAGGTTGACTCAGTCCTGATCGACGACGCCCGCACCCCTCTGATCATTTCAGGTCCGGTGGAGCGCAGCGGAGACGAGACCTTCATCGAGTACCGTCCATACGTGCAGCGCCTCTACGAGGAGCAGCGCAAGCTGGTCAACCAGTTCCTGAACGAAGCCAAGAAGCAGATCGCTGCAGGCGAGATCACCGACAAGGGTGAAATCTCACTCCTGCGTGCCCACAAGGGTCTCCCTAAATACGGACCTCTCATCAAATACCTCAGCGAGCCGGGTATCAAGCAGATTCTCCAGGATGCGCAGAGCAAGGTGATACGCGCCGCATTCTCCGACCGCGACATCGAGCAGAGAGTTGTCACCAACGAACTCTATTTCGTCATCGACGAGACCCAGCGCAGCGTCGAGCTTACCGACAAGGGTAATGATATCCTCGCCAAGGCAGTGGGCGATCCGGACTTCTTCCTCATGCCGCGCCTCGGCGATGAGACAGCTGCCATAGAGCATTCCGACCTCAGCGAAGAGGAGAAGAAGCAGAAGATCGACGAGCTCAACGCCAATTATTCTCTCAAGGCGGAGCGCATGCATACCGTCGATCAGCTGCTCAAGGCATACGCCATGTTCGAGAAGGACGTTGACTATGTCATCGTGGACAACAAGGTCAAGATCGTCGATGAGGGCACCGGCCGTATCATGGAGGGACGCCGCTGGAGCGACGGTCTCCACCAGGCTGTCGAGGCCAAGGAAAATGTCAAGGTCGAGGCTGCCACCCAGACCTTCGCGACCATCACACTGCAGAACTATTTCAGAATGTATCACAAGCTCTCCGGCATGACCGGTACGGCAGAGACGGAGGCAGGTGAATTCTGGAGCATATACAAACTCGACGTTGTGGTCATCCCGACCAACCGTCCTGTCATCCGCGACGACCAGGCGGACCTCGTTTACAAGACCAAGAAGGCCAAGTACAACGCCGTCATCGCACAGATCGCCGAACTAACTGCACAGGGACGCCCTGTCCTTGTCGGTACGACATCGGTCGAGATCTCAGAGCTCCTGAGCCGAATGCTCTCGATGCGCGGCATCAAGCATCAGGTATTGAATGCCAAGCAGCACGCCCGTGAGGCGGAGGTTGTCGCACATGCAGGTGAGCCCGGCACAGTCACCATCGCCACCAACATGGCCGGCCGTGGTACCGATATCAAGCTGACCGACGAGGTCAAGGCCGCAGGCGGTCTGGCAATCATCGGCACAGAGCGTCACGACAGCCGCCGCGTGGACCGTCAGCTCCGAGGCCGTGCGGGACGTCAGGGTGACCCGGGATCCTCCATCTTCTACGTATCACTCGAGGATAACCTGATGCGTCTCTTCGGATCCGACCGCATCACCAAGGTCGTTGACAGCATGGGCATGAAGGAAGATGAAGCCCTCCAGTCATCAATGCTCGCCAAGGCCATTGAAAAGGCACAGAAGAAGGTCGAGGAGAACCACTTCGGTATCCGCAAGCACCTCGTCGATTACGATGACGTGATGAACTCACAGCGCGAAGTGGTATATACCAAGCGCCGCAGCGCCCTCACCGGTGAACGCATCGACGTGGACGTGATGAACATGATCACGGACTGGTGCGGATTGTTCGCTGATGCCAACAAGGATCTCCCATATCAGGATTTCTCTGAGGAGATGACACGCGTGCTCGCCGTCACTCCGTCATTCAGCGAAGAGGAATTCGACAGGATGAACAAGCAGAAGCTTGCCGAAAGCATAGAGAAGAGCCTCCACGAGACATTGCAGCGCCGCTGCGACACACTCGTAGAGCAGAGCTGGCCTATCATCAAGCATGTCTATGAGACCAAGAGGATGTTCTACCAGAACATCGTCCTCCCGATCTCCGACGGCAGGAAGGTTTACAATGTGCTCTTCAACCTTGAGAAGGCATATGAGAGCGAAGGCAAGGAAGTTGTACGCGCCCTCGAGAAGACCATCACACTCCGCGTCATCGACGAATACTGGAAGGAGCATCTCCGTGATATGGATGACCTCAAGCAGTCAGTGCAGAACGCCGCATACGAGCAGAAGGACCCTATTCTGGTCTATAAGAGCGAGAGCTTCGAGCTCTTCATCACCGTACTCGAAAACATCAGCCGCGACGTGCTCGCGTTCCTGATGCGTGCATTCCTCTACCTCCGCGTGGAGAAGCAGGAGCCTGACGCAGTGGCTCAGGAAGCCCGCAAGCGCAGCACGGACATGAGCCGCATGCAGACCAGCCGTCCGGACCTCCAGGGCAACAGCTCCGAACCGAAGAGCAATCAGCCTGTCCATATCGAGAAGAAGGTGGGCCGCAACGACCCTTGCCCTTGCGGCAGCGGCAAGAAGTACAAGAACTGCCATGGTAAAGATTTGTAACATATCATAAAAAACATACAGAAATGAAATATGACGTTATTGTAATCGGTGCGGGCCCGGGTGGCTACGTTGCCGCAATCAGGGCTGCTCAGCTCGGTTTCAACACCGCTGTCGTTGAACGCAACGAACTCGGCGGCATCTGCCTCAACTGGGGCTGCATCCCTACCAAGGCCCTCCTCAAGAGCGCTCAGGCATATCATTATGCACAGAACGGTGCGGAATTCGGCTTCAACGCCGAGAACGTGACTCCGGACCTTGCCAAGATGGTAAGCCGCAGCCGCGGTGTGTCAGCCACTATGAACGCCGGCATCGGCTACCTCTTCAAGAAGAACAAGGTCACCGTACTCGCAGGTTCAGGCAAGGTGCTCGCAGGCAAGCGCGTAAGCGTTGAAGATGCCGAAGGCAAGACCGAGATATACGAGGCTGACCACATCATCCTCGCCACAGGCGCAAGACCTGTATCTCTGCCTTTCGCACCTGTTGACGGCGAAAAGATCATCTGCTACTATCAGGCACTCGTTCCTGAAAGCCTCCCTAAGAGCCTTGCAGTCATAGGTTCAGGCGCCATCGGCAGCGAATTCGCATTCTTCTACCGTTCCCTCGGTGTGGATGTGACCATCATCGAGTTCCAGGAGCGCATACTCCCTGTTGAGGATGACGATGTTTCAGCTCAGATCAGCCGATCATTCCGCAAGATGGGCATGAAGGTGATGGTATCATCACAGGTCAAGAGCGTGGATACCACCGGCGAACTCTGCAAGCTCACTGTAGAGACCAAGAAGGGTACCGAAATCATTGAAGCCGAGAAGGTACTCTCAGCTGTCGGCGTACGTCCTAATACCGAAGATCTCGGCCTGGAGGCCCTCGGTGTCGAGATGAACCGCGGCAAGATTGTAGTTGACAAGAACTACAAGACCAACGTTGACGGCCTCTATGCCATCGGCGACATCATCCCTACACAGGCTCTCGCACACGTGGCTTCAGCAGAAGGCATCAACTGCGTCGAGGCTATCGCAGGTCTCAACCCTGCACCTGTACGCTACGACAATATCCCTGGCTGCACATACATCTCTCCGGAAGTCGCTTCCGCCGGTATGACAGAGCGCGCCGCCAAGGAGAAGGGCATCAACTGCAAGGTCGGCAAGTTCCCGTTCACCGCATCCGGCAAGGCTACCGCTGCCGGCGAGCGTGACGGCTTCATCAAGCTCATCGCTGACGCTGACACGGATGAACTCCTCGGAGCACATCTCGTAGGTGCAAACGTATCAGAGATGATTGGCGGCATCGTTACTGCACGCAACATGGGCGTCAAGGCTGCTGACATCATGAAGTCAGTATGGCCGCACCCTACAATGAGCGAGGCCATAATGGAGGCTGCCGCAGCCATCCATGGCGAGGCCATCCACTGCTAAAGATGCGACACGCCTGTGCTGCAATAGCTTTCCTCCTGCTGAGCTGCCTCGGTGCAAGTGCCCAGAAGGCCTTCCTGAGCCCGTTCAAGGAGAATTATTTCATCACCGGCGTGCCTCTCAACACAACTCCGGACTATGACACCAACGACCTGACATTTCAGCTGAGTGTCCGTTTCAATGCCGTTCAGGACTATAACGGCTGGGACTTTTTCTGGGGTTACACACAACTGTCAGTATGGGACGTATACAGACCGTCCAATCCCTTCCGGGAGAATACCTACATGAACGGTCTGTATGCTTCCAACGACAGATTCCTCGCGGGTTACGAGCACCGTTCCAACGGTCGTGACGGTGACGATTCCCGTTCTCTTGACTACGCCTTCTGTTCATATACACAACCATTCGGAAGGCATCTGGCCATTCAGGCCACAGGCCGCATGGGCATAGGCTCCATCGGCAACGATTATTCTCTTGAGATGTTCAACAGATATCAGGGCTACTTCAATTTCGGCATCGGATATTCCGGAGTGGGGGACAGGCTCTGGCTCAAGGCTTCCGTCACACCGCTATTTGACGGTGACATTCTTGCCAACTGCACTGCTGAACTTGCATTCAGACCATTCCGAGACAGGGACTGGTTCTACATCACCGCACAATACCACTACGGCTACGACGAGGCACAGATAGACTGCGCCATGCCTGACGTATTCCTCCGCAGGATGCTCCGTTTCGGAGTATCCGTACAGCCAGGCTCAAAGCAGCAGAGGCTCTTTTTCTAATTTTTGTTGTTTTTTTGACTGTCTTTTTGCAGACTTTTGACTTTTCTGCATTTATATTAGTGAAAGATGGAACAGCAGATATCGGAAATAGACCTTGTCAGCAGATGCAAGAAAGGGGAGGAGGTGGCAATGAGGCTTCTGTACGACCAGTTGAAACCCGAGCTGATGACCGTGTGCCGGCGATATTCGCGCAACGATCCGGATGCCAAGGATGTATTTCAGGAGGGATTTGCCAGGATCATCAACAATATCGGGCGCTTCAATTTCCGCGGTGAGGGGTCTCTCAGGGCCTGGGCGGTGAAGATAATGGTCAATGAGTCGCTGATGCGCCTGCGTAAGAAGGGTCCTGAAATATTCGCCGAACAGTTTGCGGAGGATATTGTGGATCCTGAACCGGAAGATGTGGTGAAGATACCTGAAAAGGTCCTTCTGAAGATGATTTCAGAACTGCCCGATGGCTGCCGCACGGTGCTCAACCTGTTCGCTTTCGAAAAGATGAAACACGATGAAATAGCGGCTGCTCTCGGCATCACGAAGCAGACATCGTCCACTCAATTGATGAGGGCCCGCAAACTGATGGCAATGAAAATCAAACAGTATCGTCAAAATGAAGACAAATGGTAACATGGATTGGCTGGAGGTGATGGCTGAAAAGGTCAGCACAGTACGGGAAGATGGCGGCGAGGATATGTGGAAGGCAGTTTCCACTCTCGCGGCCGCGCAGCGCAGGCGTGCCCGTGCCCGCAGGACCATCGCTATGGTGACCGGTCTCGCAGCGGCCGCGGCTGTCTCGGCGCTTTTCCTGATTCCGAAAGGAGCCGTCGATGACCTGCAGAATGCAACCGGCCTGTTGGCTGAAAACCATACTGTTGAAACCGTCGGACCGGAGACTTCGGAGCCTGTGACTCCGGCAGCAACGGTTGCAAGGAAGCGGCTTGCCGCCGCGGAGGCATCCGCTGCGGATGTCCGCCCGTCAGATGCTTCTGAGACTGTGATATCTGAGGTCCGCCCGGCGGACGACCCTGCCACTCCGGCAGTTTCCGCCACCCCTGCCAATACATCGGATCCATCGGCAGCGCATCCTGAATCCACTCCGGCTCCTCAGACCGGCAGACAGGACAACGGCGTCTCACCGGAGCGTTACATCGCATCGCTGTACGAAGAGAAGCCGCGCGGCAGAAGGCTCAGCATAGCGGTTAACTCTGGATCGTCTGCCCCCATTATCAATAGCAGTAATACTTTTCCGGCAATGGTACCGGTCTCGTCTGACAATGTGGACAACTATCCTGCAGCGCAGGTCAGAAGCACAGCGGAAAGTAACGGCTTCAATCCGGATCCGAAGTATGTCCTCAAATTGTTGAACCGTCAGCTCTCCGTTCCGGTAGTTGCCGCTGTGACACTGTCTTATGGTCTGTCCGACAGGTTATCGGTCGAGAGCGGCGTCAATTACACAGTGCTTGCTGAAACAATAACAAGCGGAGGTAAATCGCTACGGACAACCTATCACTACCTGGGCATTCCGCTTGCCCTGAAATATGATATATACAGCATGGGGAAATCGAATTTCTATACCAAGGCCGGCGGTATGGCGGAGAAGTTCGTCGGTGCTTCCACCGAAAACATCATTGAACCTTCCGGATTGTTGTGGTCCGTCTCGGGATCTGCCGGATACCAGTACCGCTTTGCCGGATGCTGTGGCATATATCTGGAGCCTGGCGTGTCATATCATTTTGATAACGGAGAAGGCAATGGCATAATATACAATGAGTCCCCGTTGCTGTTTACATTCCAGACGGGATTGAGATTCACCCTGTAGTACATCGAAACATTAACAAAATATAATACAATATGAAACGTCTATTCATTTATTCGATGCTTGTTGCTGCAATGGCGGTGGCCTGCACCAAGGTTGACATTCCGAATCAGCCTGACGGAGACGAGTCCGACTTCATTCTGGAGACCCGCAGTTATGACGAATTGAATCCGGAAGAATTGCGTGTCACCTATCCCGAGGTTTACAGATATGTCATTTTGAAGGCCAGGGGACTTGCCAAAAACTGGTCAAAACAAGTTTACGCTTTCGATGAAAGGTTCTATCCGAAAACAGGCAGTTTTGAGATCACCTGCTATCCGGACCCGGAAAATCCGGCTGTCTATATCATCAATTATCCCAACAGTTGGGAGGTGGTTTCAGCCGACAAGCGCACTTCGGTCGTATTGGCGGCCGGTGACGGGCGTTTTGAATTCGATAAGGTGAATCCTAATCTGGCCGCTTGTGTCAAAGATCTTGCTGCCGAGGTCGCCGCGTTGCGCCATTATTACGGAAAGCTCAGGAATGCCAGGGAGAATTTCGATGTCTGGTGTGCTGTCATTGAAGCAGGTGACAAAGCGTTTAAAGATTTCCGCACAACACCGTTCCTGTTCGATCCGAAGAATGCACTCACGCTGATGAATTTCAATTCCCCGACAAGAGCCGGCTCCCTACTCGACACAACATACCATCCTGAAGCCGGTCATTATGAATTGGCTGACTCGTTTTATACATACGCTGCCGTAGCTCCTCGTGTATATCCCCTTACTACAACCCAATGGGGTGAAATGGACGGGTATAATCAGTATTGCCCTATCAATCCTGATACATACGGACACGCCCCTGCCGGAAGCGAGGCTGTTGCCGGCGGACAGATGGTATATTTCATGCACCATAATGCCGATTGCTGTCCTGAGGTTTACAGATATGCCAGCGTGACATCATTCATTGGAGACGATGCTGCTTGCAGCGGTATGGAGCAGACCGACAAATCTGAGGCCAACTGGGCATTCTTCAATTCTTCGGATTCCGTCAGGATGGCTGCTGTAATGCTGGCCAATATCGGCAAGAAGATGGATATGACCTATGGCGTCAGATTCTCGTATGGCGAATTCGAAGCTCTCAAGCGTGCTATTCACGATGAGTATGGCCTTGAAAGCTATCTTGTGGGGTTCAATGATTCCGAGGTGAATCCTTACGATGAGATCGCATCGATGCTGCAGGATCACGCTATGCCTTCAATCGTCCACTCCGGCGGTTCACAGTTTACAGATCCGCATACATATATCGTGGACGGATATGCCAGATCTGTACAGTATGTAAACAGAATGTATCGTTTTGTCCCGGATAATCTGGCCAATCAGCCGCTATATCTTAATCTGTACGCTCTCGAGACCGCCGCACTCGGACCTGTCTCAATGTTCCATATGAACTGGGGCAATTATGGCAACGGCAATGATGTCTGGGTCGTTGACTCGGGTGACTGGCACGTGGGCGAACTGGACTATACCAACCGCGAAGCAATGCTGTCCTTCCGTATGGACGGAAGCGAGCCGGGCGGCAACGGTGGCGGCCAGAGATAAATGTGTGAGGTAACTTCAATCTATTCATGGTATGAGACGTTTAATTGTTTATTCATTGCTTGCTGCCGCAATGGCGATGTCCTGTAACAAGGTTGATATTCAGAATCAGACCGACGGGGACGATGACCTCATTCCTGAGACCCGAAGTTATGACGATTTGAGACCGGATGAATTCGGTGTCGTTTATGAGGATGTGGAGTCATATGTCATCTTCAAGGCAACGGGCCAGGGATGGAACTTTGCAAAGGTAAAGTATGATCACAAGGACAGGTTTTTTCCGGAACCAGGCAGCTGCGGAATTGCCTGCTATCCGGGGTATCCGGAAAAACCGTCTGTCTTTATAATAAACTACCCGACTGGCCATTGGGAGATTGTTTCATCCGACAAGCGCACTCCAATCGTATTGGCGGCCGGTGACGGGCGTTTTGACTTCGATGAGGTGAATCCTAATCTGGCCGCTTGTGTCAAGGATCTGGCTGCAGAGGTTGCCGCATTGCGCACATACTCCGGAGAAATCAGGAATGGCAGGGAAAACTATGGCATATGGTGCGCCATTCTGGAAGAGGGAGAGCGTATGAAAGAACTTTTCAAAACAATGCCGGGTTTGTTCGATCCTAAGCCTATCTTACCATATTTGCCTGAATTGAAAGAATCCGTTAATACAAGAGCCGGATCTCCGCTTGACACTTCATATCATCCAGAACCGGGACATTACGAATATCTGACAGGAGTATATTCATATACGCAGATTTCTTCCCAGGTAGGCCCACTTACCACAACCCAATGGGGTGAAATGGACGGGTATAACCAGTATTGCCCTGTCAATCATGATACATACGGACACGCCCCTGCCGGAAGCGAGGCTGTGGCCGGCGGACAGATGGTTTATTTCATGCACCACAATGGCGATTGCTGTCCGGAGGTTTACAGATATGCCAGCGTGACATCATTCATTGGAGAGGATGCTGCTTGCAGCGGTATGGAGCAGACCGACAAATCTGAGGCCAACTGGGCATTCTTCAATTCTTCGGATTCCGTCAGGATGGCTGCTGTAATGCTGGCCAATATCGGCAAGAAGATGGATATGACCTATGGCGTCAGATTCTCGTATGGCGAATTCGAAGCTCTCAAGCGTGCTATTCACGATGAGTATGGCCTTGAAAGCTATCTTGTGGGGTTCAATGATTCCGAGGTGAATCCTTACGATGAGATCGCATCGATGCTGCAGGATCACGCTATGCCTTCAATCGTCCACTCCGGCGGTTCACAGTTTACAGATCCGCATACATATATCGTGGACGGCTGCCGCACGGGATTGTCATATTATAATATTATCTACCATTTCATACCCGATGACCTGTCTCATTTCCCACTTTATACTAATTTAGTGGCTGCGGAAACCATCGCTGATGCAGTCACTTCATATTTCCACATGAACTGGGGCAATTATGGCAACGGCGATGATGTCTGGGTCGTTGACTCGGGTGACTGGCACGTGGGCGAACTCGACCATTCCAACCGCGAAGCAATGCTGTCCTTCCGTATGGACGGAAGCGAGCCGGGCGGCAACGGCGGCGGCCAGAGATAAACGTAAGGATTATACTTTACGACTAACGCTTTTTTCAGCCCTCCGGAACAAGCTGTCCGGGGGGCTATTGCCTAGTGTCAAATTAGGCATGAAGGACTAGTATTTGCCGGCCAAAACAATAACGTAATTGTCCAGCTTTCGTTATGCTGCGAATAAATATTTAATTAACCTACAGAAATTCGACAAATTACACGTATTAATAACATTTTTGATTCATTTCAAAAATTAATTTCATTAAATTTATGCAGTAAAACAATGTTCTTTGCGTTTAATAAATGTACGATTCATTATGGTAGATTTGTGACGGAAGATGATGGCGTTCACAATCATAATTATTATCATAGAACCATTGTATATTAATTTAAACATACATATTATGAAAAAGTGTGTATTATTCTTTGTTGTTACTGTCTGCTTCATATTTTCCGGCTGCTCTTCCGATGAATTTCCCAAGCAGGCTTCCGATTCATATGTTCTGGCTTATGGCTACAATCCTTTGTCCGTTGAGGTTGGAAACGGGAATGTGTTGAGCATTGTGATGGTTGATTCCAAGTCGGAGGATTATCCATATTATTCAAATAAATCCAAGGGCGGCGATATTGATATCTATCACTCGCTCTGTGCAAAGCATTCAGATACGTCCTATCCTGAGGAATTCGTTCCGGAGACTTTATACAACGAGTGTTATTATAAGGACTTCAAGTCCCTGGATATCGTTTGCGAGGAATCCTTCGACAAGAGTCATCCGGCAGGATCATCACTTAATGATATCATCACTTTCTCCACAACATCGGTATCAGAATACATTTCAAAAGGCTATGCCGGTGAAGAAACGAGAAACATTGAGAAAAGTGTGAAGGATCTGGCTCCGGCTGACCTGACATTGCTGCCGGCATATATACCACTCTTCTATCTTCATTTTGATTCCAATCCGGAAGTATCTGGTACATATTCTATCTCAATTATTCTTACCACCGATGATGATGAAGTGATAACGCTGACAACCGACGTGAAGTTTTAAAACCTTTCTGTCCCACTGAATGGTATGTTTGAAGATGAATATGCATGCCTGGATAATCTTCATCAGTCAACGAAATTGCTCGTTACTGAAAAGGGCACTGTGGCAACTGCCATAACCGCCGTAGAAGAAGGTATGACTTCGCTGGACATCCCTAAAATCCACACCTTTACCGCCGACAGGCCGTTCGTCTATGCCATCGTCGATATCCACAACACAATACTCTTCATGGGTACAGTGACAAAATAAAGGCAGACGCTTTATTTCATGCCCTCCGAGACAGTGGTCCGGAGGGCTTTTTTTACCAGTTATCTCAGCCTCTCGCGGATGTTGTAGCGGTTGCGGTCCTGGTTGCTGCGTGAGATGAGCTCGGCGATGAAGCCGGTCAGGAAGAGCATGGTGCCGAGTATGATCGCCAGCAGGGCGAGGTAGAAGAGGGGCTGGTCAGTGACCGCCCTGAATGGGCGTCCGGCGCCCTGGCGGATGAGTTTTTCGATGATGATCCAGAGTGTGATGACAAAGCCCACCAGGAAGGTGCCCGTGCCCATCGCGCCGAAGAAGTGCATAGGCTTCTTGCCGAATTTCTGGAGGAACCAGATGGTCATCAGGTCGAGGAAGCCGTGGATGAAGCGCTCGAGGCCGAATTTGCTCTTGCCGTATTTGCGGGCCTGGTGGTGCACTTCCTTCTCTCCGATTTTGCCGAAGCCCGCCTGTTTTGCAAGATAAGGGATGAAGCGGTGCATGTCACCGTACACCTCGATGTTCTTGACCACCTCGTTGCGGTATGCCTTCAGGCCGCAGTTCATGTCGTGCAGCTTGATGCCCGTCACCTTGCGCGCGGTGGCATTGTATATCTTCGACGGGATGTTCTTGGTCAGCACGTCGTCATATCTCTTGCGTTTCCAGCCGGATACCAGATCGTAGCCGTCCTCGCGTATCATGCGCATCATCTCCGGGATCTCTTCAGGGTCATCCTGCAGGTCGGCGTCCATGGTCACGACTATGTCGCCCTGCGCTGCCGCGAATCCTTCATAGAGCGCGGCGGATTTGCCGTAGTTGCGGCGGAAGCGTATGCCGCGGATCTGCGGGCAGGATGCGGAAAGCTCCACGATCTTGTCCCAGGACCCGTCAGTGCTGCCGTCGTCCACCATTATGATCTCGTATGACGATACTTTGCCTTCCAGCGCGCGGCCGATCCAGGCCACCAGTTCGGGAAGGGATTCAACTTCGTTGAAAAGGGATATGACTATCGAAAGTTCCATAGGCGTCTAGAAAATGTCTTCTTCGTCAGTGCTGTCCTGACTGCCGCTGAACAATGCGGACTGCATTGCCGGTCCGGAGAGTATAGCACTGAATATCAGGCCGCAGAAAAGGTCCCAGAGCAGCACGGCAATGAATGCGTAGCGGGCGAAATTGTCCTCCATCATGTTGAGCATGTCCTCCGCTTCAGGTGGAAGCTGCATGCCCTCGAGCATTGTCGGGATCTGCTCGAATGCCTCGGTCACCAGCTCGGGGAAGAGGAGTTCATACATCGCGAATGCCCAGATAGCGCAGATGACGGAGGAGAAGAGGCATACGCGCAGGCCGTAGCCCATAACGCTGCATGATCTGCCGCTGGCCGCGTAGCGCTTCATAAAGCGCAGCAGGAGCCACATTGATCCTACGAGCTTGATCAGGTTGAGCAGCAGCCCGAAGGCCGGGGCCTTGAGCAGTACGCCCAACGTCTGGGCCAGCACCGTGATCATGGCGAGAAAGACCGCGTCCCTTGAGGCGTCAGTCCATATTCCCTGATTTTCTTCCCTTGTCTGTTCCATCCGGATGTTTTCCATTAGTGTTACAAAGGTATAAATTATCCGTGGAAAATCATTAACTTGCAACATTAACCGCAAGTTAATACTACAGTGAGAAACAAAATAATACTGCTTATGGCCGTGCTGCTGCTCTGCTCCGGCGCGGACGCGCAGAATGTCGGTGCCGGGTACAGGACTGTCAGGACATTCAAGTGCGCTGAGGCTTCCCAGGGCGTGGCCGTGGATGATGAATATTTCTATGGCATAGGCAATCAGGTCATTGTCAAATGCGAGAAGGCCAGCGGCAGGGAGGTGGCCCGGTGGGAGGAGGACAATCCTGAACTGATACGTCATTTCGACGGTGGGACAGTCGTTGACGGACTTCTGTACTGCTCGCACTCCAATTTCCCCGAAGTGCCGATGGCCAGCTCAATAGAAGTCTTTGACACTGCGACATTGGAGCACGTCAGGACCATAAGCCTCGGCATAGGGAGCGGCTCCTGCACATGGATAGTCCCGGGTGACAACTGCTGGTATCTCGGCTTCGCACATTACGGCAACGGCAGCAACGGCGCCGAGCCTCTCAAGGATAATTCTTGGACGCAGTTCGTGCAGTACGACAGGTACTGGCACCGCGTGCAGGGCTGGATTCTGCCGAAGGCGCTGCTGGAGCAGCTAAGTCCCAACAGCGTGTCGGGCTGTCTCTTCCTTGACGGACGCTTCTACTGCACCGGCCACGACGCGACCAAGCTCTTCGTGCTGGATTTCCCGCCTTACGGCATGCGTCTCGTCCACTCGGACTCCATCGACATTCCGTTCCACGGCCAGGGCATCGCCCTCGACAGCGAAGGCAATCTCTGGGGCATAGACCGACGCTCCGCATCCGTCCTCTGCGCCGCCCCTGTTGCGGAATAGTGTCCGGCGGCTTCCGCCTTCTTCTGCTTCCATTGCCTCCGGCTCCAGACATCCAACATCCGACATTCTGCCTCCGACATCCAGCCTCCGACATTCTGCTCCAGACATCCAGCGCCAGCACTTTCGCCTCCGGCTTTCAGCTATTTCTGGCCACAGAATACGTGTGGATGTCGTCAGAGTGATTCTGTGGCCGGAAAATGGTCCTTTCGGGCAAAATGCTGGCCAC
>JAKSJG010000079.1 GCA_024398365.1 Bacteroidales bacterium | reverse complement strand
TCCGCAACGAGGCCATCAGCGCCCGCGCGCACTGCATCTTCCATCAGGTGGAAGGCCTCTACATTGACAAGAACGTGTCATTCGCAGACCTGAAGCAGGCCATCCTGCTCTTCGCCCGCGAAATGTTCGGACCTGAGACACAGATCCGCATGCGTCCTTCATACTTCCCGTTCACCGAGCCGTCAGCCGAGGTTGACGTCAGCTGCAACATCTGCCACGGCAAGGGCTGCAACATCTGCAAGGGTACGGGCTGGCTCGAGATCCTCGGCTGCGGTATGGTTGACCCTAACGTCCTCCGCGCCAACGGCATCGACCCTGAAGTCTATAGCGGCTTCGCATTCGGCATGGGCATTGAGCGCATCGCGATGCTCAAATGGCAGGTCAAGGACCTCCGTCACTATTTCGAAAACGACATCCGTTTCCTCAAGGAATTCGAAACAGTCATCTAAACGATACCGACAATCATGAAACGAATTTTTATATTCGCACTTGCGGCAATGCTTATGACATCCTGCAACCATAAAGACAATCCATTCCTCACCCAGTGGGACACACCTTACGGCATCCCTCCGTTCGAGCAGATCGAGGAGGCTGACTATCTCCCTGCCCTTGAGGCCGGCATAGAGCAGCAGAAGGCCGAGATTGAGGCCATCATCGCCAATGAGGAAGAACCTTCATTTGACAACGTCATCGCCGCATTCGACCGTTCAGGCGACATACTCTCCAAGGTGTGCGGCGTGCTCTTCAATATCGAGGAGACAGACATCACCCCTGGCCTCGAGAAGATAGTCGAGGAAGCCACCGTCAAGACATCCGAGCTCGAGAACGAGATCTATTTCAACGCAGACCTCTTCGCCAAGGTGAAGGCAGTGTATGACAGGAAGGCGGAGCTCGGACTCAACCGCGAACAGGAGATGGTGCTCGACAAGATCTACCGCGCATTCGAGCAGAACGGCATCGGCCTCGATGAGGCCGGCCAGGCAAGGATGAAGGAGATCAACACCGAACTCTCAACCCTCAGCGTGAAGTTCGGCAACCTCATACTCAAGGAGAACAATGCGTTCAAGGATCAGATGGGCTTCTCCATCTCCGAATATCCCGAGCAGATGGCAAGCATCTCCGACCGCGCGCTCCGCGAGAAGGCATTCAAGGCCTACTCAAGCCGCGGCAACCACAATGACAGCACGGATACCAAGGCCACCATACTCCGCATACTCCAGCTCAAGATAGAGAGGGCGAAGCTCCTCGGCTACAACAATCCTGCTGAGCAGATTCTCAATGACAAGATGGCCCACGACCCTCAGACCGTGGACGCATTCCTTGCCAATATCATGAAATACGCCGTAGCGCAGGCCAAAAAGGAAGTCGTTGCCATGCAGAAGGTGATGGACGAAGACATCGCCGCAGGCAAGGTGGAGGCCGGTGCGAAGATCGAGCCTTGGGACTGGTTCTACTATGCAGAGAAGGTGCGCAAGGCGGAATATGACCTCGACGAAGAGCAGGTCAAGCCTTATTTCCAGATGGAAAATGTGCGCCAGGGCGTGTTCAACACCGCATCCAAGCTCTACGGCATCAGCTTCGAGCCCGTTGCGGACGCTCCTAAGTACAACCCTGAGATGGAGGCATTCAAGGTCAGCGACGCTGACGGCTCCCTCATCGGCATACTCCTCACCGACTATTTCCCTCGTGAGAGCAAGCGCGGAGGCGCGTGGATGAACAATGTCCGCGAGCAGTACGTGACCGCAGACGGCCAGATGGTACGTCCTGTCATCGTCAATGTGGGCAATCTCAACAAGCCTACCGCCGACAAGCCTTCTCTGCTGAGCATCGACAATGTGGAGACAATGTTCCACGAATTCGGTCATGCACTTCACGGCCTTCTCAGCCAATGCACCTATATGACCGTAAGCGGCACCAACGTGGCCCGTGACTTCGTGGAGCTCCCGTCCCAGATCAACGAGAACTGGGCATTCCAGAAGGAGACACTCGCTGATTTCGCCCGCCATTATCAGACAGGCGAGGTAATCCCTGATGAGCTTGTCGACAAGATTATCGCCGCAGGCAATTTCAACCAGGGCTTCACTACCACCGAACTTTGCGCCGCATCCATACTCGATATGAAGTGGCACGAGCTTGAGTCAGTGGAAGGCATAGACATCGAGGAATTCGAGAAGAAGGCATGCCAGGAGATGGGCCTCATCGACGAGATCATCCCACGCTACCGCACGACTTACTTCAACCATATTTTCAACAGCGGCTACAGCGCAGGTTACTACAGCTACCTCTGGGCTGAGGTTCTGGACAAGGATGCCTTCGAACTCTTCAAGGAGAAAGGCGTATTTGACCGCGAGACAGCCATGAAGTTCCGTCACTGCATACTCGAGAAGGGTGGCAGCGAGGAGCCTATGGTGCTCTACAGGCAGTTCCGCGGCGCGGATCCTGACCCTGACGCCCTCCTGCGTGCACGCGGCTTAAAGTAAGGGCTTATGGCATCTTTCATCATTGAGGGTGGCCACACCCTTTCGGGAGAAATATATCCTCAGGGAGCCAAGAACGAGGCGCTGCAGATCATCTGCGCCACCGTCCTGACGGAAGAGGAGGTGATTGTAAGCAATATCCCTGACATACTGGACATCAACAACCTCATCCATCTCATCGAGAGGATGGGCGTTGTGGTGCGCCGCCTGGACAAGGGCAAGTATTCCTTCTGCGCGAAGGATATCGATTTCGGCTACATACGCAGCAGCGATTATCTCAGAAGCACGGAGGCCCTTCGCGGCTCTGTGATGCTGGTCGGTCCTATGCTCACCCGTTTCGGCTGGGCCGTGACATCCAAGCCGGGAGGAGACAAGATTGGCCGCCGCAGGCTGGACACCCATTTCGAGGGTATGAAGAACCTCGGCGCCGAATTCACCTACGACAAGGAGAATCTGACATACGTGCTCAAGGCTGACAGGCTGAAGGGCTGCAGGATGCTGCTCGACGAGGCCTCTGTCACCGGTACCGCCAACATCCTGATGGCATCCGTATTGGCCGAAGGCACCACCGTCATCTACAATGCCGCCTGCGAGCCGTATCTGCAGCAGCTCTGCAAGATGCTCTGCTCCATGGGCGCGAAGATCAGCGGCATAGGCTCCAACCTCCTCACCATCGAGGGTGTGGAGAAGCTCCACGGTACCACGCATACCATACTTCCGGATATGATCGAGGTCGGCTCCTTCATAGGAATGGCCGCCATGACCCGCAGCTCCATCACCATCAAGGATGTGTCATGGGACAATCTCGGCATCATTCCGGAAAGCTTCCGCCGCCTGGGCATCAAGCTCGAACAGCGCGGAGATGACATCTATGTGCCGGCACAGGAGGAGTACTGCATAGACACCTTCCTGGACGGTTCCATCATGACCATTGCGGACGCTCCGTGGCCTGGCCTGACGCCTGACCTGCTGAGTGTGATGCTGGTGGTGGCCACCCAGTCCAAGGGCTGCGTGCTCGTGCATCAGAAGATGTTCGAGAGCCGTCTCTTCTTCGTGGACAACCTCATCGACATGGGCGCCCAGATCATACTCTGCGACCCTCACAGGGCCGTGGTGGTGGGCCACAACCACAAGATGAACCTCCACGCGCGCACAATGACTTCACCTGACATTCGCGCCGGCATCGCCCTGCTGATTGCGGCTCTCGGAGCCGTCGGCACCAGCCGCATCAACAATATCCAGCAGATTGACCGCGGATACGAGGACATCGAGAACCGTCTCCGTGCCCTCGGCGCACATATTACACGAGTAGATTGATGAATTCTTCCAGCAATTATTCTCTCAAGCCGCACAATACCTTCGGTCTGGACGTGACGGCCGACAATTTCGTCGAATACCAGTCCGTCGAAGAACTGCGCGAGGCCATCCCCGGCCTTCAGAAGCCTATGCTTCACATAGGTCAGGGCAGCAACATACTTTTCTGCGGGGATTTCCACGGCACGGTGCTGCACAGCCGCATACTCAACCTGGAGATCGTCGATGACCGGCCTGAAGGCGTCTCAGTACGCGTGGGTTCTGGCATGGTATGGGATGACTTCGTGGCCTGGTGCGTCACAAACGGCCTCTACGGGGCCGAAAACCTCTCCGGCATACCGGGCGAGGTGGGCGCTTCCGCAGTGCAGAATATCGGTGCTTACGGCGCTGAGGCGAAGGATATCATAGAGAGGGTGGAGGTGCTGGACGCACTGAGCCTGGAGAGACGCTGCTTTGATGCTTCAGAATGCGGCTACGGCTACCGCACCAGCATTTTCAAGCAGACCCAGTTCAGGAAATACTTCGTCACCCACGTGGTGTACCGCCTGAGCAGGCAGTGGAAGCCCAATCTGAGCTATGCCGGTCTGGCAAAGCAGTTCGAGGGCAAGGCGGAGCTTTCCGCAGCCGACATACGCAGCGCTGTCATGGCCCTGCGCGACAGCAAGCTCCCGGACCCGAAGGTCCTCGGCAATGCCGGCAGTTTCTTCGTCAATCCTGTCGTGTCCGACATGCTGGCCTCCACGCTCAGCCTACTGTATCCGGACATGCCGCAGTATCCTGCCGCCGACGGCAAGGTCAAGCTCTCCGCCGCCTGGCTCATAGAGCATGCCGGCTGGAAGGGCGCAGACCTCGGTCCTGCGGGTGTGTATGAGAAGCAGCCGCTGGTGCTGGTCAACAGGGGCGGAGCCACCGGAGAAGACATTGTCAGGCTCGCAGTGGCGATAATTCAGGACGTTTATGACACCTTCGGCGTCGAATTGCACCCCGAAGTCAACAAAATTGGATGAGAATGCACAAAAAGTTCAAATAATTTTGGAATTGTAAAATTAATGCCTACCTTTGCAATCCCAATCCGCTACGGAGATATGCGGAAATAGCTCAGTTGGTAGAGCACGACCTTGCCAAGGTCGGGGTCGCGAGTTCGAGTCTCGTTTTCCGCTCCAAAAGAGAGATGCATCAAGCACCTCTCTTTTTTTATGCAAAGAGATGCCGCTGGCACTCGAACGAGCGGCCCCGATTCCCCAGAGGGGAAGTCGGCGAAGCCGACAGGGGGTAAGATACTGATCGCGTTACTCGCGCGCAGCGCAAGTTCGAGTCTCGTTTTCCGCTCCAAAAGAGAGATGCATCAAGCACCTCTCTTTTTTTATGCAAAGAGATGCCGCTGGCACTCGAACTCCTCCTTTTTTTGTGCCCAGCTGGCCCGCCGGTCGAGAGGGGGTTCACAGCAGGCATGTTGATGCCTGCGTCCCCGAGCCGCAGGGCTTCAGCCCGCCGTAACTAAAAGGACGACAATAAGTCTTCGACCAGACTGGGTTCAGGAACGCAATTTGATTGAGACGGTTTTTCTGCTCAGCAAACGGGTCCAATCATTGTTGTAATCTGTAATATCTTGATACATAGATATATGCAAAATGATCCTCGCTGGATTTTGCAGGAGGGTCTTTACGCAAAAACCTGTGTACCAGCACTTAGTGATTTACGCCCCATCTGTACCGGAGCCTGCTGAATTCCCCGCCTGAGCCCCAACCTCTTCCGACGCAAACCTGGCGACGGGATTCGGAATCGAGCATAAACGAGGTACGGAGCCAGAGGGCCCTGAGACCGCGATTTTGTCCGTACCTGTCAGGGCCAGAATTTGCCAATAGGCCTCAGAGAGCCGTCTGGGGCATGTTGGGGCCAAAGTGCCGGAAGAGGTACGGAGCCAGAGGG
>JAKSJG010000078.1 GCA_024398365.1 Bacteroidales bacterium | reverse complement strand
GTTTGCGAAGGTATGAATTATTTTCGACAAGTCTTTAAAATAAATGATAAATTTGCAGTGGATTCATTTATATCGCAGATATGCTCAGAAAAATTCGCATCGCGGCGGCGGCAGTAATCTTCACTGCAGTGACGCTGCTCTTCCTGGATTTCACAGGAATCATCCATCCGTGGGTCAGCTGGGCGGCAAAGATCCAGGCCCTCGAGGCCGCTCTTGCCCTCAACGCCGCAGTCATCATCCTGCTGCTTCTGCTCACCCTCCTGTTCGGCAGAGTATATTGCTCGGTCATCTGCCCTCTCGGCATCTGGCAGGACATAGTCTCGCATTTCGGCGGCAGACGCAAGAGGAACAGATTCCATTTCCGCAAGGAGAGGAAGTGGCTCAGATACAGCATCCTGGCAGTCTTCATCCTGCTGCTGGCGCTCGGGCTCAACTCCATCGCCGCACTGATCGCACCTTACAGCGCATTCGGCCGCATCGCCTCCACCGTCTTCGCGCCTCTCGGCAAATGGGCCACAAGCCCGGCCACCGTCATCGTCGCAGCCGTGACGCTGGTGGCGGTCTCCATCATGGCATGGCTCGCCGGCCGCCTCTGGTGCAATACGGTCTGCCCTGTCGGAACATTTTTGGGTATTTTCGCAAAAATATCTATCTTTAAACCTGTTATTGATACCAACAAATGCAACGGCTGCACCCTGTGTGCACGCAACTGCAAGGCATCCTGCATCAACCCGGCCGAGCACCGCATAGACTACGGCCGCTGCGTCGCATGCATGGACTGCCTGAAGAACTGCCGCCAGGGCGCCATTGCGTACAAACCATTCTGGAATATGCCTAAGAACAAGAACAACGAAGCGGTGGACACTTCACGCCGCAGATTCCTGGCCGCCGGCCTGATGCTCGCATCGGCTGCAACCCTGGAGGCAAAGCAGGAAAAAGTCAGCAGCGGCATCGCCATGCTCGAGGACAAGAAAGTCCCGGCACGCGAGACACCGGTAAAGCCGGCAGGCTCTGTCAGCATCAAGAATTTCTCCGACCACTGCGTATCCTGCCAGCTCTGTGTCACCAAATGTCCATCATCAGTGCTCGTACCTTCCAGGAGGCTCGAAACCCTGATGCAGCCTGAAATGTCATTCGAGAAGGGCTTCTGCAGCCCTACCTGCACCACCTGCTCAAGCGTCTGCCCTGCCGGCGCCATCAAGCCTATCGCAAAGGAGGACAAGGCTTCCACCCGCGTGGGCCACGCCGTTGTAATCAGGCAGAACTGCATAGGCTGCACGCTCTGCGAGAAGAAGTGCCCTGCAGGCGCCATCACCATGGTGGAGGCGAAGGACAGCAAGCACAAGATCCCGGCAGTCAACACGGAGCGCTGCATAGGCTGCGGCGCCTGCGAATTCAACTGCCCGGCAAAGCCTCAGAAGGCTATCTATATCGAAGGCAATTCAATCCACAGCATAGCATAATGGAGGACCGGAAAATGAAAGAAAACGAGAATATCAGCAGAAGGTCATTCTTCAAGCAGCTCGGCGCAGGCAGCCTCGCAGTGGCATCTGTAGCCACAGCCTGCTCTGTCAAGGGCAAGGCGGCCGCAACGAACGTGCTCGTACCTGACACGGACATGACATACCGCAAGGGCCCTGACGGCGACAAGGTCTCAATCCTCGGCTACGGCTGCATGAGATGGCCTCAGGTCAAGAATGCCGAAGGCAAGAAAGTCATCGACCAGGACGAGGTCAACAAACTTGTGGATTATGCACTCGCACACGGCGTCAACTACTTTGACACCGCTCCGAAATACCTCCAGGGCCAGAGCGAGGAAGCTACTGCCATCGCCCTCCAGAGGCACAAGAGAAACGAATATTACCTGGCAACCAAGCTGACCAACACCTCGGACTACTCCAAGGAAGCTGCAGTGGAGATGTACAAGCAGTCATTCGCCCGCCTCAAGGTGGACTACATAGACTACTACCTGCTGCACACCATCAGCGGTGCCAGAAACGGTGTCTCCGGCCCGGATATCGCAAGGAAGCGCTTCATTGACAACGGCGTGCTCGACTGGCTCGTCCAGGAGCGCAAGGCAGGCAGGATCCGCCACCTCGGCTTCTCATTCCACGGCGACCACGAGACCTTCAAGTATATGATGACTCTCCACGAGAAATATCATTTCGACTTCGTCCAGATACAGATGAACTACATCGACTGGAACCAGGCCGAAGGCAACAGCCGCAACACGAACGCCTCATGGCTCTATGACGAGCTCACCAAGCGCAACATCCCTGTGGTCATCATGGAACCTCTGCGCGGCGGCGCCCTCGCAAAGCTCAACGACAACGCCACCTCCAAGCTGCTCGCCAGGACTCCGGAAGCAAGCGTGGCATCCTGGGCATTCCGCTTCGCGGGATCACATCCGAACGTGCTCACCGTCCTCAGCGGCATGACCTACATGGAGAACCTCCAGGACAATCTCAAAACCTATTCACCGCTCAAGCCTCTCAACGAAGAGGAATTCGCGATGCTCGAGAAGATTGCCGTCGAATACGTCAACTTCCCTCTCGTACCGTGCACGGGCTGCGAATACTGCATGCCTTGTCCGTTCGGCCTCCAGATCCCTGCCATCTTCGCACACTACAACAAGTGCATCAACGAAGGCAATGTCAAGGCTGACAAGATGGACCCTGACTACAAGCGCGCACGCGAGGTGTTCCTGATGGGATACGACAAGAGCGTGCCCCGTCTCGCCCAGGCTGACAAGTGCGTGGCCTGCGGCAAATGCCAGAAGGAATGCCCTCAGAGCATCAATATCCCTAGATGGATGAAGCGTATCACCAAATACACAGACCAGCTTCGTGCGGGAGAATCGGAGGTCAAGGCCTGACGATGGACGCACAGGAAAAGAAATACCTTGAAATGACGGGCAGACCGGTCGAAAGACTGGTCTGCTCTTTTGCCATACCCTCAATGGTATGCATGCTCGTCACGAGCATCTACAATCTGGCCGACACCTTCTTCGTCGGGCAGATAGACACTCAGTCCGTGGCGGCGCTGGGCGTGGTGTTCCCGTTCATGGTGCTGATACAGGCCACCGCCTTCTTCTTCGGCCACGGTTCGGGCAATTACATCTCCCGCGCCCTGGGTGCGCGCAACACTGACGGAGCGGCCTCCATGGCGGCCACCGGACTCATCACGGCGATGAGCCTCACGGCGCTGCTGGCAGCGGTATGCGCCATATTCCGCAGGCCGATGATGATGTTCTTCGGCAGCACGGAGACCATACTGCCCTACGCGCTGGAGTATTTCCAGTACATTCTGCTGGGCACGCCCTTCATAGCGGGCTGCTTCGTGCTCAACAACCAGATGCGCCTGCAGGGCAATGCCGCCATGTCGATGATAGGCATACTCTCGGGCGCCATCCTCAACATCATCCTCGACCCGATCTTCATCTTCGGACTGAATCTGGGCGTGGGCGGCGCCGGAATGGCCACTGCGGTGTCGCAGTTCGTGGGATTCTGCATCCTGCTGCGCCTGTCCTCCACGCACGGAGGCGTCGGGATCCATCCCAAGGCCTTCCTGCTCAACCGCAAATCTCTCACTGAGATAGCGGCCGGCGGCCTGCCGTCTCTCTGCCGCCAGGCCTTCATGGCGCTGGCGACCATCTGCCTCAACCGCTGCGCTGCGCGTTTCGGAGACGAATCGGTGGCTGCATTTTCCGTGGTGGGACGCGTGATGACCTTCGCCAATGCCCTGCTGATAGGCTTCGGCCAGGGATTCCAGCCGGTGTGCGGCTTCAATTACGGAGCGAAGCTCTATGACCGCGTGCGGCGGGCCTTCAAGTTCAGCGTGGTGGCGGCGACTGTTTACTGCACTGTGGTGGCGGTGGCCGGACTGGTGACGGCGCCGGGCATCATCAGACTGTTCCGTGCGACGGACCCGCTGGTGATATCCATCGGCACGCGCGCGATGCGCTGGCAATGTCTGAGCTTCCCGCTGTGCGGCTTCGTGGTGCTGACCAACATGTACCTTCAGAACATTCGCAAGACCTTGCCGGCAGTCATCGTGGCGCTTTCGCGCCAGGGCATCTTCCTCATCCCCGCGGCCTTCCTGCTGAGCCGGCTCTTCGGTCTGAACGGCCTTGAGACAGCCCAGTCAGTGTCGGACGTCTGCGCATTCCTGCTCTGTCTGCCGCTGTGCAGATCCGCGCTGCGGAGCATGAAATAAATGCCGGCACGTATTACTTCCGCACTACCCCCATAAACAGAACACTCTGCGTAGTCGGTTCAACGATAGCATAAATAAAAGGCCTGTCGGCAGCGAACAGCTCAAACTGTTGACCACTTGATATGAATTTGAACTCAATAGCAGATGCTGCAGCCGCCTTGACTCCTTCGTGTGATACCTCTATCTTTGATTTATGGAAGACATTTGATACAAAAATTGATGCATCCATAGCTCTTGAAAAATCAGCATCACTGAAAGCCCTGGATATACCCATTTCCTTGAGAATAGCCTTCGGCTCTTTAACAGAAGTCGAAGTCGTAAATTCCGGAATGGAAAAATAAGTCGGATGACCGCTTAAAGAAAGCGATGACATCAGCCTGTTCCATTTGCTGTCATTAAGCTCCGCTATATAATCATTTATTGAAGTATTCTCCGGCGGAAGGACGAAGACCATCCTCAGAGGGCTGGATGCGAAAGGCAGGCTAATAGCTTGCGGTTCTGACCTGTCCTGATTCTCACTGTATTCAAGATTATATGACAGTCCACCCTAGCCACAAAAGAAAGGTCTCTTGTCTTTGATTCCATCGACGTTGGTGAAACTTGCAATTTCATAATCATAAGGGCAAGTCCACGGGGCATCAAAATACACAGCATTTGTCATAATCATGGCTGAGTTCCGGGCACTTTCATCAAGAAGCTTTTCAATCATTCCGAATGACTTTTCATTCACCCAGTCATTGATATAATCTATTGACTTGAGATCGGTTAAATCAATGGATGCGGCCTTTGCGGAATAAAGATTCTCCGCCTCGCTGACGAATTCATCCTTGAGGACGCAACGCCTGTCAACCCATATCGAATTGGCAACGCATAACTTTGCGCTGTCAGAGACCGGCCTCATCGCCTCAAGGGACTTATTATAAAAGGTCCCGATTTCTTCGGATGTACATTCATTGAATCCAAGTGTCCGGGCAATCTCCGAATATGTATCCCCAGCCGCTCCGGCCGCTGCCATAGACCATGCCGCTGCCATACTGAATGGCGATACAACCACATCACCTTCGTCACGTCCGGCGGCTTTCTTGAAGAAATCTATGTCAAATCCGATCTGACCCGCAGCTACGGTTTCCTGTGCCTTTGTCAACCCTGCGGTTGCAGGTGCACAGTATCCGTCTTCTTTCCCGCTGATGATATCAGCCTTGTCGCATGCTGCTGACAATAGTGTCAGGGCTATTATTGGAAGATAAGGTTTCATAATACAATTGTATAATAATTATAATACATATCCAATTTTATCGGCAGCCTTCCGGCCCAGGCTCTTCACCGTCACAACGGAATGTCAGCAACTGTATTCTATTGGAATAATTAATAGTTTGGCAATACCAGTCACCGGATTTAACACACCAAGTATCATCCCCTTGACCGAAAAGCCCCCAATTCATACCGAAATAAACAGAAATCTGGGCTCACCTGCAAAGTTCCGTGTGAGACTATCCAAAGATTTTGCTTAGTCTGAAC
>JAKSJG010000077.1 GCA_024398365.1 Bacteroidales bacterium | reverse complement strand
GGCTGTATCCGTAGAGTTTGCAGCCTTCCGGCCAGATTGAATCCGGATCTATCGGGGTGTCGCGTTTTCCTTCAGGAATGAACCAGGCACATTGGCTGCAATCCAAGGAATTCGAAGGTGCAGGGCTCTCTGATCTGCAGTTGCGTGGAGTCGCTTCCGTTCTTATACGGGGACAGGCATTTCTCCGGGTCCTTGCTCAGTCCGACGCGGACAACCTGCTGATGATGGCTTCCGGCGAGGATACGAATTGGTGCATCACTGATGCACTGTTTTCAACCGCTTGAATTTCTGTAATATGCAATCCGTGCGACAATGTCGGACAAATTTGCCTGATGAAATGTGGAGCCAAGTGGAACAGCTGACCAGTGCGACACAGAATACACCTGGAACGCTCTAGCGTGATTCTGTGGCAGCATTTCTGCCAAAATCGGCTTGTTTTTGGACACAGAATCGCTCAGAAGCATCGTACACGTATTCTGTGGCAGCCGAGGGCAGCCGGGGCGGCAAGTGCAGCAAGGACGGCAAGGGCAGCAAGTGCCGGCAAGGCCAGACACGCTGCATCACACCCCGAACACGTTCCTGAGCACGAACCAGGCCAGCACTACCGCGCAGATGGTCCAGGAGAAGACCGGATTGCAGCTGGCACGGTGCAGGTGGGGGAAGCGATCCTTGAAGAGTTCGGCGAAAGCCAGGAAGGCCAGCAGAGGCAGGGCGAAGACAAAAAGGGCATTGTAGCGCAGCGCCTCGAGGACATGGAGGTGCAGCAGCTGATGCAGGGCGCGCTGGGAGCCGCAGCCGGGGCAGCTGAGGCCGGTCAGCATCTTGAACGGACAGCGCGGGAAGGGCGTCCTGGCGGGGTCCAGGCTGAAGTATATACAAAGACACAGACAGATTGCCACTGCCGCAAGGGCATACAGCATCCGCCTATGTCTTTTGTCTTTCAATTGCAGGACGATCCTTTACGCGATAGCGGCCATCACGCCGGCTGCGATGAGGATGATATATACTATGAGGCCAATCAAGCCGAAGACCAGACTGACGATGTTCCAGGTGCGTGCCTTGTTGTTCCTCACCTCCGACTCGAGATACAATGACTGCTTGAGGGAAGGGTCGGTGGCATACAGGGAGCTGTTATAAAGCTCATTGGCTTTCGCAGAATGGATTATGGCAATAATTCCGCTGACAAGGCAGCAGAAGATAGTGCCAAGTATGGCGAATACCAGACGGTTCTTGTGAGGAGGCAGTTGAACTGGTGTTGGAGGTACTTCCTGCTGTGGAGTCTCCTGAATTGGATTGTTAAAGTCTTCCATAGTGTTAAGATATGTTCATCAAAGATAGCGAGTTGAAACGGATTATGCAAGCCCCTGAAGGTCTATGGCGTAGATGTAGTCGTTCATGTAGTAGCCGTGGCCGATATGGAAGTCGCCCTGGCGGTCGCGTCTGAGGCCCATGCGCTCGTAGAAGCCGACGGCGGAGTTGTAACGGTTGACGTTCAGCTCCATGCGGCAGCCCTCGGGGTTGGCGGCGGAGAGGAAGCGTTCGGCGTACTCCATCATCATACGACCGAGGCCGGAATGCTGGTATTCGGGCAGTGCGTAGAGTTTCTGCAGATGGAAGCGTTTGCGGCCGTCAGGCAGCGTGTCCTCATATTCGAAGGAAAGGTAACCCGCAGGGATGCCGTCAGCCTCGGCGAGGAAGAACCATCTCCCCTCGTCGCATATCTGCCCTCGCAGGCTCTGCGCGGAATACATCCAGTCCATCATGTAGTCCATCTGCTCGGGCGAGAGTATCTCCGCATAAGTGAGACGGAATACGCGGTCGGCCATCTGCATGATGACGGGAATGTCGGCCTCCGTGGCCTGGCGCATGACAAATTCCGGCCGGGCGAGGCCCTGCTTGATCTGCGGCAGTATGTCAAGGTCTGCCGGCAGCCATTTGACGCTGTCAAGCTGCGGGGCGTCGAGCCATCTGGCGTCCTCGTGTTCGAGCAGATGGAGAGTCCCCGAAGCCAGACGGCACCAGAAGCAGTGCATGGTCAGGTGGAAGGACGGGTAGTCCCATTCGACGGTGCGGATGAGCTCGCCGACGCTGACTTCGGCATCGAGTTCTTCGCGGATCTCGCGCCTCAGGGCGTCGCGCGGGGTCTCCCCCGCCTCCATCTTCCCTCCCGGGAATTCCCACCAGCCTTCGAATTCGCCGTATCCCCTCTGGGTGGCGAATATCTTATCTCCGCGCCTTATGACCGCGGCCACAACTTCTATTGACTTCATAAGCATACTTTGATATGCAAATATAGTTATCTTTGTACTCAAATTATAAAGATTATGGACAAGATTCCCAGCTTCACAATAGACCACCTCAGGCTGCTGAGGGGCATATACGTATCACGCAAGGACAGCATCGGCGCCGAGACTCTCACCACCTTCGATATCAGGATGGTCGAGCCAAACCGCATGGAAGCCCTCTCCCAGGGCTCCATCCACACCATTGAGCATCTCGCCGCCACCTACCTGCGCAACGAGCCGCATTGGAAGGACAGCATAGTCTATTGGGGCCCCATGGGCTGCCTCACAGGCAATTATCTCGTGATGAAAGGCGACCTGCAAGCCGGGGACATCGTAGCTCTGATGACTGACACATTCCGCTTCATCGCGCAGTACGAAGGTGAGATCCCGGGCGCGCAGCCGAAGGATTGCGGCAACTGGTCCCTCCACGACCTCGCCCAGGCGAAAAAGGACGCACAGCGCTACCTCACCGAAGTGCTGGAGGTCATCAAACCCGAGAACCTGACATATCCTCAACAATAACACATAATCGAAAATGACACTTTCACGCCATATATGTGCGGCCCTGGCCGCACTTCTGCTTCTCTCAGCAAACGCCTTCGCACAAAGCACCACCGACCTTGGCAGCTGGTGCAGCCTCCAACTCGTCAAGCCTCTGGGTGACACCTACGCCATGGCAAGGCTGGAGCACCGCTCCTTCGAGGACATAGGCGCGACAGAGTGCTATTTCGCAATGGCCGGAGGCGGATACAATTTCACGAAGTGGCTCAAGGCCGACTTGAGCTACGAATACTGGAAAATCCCTTCCGCAGGCAATCTGACTACTCAGAAAGGCGTGGCCTGCGTCACCGCGACACTGAAGCGTGACGCGCTTGCCGTAAGCGCCCGCGAGAAATACGAACTGGCGTTCACGGATGGCGCCGCCGGCCCTAAGGGCACGCTCCGCTCACGTCTGCGCGCCCAGTATTCACTTGGCTCCGCAGCAGTCACGCCATATTTCATGTACGAATTCTTCAACGGATTCGGAGACACCAACTGGGTGAGGTCACTGCACTATTTCGGAGCGGATGTCAAGCTGGGCGGACACAGCAGCCTCGACCTGTTCTACATGTACCACCTCTTCCCGGGTGCGGGCGAAATAAAAGCCTGCAACGTGCTCGGTGCAGGCTTGACTGTTGTACTTTGATCTGACGGCCTACAGGCTGTCGCCGAAATCCTTGCGGAACTTCTCGGCAAGCTCTTCCTGCCAGTAGCCGATCTCCTTCATTCGTCCGAAGAAGAAGCGCAGTACCGGAGGCTCTTCTGTCCATTCGAAGCCGCCGATGAGCTTGCGGTTGTCCCATACCCACTTCACGCGGTCAGCCGCGTACTTGATCTGCGAGAGCGTATATACGCGGCGCGGAACTGCCATGCGCAGGAGCTCGAGTTCTGCGAAAGGCTCGCTGCCGTCCGGATTGCGCTGCTCTGACATTGTACCGCGCTCCATGCCCCTGATACCGCCGGCGATGAAGAGTGCTGCGCCCACCGCTGCTGCAGGATACTGGTTGTGAGGCACGTCAGGCACGAATTCACCGGCATTGAGGTGGCATCCCAGACCTCCCGGAGGCAGAATCACAGGCACTCCGTAAGCATCGAGCTCTTTGGCCAGGTAATCGATAAATATCGGGCCCTGGGAGATGTATTCCATATCAAGGGACTCGTAGAGGCCGACAGCCATTGACTCCATGGTGCGGACGTCCATGCCGCCGTAAGTCAGGAAGCCTTCGTAGAGAGGTATGGCCGGCTGCATGTCCTTGTAGTATTTCTCATCCTTGGAGGTGATGATACCGCCCTTCGCGAAGCCGAGCTTGCGGGCTGAGAAGTAGATGATGTCGAAATGGTCCGCGAGGAGACGGTAGATATCCCCCACTTCCATATATTTGCAGCGCGCCTCGCGGGTCTTCATGAAATAGATGTTGTCATGGAGCAGGGAAGCGTCAAGTATGGAGATGACCTTCTTCTCGTGGCAGATGTCAGTCACGGCGAGCATGTTCTCGAGGGACACCGGCTGTCCTCCGATGAGGTTGGTGCCGGCCTCCACGCGTACGAAAGCGACGTTCTCGCTGCCGATCTCGTCAATGCGCTCGCGCAGGTTCCCGAGGTTGTAATTGCCCTTGAACGGGTCGTCTGACTGAGGGAGGAGACCCTTGCGGTCAACGAGCTCCTCGACGGTCGAACCCACTCTTGTGACATGGGCCTTGGTGGTGGTGAAGTGGAAGTTCATCAGCGCGACCTTGCCCGGAGCGCAGTATGTCTCGGCGAGAATGTTCTCTGCGGCGCGGCCCTGATGTACCGGAAGTACATAATCAGTACCGAACACGTCCTTGATGGCCTTCTTCACGCGGAGGAAGGTGGCGGAGCCTGCGTAGGAGTCGTCAGCCTGCAGTGATGCGGCGAACTGGTTGTCGGACATCGCATTCACACCGGAGTCGGTGAGCATGTCGAGATACACGTCCTGATTCTGGAGCAGGAATGTGTTATTTCCGGCCTCCTGGATTTTCTTGAGGCGTTCTTCGACCGGAAGCAATGAGAGCTTCTGGACCATTCTGACCTTGTGCATTTCGAGTGGAACCTGGTTCTCACTCTTGTAGAACTTTACTGCCATAGCGTATATATTTAATATTTGTTTCCGTTGTTTGTGATGGCAAAGTTAGGGATTACCTTTCCGCAATTCAGGCAGGTTTTTACGGAAATATCTACCATTTTTACTGATTTGTCAAAATGATTGCTATTTTTGCATCATGATCAATCTTGACAACATAGAGCGCTTCAACGCTTTCTTCCGCCAGAAAAACACCCATCCGCTGATGAGTGTCGCAGCCCTTTCGGGCTTCGATTTCCAGGACACAGAGACCCTCGGCCTTAAAATGTATATGGTGGTAATGATTTCCGGCGAGCCGGGAATGGTGTTCACGGCGAAGCCGGGCCAGAGCTTCAGGCTTGGCGCCGGGCTGAACGGGGCGGCGGACGGCTGGGTGCTGGGCTTCTGCCCGGAGATGATCGCAGGTACCGGTCTGAGCCGTGACTTCTATATGTTCAACTTCTTCGACTACGAAGTGATGGAGCCGCTGATGATTGACAGTTCGGAGCAGAATGTGCTTGGCAACTGCTTCCAGAACATTCTGGCGGAGCTCAACGCCCCAGACGACGACCTCACCAGCCACATGCTGCGTCTGGGCATAGGTCAGCTGCTGAGTTACTGCCGCCGCTTCTATGACCGCCAGTTCGGCAACAAGAGGCTGCCGACCTCGGAGATGATACGCCGGCTGGATACGATAATCAACGGATACCTCGCGGACGCGACCGACCTCAAGTATCGCCTGGGCCCGCCGAGCGTGGCATGGTGCAGCAGTCAGTTCCACCTTACGCCGAATTATTTCGGAGATCTGGTGAAGCTGAAGCTGGGCATCAGCGCCCGCGAATATATTCAGAACAAGGTGCTGGAGGCGGCTTGCTCGCTGCTGGCTGACTCCAGAAACTCAGTTGGGGAAGTTGCAGCCCAGCTTGGCTTCAACTACCCCAACCATTTCACGCGGTTTTTCCGTCAGATGACAGGCAAGTCCCCTTCGGAGTACCGTCACTCCGTGACGCCTTAGGTCCTTCCGCCTCGTTTCAGCAGCGTGGCCTCAGCCTGCAAATCTTCCGCGCTACGCGCTCCATCCCGTCTCTCGCTTCGCTCGAGCCACCCGCTCACATTGCCGCGGGCGGCATGGATTTGCGTAGGCTGAGGCCACGCTGCTGAGGCTAGGAAAATGGAATCTATTTCCACTCAACCTTGATTTCCTTGCCGGTGGCAATGTCATAGAGTTTGACATCTACAGGCTGGCCCTCGTTCTTACCGGTCTTCAGATTGGTGAGAGACGACTTCTCAACGAGCCAAT
>JAKSJG010000076.1 GCA_024398365.1 Bacteroidales bacterium | reverse complement strand
TCGAGGACCGCGACAAGCGCAACGAGCAGATACGCGCCGTGGTGCAGGTGATGGGCCTTCTCAACCCGCAGATGAAGGAGACAGCCGACTGGAAGCAGAAGCTCTGGGATCACATGCAGATGATCGCCGGCTTCGACATTGACATCGACTCCCCTTACCCTGTGCCGGAGCCCAAGGACCTGCAGTCCAGACCTGAGCCCATTCCTATCGACAAGACACCGGTCAAGGCCGCATGCTACGGACGCAACATCGAGAACATGATAGACCTTATCGCCGGCCGCGAGGACGACGAGGCCAAGACGGAGATGATACGCATGCTCGCGCTCTACATGCGCCAGCAGTATCTCATCTGGAACAAGGACTCCGTGGCTGACGAGACCATTTTCGCGGATATGGAGCGCCTGTCCAACGGCAGGCTCAAGGTGCCGGAAGGCATGCAGCTCAAGGCCATCGCCAATGACGCGAACTTCTCCCGTCCGGGCCTGGGCAACCAGAACGGAGGCAACAAGCCTTACGGCTTCAACAAGAAAAAGAACAAAAAGAAAAAGAGAATATAATGGCAGCAGCTAAGGGCAAGACCAAGAAGAACTCAAAGGGCAGCGGCAGTAAGAAGACCCGGACAAGTGCGTCTGAGGAGAACTCACGCATAGTCAGGATCGTTCTCGGCGTGGTGTTCGCCATATTGGCGATATACTCACTCGTCGTGATGATATCTTATTGCAACACATGGCACAAAGACCAGAGCCTCGCATCCAATCCTTCAATGTACGACGCCTCACAGGTCGTACATGACGCCGGGGGCAAGCTCGGCTTCAAATGGGCGTCATTCTTCATTTCCGAGGCCTTCGGTCTCGGGGCCTTCGTCCTTCCGTTCCTTTTCGGAGCGCTGTCCGCATTCTGCTTCAAGATACGCCGCGTCAACCTCGTCAGGATATCTCTCCTGTCCGTGTTCGGCGCAATCATATTCTCCGTACTCCTCGGCTTCGTATCACAGCTGTGCCACGCTGACGCATTTCTCGGCAACGGCGCGGGCGGAGCCTACGGACACTATGCCAGCAGCTGGCTCTGCAACATGACAGGAGTGATGGGCGCCGGATGCATCATCTTCCTCGCCCTGCTGCTCTGGGGCATCTTCCTCAACAGGAAGGTCGCATACTGGTTCGACGACCTGGTATTCTTCACCTCCAGCATACCTGACCGCGTCCTCGCCGCCGAGGCTGAACGCCGCAATAGAAAAGCAGCCCAGGAACCTGCCTCTGATGAGAATTCCGAAGATGAGCCGGAGACCGAGCCTGATTCTGATGCCGATACCGATACTGTCATCGAACCCGAGCCGAAGCCGATACCGGTGCCCGAACCGGAACCTGCTGCAAATACATTTGACGATTATGAGGAAGAGGATGTCATAGACAGCTCGGAGAACGATGTGGAGCCTATACCTGCGGCCGTCATGCCGGAGCCGGCACAGCCTGTGACCCCGGCCCCGGGCGGCATTCTGGCACCTGAAGACGTGGAACTGACCGTGGACGAGAGCGAGAATGACTTCCTGAGCAATCTCTCCGAAGACGAGAAATCCCGCATCTACGACCCGCGCCTCGACCTGCCTAAATACAAGCTCCCGAGCACATCGATACTTGAGGACTACAGCGACAAATGGTACGAGGTGTCCCGTGACGAGCTGGAGAAGAACAAGCAGCGCATCGTAAATGCGCTTGCCAATTACAAGATCGGCGTCGTGGGCATTACCGCCAAAATGGGCCCTACCGTGACACTCTACAAGATCCACCTTGCCGAGGGCATCAAGATAGCCCAGGTGCGCAAGCTGGAGGAAGACATAGCCATCTCCCTGGGAGCCAAGGGTGTCCGCGTGGTGACACTGCTCGATTCCGTCGGCATCGAGGTGCCGAATGAGAAGGCCAGCGTGGTGGCTCTCAAGGCTGTCCTCAACTCACCGCAGTTCAAGGAGAAGAAGTCCAAGTTCCAATTGCCTCTGGCGCTGGGTATCACGGTCACCAACGAGCCGTATTTCCTCGATCTGGCCAAGATGCCTCACCTCCTCGTGGCAGGTGCCACCGGACAGGGAAAGTCCGTCGGACTCAACTGCATCCTCGCCTCCCTCCTCTTCTCCAAGCACCCTGCCGAGATGAAGCTCGTGCTCGTCGATCCGAAGAAAGTGGAGCTTTCACTCTACAACAAGATTGACAAGCATTTCCTGGCCATGCTGCCGGACGGTGACGAAGCCATCCTGACCGAGACCAAGAAAGTGGTATATACACTCAAGTCCCTCTGTATCGAGATGGACGCACGCTACGACCTGCTCAAGGCTGCGGACGTACGCCAGATCAAGGACTACAATGAGAAATTCCTCAACCGCAGGCTCAACCCTCTCAAGGGCCACAAGTACCTGCCGTTCATAGTGGTGGTCATCGATGAGTTCGCCGACCTGCTCGTGACCGCAGGCCGCGAGATCGAGGAGCCTATCGCACGACTCGCCCAGAAGGCCCGTGCAGTCGGCATCCACCTGATCATAGCGACCCAACGCCCTACCACAGATATCATCACCGGTACGATCAAGGCCAACTTCAACGCCCGCATAGCATTCAGGGTCAACACCAGCGTGGATTCCAAGACCATTATCGACGCTCCTGGCGCCAACCGCCTGATAGGTCGTGGCGATATGCTCGTGCTGGCGCCTGGCGAGGATCTGGAGCGTGTTCAGTGCGCCCTGATCGACACGCCTGAGATCATAGAGCTCAACAAGTGCATCAGCGAGCAGCGCGGCTACAGTTCACCGTTCTACCTTCCAGAATACGTGGATGAGAGTGAAGAGGGTGCATCGGACGCTTCCGACGTGGATCTCCGCAAGCGTGACAAGCTCTTCGAGGAGGCTGCCAAGATTGTGGTACAGTACCAGCAGGGATCGACATCCCTCCTTCAGCGCAAGCTCAATCTGGGCTACAACCGCGCCGGACGCATCATTGACCAGCTCGAGAGCGCCGGTATCGTGGGGCCTTACGAAGGCAGCAAGGCCCGTGCGGTGCTCATCACGGACTTCGATTCGCTCGACCGCAAGATAGAGGCTCTCGACCACGCAACGATAGATTAATATTGTGGCACTCAATTTGCCTTAAGTTCAAGCATGAAACGCTTTATTCTTGCAACAGTCATGGCGCTCACCGCAGTATTTGCGGCGAAGGCGCAGGATTCCAGGCTCGTGGCCAATTATTTCAAGGCTATGGGTTCCTCATCCGTTACTTTCACAATGTCCGGCACCGGACTTGACGGCACGGTGTTCAAGGCCCAGGACGGCACGATGGATATACAGTATCCGAATATCAGGATTGAGGCGGCAGGGCACATCATCTGCACCAACGGCAGCGCCATATGGCTCTACAACCCTGCTACAGAGGAGCTCGTCATATCGGACAGCATAGCAGGTTCCCTGTTGGAGAATTCGACCATGACTGTGGACAATGACGGCAAGGCAGTACTGAAGTTCAACAACAAGAACGGTTCGAACATGACATTCAAACTCAAGAAGACCGTTCCGCACAACAAGTGGCCGTCATCTCACTTCGTGCTTGACCAGAAGGCTCTCGGCGACGACGTCATCGTCACCGATTTGCGAAAATAAGTATTCCATTCCCTCTCATCCCGCAGCAGGCTTGCCTAAGCAAATCCGTGCCATCCGGCGGGCTAAAGCCCTGCAGCTCGGGCCGCAGGCATCAACATGCCTGCTGTAAACCCCTCTCGACCGCGGCAACGTGAGCGGGTGGCTCGAACGAAGCGAGAGTCGGGATGGAGCGCGTAGCGCGGAAGATTTGCAGGCAAGCCTGCTGCGGGATGAGGCGACGAAAGATTTAAAGATTTGAGCCCAGGGCCGTGGCAACGACCAGGGCGATGGATGGATAGCTCTCTCCCGCAAGGGTGGGAGCTTCTTTTTCAGATACCCAGACAGCCTCGGTGATATCCTCCTCCGTCTGAGGCACAGTGTCTGCGTCCCCGTCATACTCCATCTCATACCACGAAGTATGCTTGATGCAGGACGGGCCGTAAGTATTGTAGGTATGATGAGTCACGGCGATGAGACGCCCGAGCCGCAAACCCTTCAGACCAGTCTCCTCCTCCACTTCCCGCAGGGCGCACTCCTCAATGCTCTCCCCCTCCTCCTGATGCCCCTTCGGCAGATCCCAGTGCCCGTGGCGCTTGATCATCAGGCAGCTGCCATCGGCGCGACGCACCAGTCCGCCCCCGGCATTGACCTCCGTGTACATTGCACAGAAAGTGCGGAATTCCCATTCAGTGCTGAAGCTCAGCACACCGGCTGAAGTATAAACTGTATATCCTGACTGTTCCATATCTGTCAATTGATGCTTTTGCGTATGCGGCGCGCCATAGGATGAAGGTTGTTGCTGCGGTTGCCCAGATTCTTGACAAAGCCAAGCGGCAGGCCGCAATATGTCATCATAAGATACCCGCGCGGCTCCTGAGGGAAAGCCAGAGGCTCCTTGGCCAGGAAGCGGAGAGCATCCTCGCGGCTGAGCTCCACGCGCGGAAAGGCATCTTCGCGCAACGCGCAGGAAAGCGCCAGGTCAGCCTCCGGAATTAAGTCGCGGCCCTTGACGGTGGCCACCGCCACGCCTGAATGAATCACCTTCAGGGAAGCCTCCACTGCCTGCATGTCCTCCATGAGCGATGCCGGATAAGCCTTCAGCAGATCGCCCTTGAGCGCCAGGGTATAACCATCGCGGACATAGTCGCAATCCGGGGCAGGCGCCGGCTTGCGGACGCGCTGCCTTGAGGATGCCCTGCCGTCCGCCACGGCCGATTCGCCCGATTTGCGAAGCAGGGCGCAGTAGAAGCCTTCACCCCTCTCCCTTCCGGGCAGGAAATGACGCTGCTGCAATATCTCCGCTCCGAGTTCGGAGGCTATCCAGGCGGCATTGTCCTCATCCTCGAAATGATTGAAGGTGCAGGTGGAATATATCATATATCCGCCGTCCCTGAGGGCGGGCCATATATCTGAAAGGATGCGGCGCTGACGTGCCGCGCAGAGGCGTACATTGTCCTCGGACCAGTCCTCGACCGCTTCGTCGTCCTTGCGGAACATACCCTCGCCGGAGCATGGCGCGTCCACCAGCACAAAGTCGAACCAGGAATCAAGGCCCTTTAAGTCCGCTGGGTCGTTGTTGGTCACCAGAACGTTCGCACGGCCCCATTTGGCCACATTCTCAGCAAGGATGGTGGCACGGCCGCGCATCACCTCGTTGGTCACCAGCAGGCTGTCATCCGGGATGCGGGACAGTATGTCCGTAGTCTTGCCGCCGGGAGCGGCGCAGAGATCCAGAAGCCTGCGTACGGGGCGGCCTTCGGCCAGAATCCCCTCGAGCAGATGCCCCACGTACATGGAGGCGGCCTCCTGCACGTAGTACGCGCCGGTATGGAAAAGCGGATCAAGGGTGAAGGACGGCCTGGCGCTCAGATAAAATGACTCCGGAGCCCAGTCCACCGGACCGTCATACAGCTCCGCGAAATGCCCGCGGAGGCCCTCCGTGGATATCTTCGCCGTGTTGGGACGGACTGATACGGAAGGCGTGTCCTCCAGATGCGGAAGAAGTTCGGAGGCTGTCTGTTCCCCGAGCGATTCTGTCAGTATCTCCCTGAAGCGTTCCGGCAGCATGATTATCAGAATTGGCCCTGACCGTACTGCTTGGCGTATTCCTCCCACTCAGGAGGGATGTTGCCGGAGGCTGCCGTCGCGATGCCGTCAGTAAGCTTGTCAACCACTTCCTGGAGCTTCTTGCCGAACATCATGCGCATCACCATGTTGAGCTGGGCGCGGAGTTCGATGTGGAACTGGGTTGAAGTGTCGCTGGCAGGGTCCATGATGATGGAGAGCAGGAACGGGAACGGGCACTGGCCGTATTGTTCGAAGTCTATGCGCGAGAATGGGGTGCGGTTGTTGACCTTGATGCCTATCTCGAAATTCTGAACTTTGGCCAGGATGGTGTCGGAATCGACGGTTACTTTTTCACGGTACTGCTCAGGAAGGCCTGCGGTGATGTTGCGCAGGTCCGAGAGTGCCGTGTATATCGCGTATGAAGGTTTGTTGATGACTATTGTCTTACCTTTGATTTCTTCCATATCCAAGTAATTTTGAATACAAAGGTAATAAAAATTCATAAGGCCCGCCGCCTTGTGGCGGTGGACCTTACTACTAAACCTAAACTTAAACTTAAACTATGAAAAACTTCGGTATGATTTTAGCAATATCCATGCCAC
>JAKSJG010000075.1 GCA_024398365.1 Bacteroidales bacterium | reverse complement strand
TCCGGAAGTTGTTCGAGGTTGCCGAATTTGTGGCGCTGCCTGCCGAACAACGCAAAAGCTACATAGCAAAAATGACAACAGAGAGGGACATCCGCAATCAGATTGCATACGCGAGAGAGGAAGGTAAAGCAGAAGGTATTGCAGAAGGAGAATCCAGGGGTAAGGCAGAAGGTCTGCAAATGGCCAGGCTACAGATGGCCAAAGATTTTAAGGCAAATGGCGTGGCAGTAGAAATCATTGCCAAATGCACTGGCCTGTCTGCTGAGGAAATAGAGGCATTATAGATTTATCATCGAAGAACAATCACAATTTGTACCTCAACATCAGATGACCAGCCAGGTCCAGACGGCGAAGCGGCCGAATTTGCCGACGAGCATCAGGATTATGGTCCAGAATGGAGGGCATTTGTAGAAGCCGAGGGCGATAACCAGAGCATCGCCTATGATCGGTATCCAGCTCAGCAGCGCAAGCCAGACTCCGTAGCGGTCGACATAGCGTTTCTGTTTCTCGAGGGTCTCCCTCTTGACCTTGAACCATTTCTCAAGCCATTCCCATCGGCCGATACGGCCGATGTAATATGTCGTGACGCCACCGGCCCAGTTGCCAAGCGTCCCGACCACAAGTGTGACCACAGGATTGATGCCCGCCACCAAAGCGGCGATATAAAGGGCATCCGAGCTGAACGGCATGATGGTGGCGGCAAGGAAGCAGCCGAGGAAAAGGCCCAGCAGGCCCAGGTTCTCAAGTCCGAACATCAGCAGGCTAAACGTCTATCCATTCGTACTCTCCGCCCCAGATACCGAGGAACTTCATGAACATCTCGTGCGTCAGCACGACGCTGGCCCTGTTGTCACAGGGATGGAAGCTCACCTTCTCCGCACTCTGAAGGTCCCTGTCCAGGAAATATTTCACCCTGTGGCCGTTCTCGAAGAGCTCCTTCGGGTCGGCGCTCTCCGCTATGCCGATATCGTTGATCAGGCCGAAGGCGCAGACCGATCCAGGGCATACGCCCAGGCAGCGGTCCATCCTCTCAGGGCTGGCGAAGCTCAGCTTGCCCTGGCAGAGCTTGTGCTCAAGTGAATGTATGTCGAGGTCCTTGTGACATTCGAAGCTGATGAGGTAATGCCTGTTGCCCTTGTGGTTGCGCATGAAGAGATTCTTGCAATGCACAGAATCTATGTCCTTCCAGTATGCCAGCGCCTCCTCTATCGTGAACAAAGGCGGATGATAATGCACTTCGTATGATATGCCGTTGGCTTCAAGCCAGGCGAGAGTCTTCTGTATCTTTTCCATAGTGTAAAGATAGAACATTTCTCTATTTTTGAAAAATCAGCCAAATATGACTATATTTGATTTTTGTGAAAAAACATAAACATAATCAGACATGAAGACAAAATACTCAGGAACCCAGACCGAGAAGAATCTGGAAGCGGCTTTCGCCGGTGAATCAATGGCCCGTAACAAGTACACTTATTTCGCATCAAAGGCTAAGAAGGACGGCTTCGAGCAGATCGCAGCCCTCTTCCTCAAGACTGCCGACAATGAGAAGGAGCATGCAAAGCTCTGGTACAAGGAACTCAACGGCGGTGCAGTATCCGACACAGCAGTCAACCTCAAGGACGCTGCAGACGGCGAGAATTATGAGTGGACTGACATGTATGCCGGATTCGCCAAGACAGCTGAAGAAGAAGGCTTCCCTAAGCTCGCAGCACGCTTCCGCGCAGTGGCAGCCGTTGAAAAGCACCACGAAGAGCGCTACCGCGCCCTCCTCAACAACGTTGAGACAGCGAAGGTATTCGAGAAGAGCGAAGTCAAGGTATGGGAGTGCCGCAACTGCGGTCACATCATGGTAGGCACCAAGGCTCCTGAACTCTGCCCTGTCTGCGCACATCCTCAGGCCTACTTCGAAGTAAACGCAGAAAACTATTAATGTATCAACTGACCCTAGCTACGCAGGTATGCATTGCCGAAACTTCGCTACGGCGCAAGCGCCTTCGCTCTCCCTTCCCACAGTCTACTTCGTCATCGCTTCGCGATAACTCGTATCCTGCGGGCCCCTCCCTCTGGCATGCCGAGGGCGGCTATGGTTTCGGACAACGCATATCCTGTCTCCGCTAAACGGGCCAGTTGATACATAGAAATCTGCAATCACATCATTATGCTTGAGACACTGAAGAGATACTGGGGGTACGACGGCTTCAGGCCGATGCAGGAGGAGATCATCTCATCTGTGCTCTCCGGTCGCGACACGCTCGCAATTCTGCCGACAGGTGGCGGCAAATCCATCTGCTTCCAGGTGCCCTCGCTCATGCGCGAGGGCATCTGTATTGTAGTATCGCCCCTCATAGCGCTGATGAAGGACCAGGTCCTCAACCTGCGCGCCCGGGGCATCAAGGCATTGGCCATCTATTCGGGAATGTCCCGCAACGACATCGACATCACCATGGACAATGCCATCTACGGCGAATACAAATTCCTCTACGTTTCGCCGGAAAGGCTCAAGACGACGCTCTTCAAGGCCCGCGTGGCCAAGATGAACGTCAACTTCCTGGTGGTGGACGAAGCCCACTGCATCTCGCAGTGGGGCTACGACTTCAGACCTGACTATCTGGACATTGTCAAGATACGCGAAATTCTGCCCAAGGGCACGCCATGCATCGCCCTCACCGCCACCGCCACACCGGAGGTGGCGAAGGACATCATGACGCAGCTGGGCTTCGAAAGCGAGAACCTCATACGCTCAGGCTTCGAGCGCCCCAACCTGTCCTACATCGTCCGCGAAGCCGAGGACAAACTCGGGCAGGTGCTCAAGGTCTGCAGCACACCCGGCAGCGGCATAGTCTATGTCAGCAAGCGCAAGAGCGCCGAGGACATAGCCAAATTCCTGCGCAGCCAGAGCATCAACGCCGAAGCCTACCACGCAGGCATGAGCGCACAGGCCCGCAGTCTCATACAGCAGCGCTGGAAGAGCGGCGAGACCCGCATCATCGTCTCCACCAACGCCTTCGGCATGGGCATAGACAAGGGCGACGTACGCTTCGTCTGCCACTACGACATGCCGGATTCGCTGGAAGCGTATTTCCAGGAGGCCGGACGTGCCGGACGCGACGGGCAGAAGGCATACGCGGTGCTTGTCTGGAACGCCAACGACGTGCGGCGCCTCAAGCAGATAAGCAAGGTCACCTTCCCTCCCCTCGACTACATGCGCGACGTCTATCAGAAGGTGTTCCAGTACCTGGACATCGCATACGAGGAGGGCGCCGGCCAGAGCCGCAAATTCGATGTGGAGGATTTCGCGAAGCAATACAGGCTCAACGCCGCCACGGCGTATTACGCCATCAAATACATCGAGCAGTCAGGCTACTGGTCCCTCAGCGACGAGCTGGAGATACCTTCCAAGCTGCGCTTCGCCATCGCACGTGACGCACTATACAAAGTGCAGCTCAAGGATGCGGAGATGGACACCTTCCTGAAGGTGATCATGCGCATGTACACCGGCATATTCAACGGATACGTCTCCATCGATGAGGAGCGCATCGCCAGACTCGGCCACTACGCCGTGGACGTGGTCAAGGAAAAGCTGAAGGCCCTCGCCCGGATGCAGGTGGTCAACTACGTGCCGCGATTCACCGCCACCCTGCTCAACCTCAACGGAGAGCGTCTGACCGAGGACAACCTCCGCCTCCCGCAGAGCGAATATGACGAACGCGTCGCACGCCGCGACCGACGCCTCAACGCCATGATTGACCTGGTGGAGGACGACTCGCAGTGCCGTGTCACCCGCATGCTGCACTATTTCGGCCAGGAGGACGCCGCCCCTTGCGGCAGCTGTGATGTCTGCAGAAGGAAATAGCAATTTCAGAAGAACTGTGTATGATCGAGACCAGGACATATCACGGAATCACGCTTGACATAGTCAGGTCCGCCACGGACAGGATATGCTACATCCTGCTCCCCGAGGGGCTGAAGGATGATGGCCGCAAGTGGATGGAGGATGCGGCCGGAAGGTACGGCATCACCCTCGTTGCGATGCACGGCATGGAGTGGAACGACGACCTCACGCCATGGGTGGCGGAGGGTGTGTTCCGCAAGGCAAAGCCCTTTGGCGGAAGGGCCGATTCCTTCCTGAAGAACCTTCAGGAAGACTATTTCCCCAATGTCGAATCGGATCTCGGCATCCAGCATCCTCAGAGATATCTCATCGGCATCTCACTGTCAGGCCTCTTCGCACTGTGGTCGGTATTCAAGTGCGAACTGTTCTGCGGCATAGCCTCCATATCCGGCTCACTCTGGTATGACGGATTCGCCGGATGGGCGGCTGAGCAGCCACTCTGTGGGAAGGGCACAAAGTTGTTCATCTCCCTTGGCGACCGGGAGAAGAGATCCAAGGACAGAAGGATGGCAACCGTCGAGGATGCAACCATCCGGACTGTGGAGATCCTGAGACATGACGGTGCCTTCGTGGAATTCATCCTGGAGGAAAACACCACCCATTTCAGCCCGATAGTGCCGCGGCTGGAGAGGGCCCTCGCCTCACTGTAATCCAATTCTTTCGAAAACGACAATCGTTGTCAAAGGCCAGGCCCGATAGCGGTCACCGAGGGGCTGCTGGGGTGTGACAATGCGGCGAATTTGTCGCGTTGTCACAGCTTTGGCTTGCTATTTTGCCGCATTTTGACTATTTTTCGGATAATTTCATAACTTGGGGAATTTTTTGTAAAAAGTCATATCACCGTATATATAAGAGCATACCATGTCCACAATAGATCTCAGCAAATACGGCATCACGGATGCCAATAATATCGTTTACAATCCATCATACGAGGAGCTTTTCAAGGATGAGACAGACCCTGCCCTGACGGGCTTCGACAAGGGCGTCGAGACCGAGCTCGGGGCCGTCAACGTGATGACCGGCATCTACACCGGCCGCTCCCCTATGGACAAGTACTGGGTCAAGGATGACATCACAAAGGACACCATCTGGTGGACATCAGACGAGTACAGGAATGACAACAAGCCGGTGACTCCGGAGGCATGGAAAACCATCAGGAAACTGGCCGTGGAGCAGCTTTCCGGCAGCGACAGGAAGCTCTACGTAGTGGATGCATTCTGCGGCGCCAATGAAAGCACCCGCATCAAGATACGCTTCATCATGGAGGTGGCATGGCAGGCCCATTTCGTGAAGAACATGTTCATCCGCCCTACCGATGAGGAGCTCAGGAACTTCGACGAGCCTGATTTCGTGGTGCTCACCGCTTCCAAGGCGAAGGTTGACAATTACAGGGAGCTCGGCCTCAACTCCGAGACCGCAATAGTATTCAACCTGACTGAGAAGATGCAGATCATCCTCAACACCTGGTACGGCGGCGAGATGAAGAAGGGCATGTTCTCCTATATGAACTACCTCCTCCCGCTCAAGGGTATCGCATCCATGCACTGCTCCGCAAATGTGGGCAAGGACGGGCAGACAGCAGTATTCTTCGGCCTCAGCGGCACCGGCAAGACCACCCTCTCCACCGACCCGAAGCGCGCCCTGGTGGGCGACGACGAGCACGGCTGGGACGATGAGGGCGTATTCAATTTCGAAGGCGGCTGCTACGCCAAGGTCATCAACCTCGACAATGAATCGGAGCCTGACATCTACAACGCCATCAGGCGCGACGCCCTCCTGGAGAACGTCACCGTGGATGCGGAAGGCAAGATAGATTTCGCGGACAAGAGCGTGACCGAGAACACCCGCGTCTCCTACCCTATCCATCACATAGACAACATCGTCAAGCCTGTGTCAAAGGCAGGTCCTGCGACCAAGGTCATCTTCCTCAGCGCGGACGCATTCGGCGTGCTGCCACCTGTGGCGAAACTGACCCCCGAGCAGACACAGTACTACTTCCTGAGCGGCTTCACCGCCAAGCTCGCCGGCACGGAGCGCGGCATCACGGAGCCTGTGCCGACATTCTCAGCCTGCTTCGGAGAGGCATTCCTCTCGCTGCATCCTACCAAATATGCCGAGGAGCTCGTCAAGAAGATGGAAATGAGCGGCTCCAGCGCATATCTCGTCAACACGGGCTGGAACGGCACCGGCAAGCGCATCTCCCTCAAGGACACCCGCGCCATCATAGATGCGATACTTGACGGCTCCATCGACAAGGCTCCGACAAAGCGCATCCCGGTCTTCGACCTCGAATTCCCGACAGAGCTCCCGGGCGTCAACCCCGGCATACTCGATCCGCGCGACACCTACGCCGACCCTGCCCAGTGGCAGGCAAAGGCCGATGACCTCGCCGGCCGCTTCGTCAGGAACTTCGTCAAATTCACAGGCAATGCCGCAGGCGCGGCGCTCGTCCCTTTCGGACCGAAAGCTGAATA
>JAKSJG010000074.1 GCA_024398365.1 Bacteroidales bacterium | reverse complement strand
TCCCGTTTGCCATCCTTGCGCTCGTTTCCGGAACAGAATCATCAGTTCCATTCCCGGTTCGGCCTCCGACACACGTTTCTGGCACAAAGTCGCTGAGTTGATGCCAATGCTCTAAAAAATACGAAAGTCACTGCAGCCGGAAGACCGAGTGACTTTCGATATCAACTGTATCGAGGAGCTGAAAAGGCATTTGACAGCAAAAGTAAGCAACAGCAGAGGAAAGGAACTGCCTAATCAAGCTACTGCCAACGCAAGCGACTGATACGACTTGCTACTCCACAAATGAGATGTTACCCTAGAGGACAGCTATGACTTCGACTGTGAAGATGAGGGTAGCAAATGGAGGGATAGCTCCCTGGGCGCCGGTCTCGCCGTAAGCGAGGTCGTAAGGAATGTAGAGCTCCCACTTGGAGCCTTCCGGCATGAGCTGGAGAGCCTCAGTCCAACCTTTGATGACCTGGTTGACGCCGAATTCGGCAGGAACGCCCCTCTTATATGAGCTGTCGAAGACATTTCCGTTGATGAAGCGGCCTTCGTAATCGCAGCGCACCTTATCGGTAGCACCGGCCTTCTTGCCCTTACCTTCTGTGAGAACCTTATACTGCAGACCGCTAGGGAGCACTACGACACCTTCCTTCTTGGCATTCTCTGCAAGGAATGTCTCACCATCCTTCTTCATGATCTCGCTGAAACGCTCGATCTCCTCCTTTTCCTTTGCCTGAAGCTCCTCGAAGAATTTGTCGAGGATCTTGGTGGCCTCATCCATCTCGAGGGCAGGCTTTTCGCCTGAAATGCAAGCCTTGACAGCGGCTGCGAAATCGTCAGTGTTGATGTCTGTGATACCTGACTGTGCCAGGCTCTGTGCGATGCTCATACCAAGAGCATAAGAAATCTTATCCATTGTAAATGTTATAAACGTTTATATACGGTTAATTTGACCGCAAAGATAAGAATAATGTCTCTAATAAAGCCTATCTGTTCAGCAAGTCTGAGAGAAGTCTCAGCGCTGAGGCTACGAATTCCTTGTCGCGGACCGGGATGCGGAGTTCGCTGCGGCCCGTCACAGGGTCTTCAACTACAAGCCGCTCCACAAGTGCGCGGGTAGCCTCAGGCGATTTCAATGTGTCAACCAAGTCGCCTATCAGCGCGCTGCCGCGCGAAATGAGGTCCTCAGGATCATTCAATACAGAAGCTTGCCCGGCACCCTGCCCAGCGTCATAATCGGGCTCAGCACCAGCCGCAGGCACTTCAACCTCAGACTCAGCCACAGCCGAAGACTCTGGAACATCCGGAGCAGGTTCAGCTGCAGGCTCATCGTCAGCCATATCAGACAAAGCCTCAGGGGCAGGCTCGGCAGCAACATATTCACCGACGATGTCGATAATCTTCTTGAATTTGTCATCTCCGATGAAGACACTGTCCTCTCCGCCATCAAGCACACCCTCGAAGAGAGATGATTTGAAGCGGAGCTTCGCTATCATATTCTCCTCTATGGAGTTGGCAGCAATGAGATTGATAACCTGAATATTGCGGGACTGTCCGATACGGTGTACACGGGCAATGCGCTGCTCAAGCACCGCAGGATTCCACGGCAGGTCAAGATTGATGACAGTAGAGGCTGCCTGAAGGTTTAGCCCTGTGCTGCCTGCATCAGTCGAAAGAAAGACGCGTATGTCAGGATCCTCGCTGAAAGCCGCAACCATATCCTTGCGCTTCGAGGCGGATACTGCACCATGCAGATAAACGTAACGTATGCCGCGAGAGTCGAGCTCTGATGCCACAAGCCTGGTCATCCTCTCCCACTGACTGAATATCAACACTTTGTCGCCACCGCTCTCACATATGTCGCAGACGATGTTCATTACTTCCTCCAGCTTCGTATCGTCGTGTGACTCCTGGTCAAGCAGGTAAGTCGAGTCGCATACCATGCGCATGCGCGTAAGGTCCAGCATAAGCCGGCGGCGGTCCATCTCGCTGAGGAAATGATTGCGCTGCCATTTCTGTATCTGTTTGGCCACATCCATGCGCAAAGCGTCGTGCATTTCACGCTGGGCGTGGGTCATAGGCACAAAGAGATTCTTGTCAACACGCTCGGGCAGCTGCAGGTTGACATCGACCTTGCGCCTGCGTATCAGCAGATTATGCAGCTTCTCGCCCACCGCGTTGAGATTGCGGTAGCCGGTGACCTTGCCGGTGGCGTCGGTCACAATATGGTTGTCCTTGAATCGGAAATACGGAGCAAGCACATACTGGTCCGCCAGTTCCACGATAGAATACAGCTCCTCAAGCTTATTCTCGAGCGGAGTGCCGGACAAGATCACGGAGTACTGCGATTCAATCTTGCGCGCGGCCCTGGCAATCTGAGTATTCCAATTCTTAAGTCGCTGAACCTCATCAAGTATGAGCAGATCACAGCTGAGACCGCCCAAAGACTTAATATCATTGCATGCGGCATTGTAGGACACGATGCGGTAAGTCGCATTGCTGGAATATAGTTCCTTGCGCTTATACTGCGGTCCGTCTATGACCACGGCCTCGGCGCCGGGGACGAAACGCTCTATCTCTTTCTTCCATTGATATTTGAGCGAAGTTGGCACGACAATCAGCGCTGACTCTGCAAGACCTTCGCGGCGCAGGAATTCAGCTACTGCGATGGCCTGTGGAGTCTTTCCCAAACCCATTTCATCGGCAATGATGCATTTGCCAGCCTTCAATGCAAAGCGCACACCTTCCTTCTGATAAGGATACAGGGAAGTATTGAGAAGATTGTCAAGCACTTCGTCGCTGCATTTGCGATCAACCAGGTCTGAGCGGAACTTGCGGGCCCTGAACTGGAGAACGTAATCCAGCGCATCGGGATAACAGCGGAATGAATCGTCAATCTCCCTGGCAGCCTTCAGGAATTCTCCGAAGCGTCCACATGCCTCATCCAGCAAACAATTGTCAATCCCGAAATAAGCGGCAGCAAGAGTTCTGAAGTCCCTTTCATGCTCAGTGCCGAAGCGTATGCGGACACTGCGGCCTGCGGTATAATCAAGATATACTGAGGTATAATCAGGGGTAGCGGTATATGACGACGCGCCGGACAGACGCACAGCCTCAAGGTGTTTACAGGTACCCAGGCCCGAGGTCTTGAAGTCCATGCAGGAGCAGTAATTCCATTCGCTGCCACGGCCGCAGTACACCACCTTGTATTCGCTGCGCGACTTGGGGTTGCCGACGAGATACTCACCGGACGTTTGAGCCGGCTTGATCACAAAACGCTCGCTTAGCGCCTGCTGTTCACGCAGAGCCACCTGCCACTCCTCGAGGCTCATCCCGGAAGGGCATACCATATTGCTCAACCTCACTGCCATAGCTATACTGCATCTGGTGTGTGGTACTCAGGAACAATCTCATGCATGAGGGCTAGGATGCGTTCATCGTCGAAATCATCAGCAATCTGCCCTGCGGCAAGTGTGAGCGCCGAACCGATGAATGTGGCATACAGGCAGCGCAACAGGTCAACAAAGCTTGAATAGCGCACAATGCCACGGTAAGTGTGATGCATAATGAAAGAGACAAGAAATGCCACAAGCGATATAAGGAGGCCATAGATAAAAGGCCAGAATGTCCCTGCGAACACATCTCCGCCTACTTCCATATAACGGCCGAGACAGGCGCCGACAAATACGGTGGAAAGATCGAGAGCCAGCACATAGAGGTGAGGCAAAGCCCCACGTTTGAAGAACCAGCCGGTAAGAGTATCTATGATTCTCATGATAGCGCGCTTTGTTCACTACAAAAATACGACAAATTTTGTTAAGTTTGTAATCAAAATAGGAAATGACAATGAATGGCATACTGATGTCTCTGATGCTTTTCGGGGCTATCGGCGGAGCAGACGACAATATCGTGGCGGACCCTGGGGCTGAAGCAACAGTGGAAAATGATATTCCGGCTGCTTCGGTCCGGAATGTTGCGGCGTCATTCTCAGTGCTGGGCACTGGAGCCACCGCAGGGCAGTTGCCGTTCTGGGCGACTGCAGGGCAGTACGGTCTGATGCCGGAAAGAAGCGGTGCACTGGCACTCATTCAGCTGCGGAATGATTTTGACGAAGCCCGGAGCCTGCAGTGGCGCGCAGGGGCTTCACTGGCATTTTCCTGCGAAACGCAAATACCTGTGTCACCGCAGTTTAAGATAGACGAACTCTATGGTAGCTTGAGATGGAAAGTGCTGACACTGGATGCAGGTTGCAAGCGGCGAAGAATGGACTTTTACGGGTCGGATCCAAGCCTCGGTTCACTGTCCGTGACGGGCGGTCATATCGTGGAGTCCGGCAACGCGCGGACAATGCCGGGATACAATGTGAGCCATGCTCCGGTAGCGCTGCCATATACCGGCGGCAAGGTGCGTGTATGGGGCGAATGGGGCGACTACAGGACAATAGATGACCGTTTTGTACAGGACGCGCTGGTGCACAGAACGAAGCTCGGGCTGAGCTGGGACATTGTGCCGCAGCTGACATTTGATTTTTCACTCGACCATTATGCCATCTGGGGCGGGCACCATCCTGAAAAAGAGGATATTGACTTGACAATAGGCAATTATCTGAGAGTGGTGACAGGACGCCCCGCCGGAGCAGACGGCTACGAACCTGACCGCTTCAATGTGATTGGCGACCAGGGCGGCGCCGAGACCTTTGCTCTCAGCTGGCACGGCGACGGATGGAAAGCTGAACTGCGTCACGACATACCTTATTCAGATGGCTCCGGAATGGGCTTCCAGAACTGGCCAGACGGGGTTAATACCCTGCATTTCGGCTTTGACTGCAAGGACAGATGGGTGAGCGACGTGCTGTACGAATATCATTATACGATGTGGCAGTCCGGCACAGTCAATGGTGAGATATTTGACGAGGAAGGACATTCGATTACTCCTCCGGGTGTGCAGACGACTGGCATCGACGATTACTTTAACAATTACTTTTATCACTCCGGCTGGACTCACATCGGCCGACCGATCGGCTCTCCCCTGCTCTTTCCCGCCGGAACGCGCGACGGGTCATGGTGGGACGGAGCATTCGGCGCTGCAGTCGCCAGCGGACTGTACGGAATCGAAAATAACCGATACAAGGCACATCATATTGGCATGAGCGGAAAACTCTGGCGACGCCACCCGTATCGTCTTATGCTGACCTTCAGTGAGAATTACGGCACCTACCGCGCGCCGTATATCGGCCTGTCGCAGATCAACCAGCCTTGGGGCACAGTCCAGGAGATTGGACTCAGCCAATTCTCAGCAGCCTTCAACGGCTCCATCACCGGCCTCTTCAGCAAAAAGCCCGGTGACACACAACTTAGTCTCACCTACGGCATCTACTACGACCGCGGCGAACTTCTCCCCAACAACTTCGGCCTGAGCCTCGGCTTGAGATACACATTCTAAAACGTTCATTCAAAACAACAATATTATGAAGCGCTTTTTCACTTTCGTTTGTGCGGCTATGCTCGTCGCAACTCTGTCAATCAATGATAATGCTTTTGCACAGCAGCGTGGCCGCAGGGCTGCAAAGACTGCAGCACCTTCCATACAGACGCCAATAGTACCTGAAGGCGGCTTCCTGGCTCCTGAAGATGTACCTGATGGCTACATATTTTTGCCGGCTCCGCCGCAACCCGGCACTGCTTTGTATTTCAATGACTACTGCTACCATTGCTGGGGAAAGGGACAGAGGGCTGACAAGGCTCGCGCGGACCAGGCATCGGCTGACTATTTCGCATTCACTTTCATAACCAACGCCAATGTCTTCAAGGACATTTTCGGTCTTGAAATCAGCGAGGAAGGTACGCCTGATATATATGCTCTGCTTAAAGGGGTCGAGAAGAATGCAAAGCAGGCGAGCCGTGTTGCAAAAAATGCTTACAAGCGCGTGCGTCCGTACGACCAGTTCAAGGAACCATCGCTGATAGAGGAACGCGGCGAAGAGGACGACCTTCGCGGCAGCTACAGCTATCCATCCGGACACTCCAATCGCAACTGGATTGTGGCTCAGCTGCTTATTGAGATCAATCCTGATGTTGCCAATGAGATTATGCTCCGAGCACGTACATTTGCTGAAAACCGCTTGGTCTGCGGTCATCATTACAAGAGTGACATCGATGCAGGTATGATGCTGGCAATGAGTGTGGTATCCACCCTTCACGGCAACGATGCATTCCAGGCTCAGATGGCCCGGGCAAAAGCTGAATTCCAGCGTCTCACAGCTGCCAAGTGAGACATTCTCAAGCATAACGCATAGAGCCGGAAATCCAAACGGCAAAAAAGGGACAGGATTAGCCCCGCTGCGCGTGGCTTTTCCTGGACTCTCCGGTAAAGATATATCCGAGAAATGTTTGCCAAATGTTTGCCACAAAATCAGCAGTGGGCACGAGCCGCGCACCATAAATGGCACGCGGCTGGTTGCATTGGTATGGTGTTGAAAGTTATTTTATATCCGTT
>JAKSJG010000073.1 GCA_024398365.1 Bacteroidales bacterium | reverse complement strand
ATAGCCTTGCGCCAGATGACGCAAGGCCGTTCGTATAAACATCTGATTGCCAGACATATGAGCAGCAGAGTGAATAGTCCTGGCTCATAGTCGGGGCCAATTGTCATTTTTGCCGTACTTCTTGAAGCAAGGCTCAAATATATATTGCATATTAAGCAAGGAATAATTAAATTTGTCAAATTGAACAAAATAAGTGTTTTCTACTATGAAAAAGTCCATCATAGCACTTGCAGCGCTCATCTCCTGCCTTTGCGCAAATGCGCAGGACAAGGGTAAGGAGCGCGAGACCTTCCAGTTCACCACCGTCAAGGAGAATTACATCACTCCGGTCAAGAACCAGTACGGCTCCAACACCTGCTGGTGCTTCTCCACGACCTCTTTCATCGAATCCGAGGCCATCAGGAAAGGCTGGCCGTACAAGGACCTCGACCTCGCCGAGATGTTCACAGTGTCCCACGAATTCTCCGACAGGGCATACACCTACGTGCGCACCGGCGGCAATGTGAAGTTCAGCTCCGGTACCGTGGGCCGCGAGGTGTTCATCAACGCTGACAAATACGGCATGGTGCCTCAGGCTGAGATGCAGGGACGCAATTACGGCCGCGAGGACGACGACCACCACGAGCTGCTCGCAGGAATGAAGGGTTTCCTCGACTCCATCAGGACCAAGCCTAACGGCAAGCTCACGCCGGTATGGCATCAGGCCATAGACAACATCCTCGCCACCTATCTCGGCAAATATCCTGAGACCTTCACATATCAGGGCAAGCAGTACACTCCCCAGAGCTTCTGGCAGGCACTCAACGTGAAGTCCGACGAATACCTCTACATCACCTCCTGGACCGACCGTCCTTACTATACCGAAATAGCCGAGGAAGTGGCCGACAACTGGAGATGGGACCAATACTGGAACGTGCCTCTTGACGAATTCATGGCCATTGTCGATAATGCGATAATGAACGGCTACACGCTGGTAGTGGATTCCGACTATTCGGATCCTGGCATCATGCGCAACGGCATCGCCCTGATGCCTGACTACAGCGCCATCAAGAAGGCCGCTGCGGACGAAGGCTCCGACCAGGCACACTGGCTGGGCACCACCAACTCCAAGGGCGTGTATGAGATCGACTGGATCATCCCAGAGCTGGACGTCACTCCCGAGATGCGCATGGCTGACTTTGACAACAAGAGCACTCAGGACGACCATCTGATGCACTGCTTCGGCATCGCAAAGGACCAGAAGGGCAACAAATTCTATATGATCAAGAACTCCACCGACACCAAGGGCAAGTATGACGGCATCTGGTACTATTCAGTGCCTTGCTTCAAGTCCAAGGTGCTGGACATCATAGTCCACAAAGACGCAGTCCCTGCTGAAATCAGGGCAAAGCTTGGAATCGAATAAACAATCAACAATTATAACAAACAACCGTATGAACAAATCTATTCTCTTCGCAGCAGCAGGCCTGATGGCATTCTCAGCTGTTGCAAATGCACAGGAAAAGAAGGACGGTTTCGTATTCACCACCGTCAAGGAAAACCCTATCACATCCGTAAAGAACCAGGCAAGTTCAGGTACATGCTGGTGCTATTCAGGTATTTCATTCGTTGAGTCAGAGGCTATCCGCAAGGGTACTGCCGACAAGGACCTCGACCTCGCCGAAATGTATGTAGTATCCAACGTATATACAGACCGCGCAGTGAAGTACGTACGTACTGACGGTCATGTAAGCTACGGTCAGGGCAGCTCCTGCAAGGACGTCATCTACACTCTCCGCGACCACGGTATCGTGACACAGGACGCAATGCCGGGCCTCAACTACGGCACAGAGACCAACAAGCACGCTGAAATGGCGGCAGGCCTCAAGGGTTTCGTACAGGCTATCGCCACCAACCCTAACAAGAAGCTCACTCCGGTTTGGACAAAGGCTCTCAAGGGCATCCTCGCAGCATACCTCGGAGAAGAACCGACAAAGTTCTCTTACAAGGGCAAGGAATACACTCCTGCTGAGTTCTACAAATCACTCGACATCAATCCTGATGACTACATCGACATCACTTCATGGTCACACATCCCTTACTACAAGATGAGCCCTGTAGAAGTTGGTGACAACTGGCGTTGGGAATATGCTTACAACGTACCTATGGAGGACATCACCAAGATTCTCGACAACGCTATCGAGAACGGCTACACCATCGCATGGGGCGCTGACGTAAGCGAGCAGGGCTTCACACGCAACGGTATCGGTATCGTTCCTGACCCTGAATTCATCAAGAAGGCACAGGAAAAGGGCAGCGACGAAGCAAGATGGCTCGGCGTAACCTCTTCAACAGCCAAGTTCGAAGTAAAGGGTCCGGTCAAGGAGATGGAAATCACTCCGGAACTCCGTCAGCAGGGCTACGATGAGAAGACCACCACTGATGACCACGGCATGCACATCTTCGGTATCGCAAAGGACCAGAACGGTACAAAGTACTATATGGTAAAGAACTCATGGGGTGACGGCAGCAAGTACAAGGGCATCTGGTACATCTCCGAGACTTACATGAAGTACAAGACCATGGACTTCCTCATCCACAAGGACGCTCTTCCTAGGGACATCCAGGAGAAGTGCGGTCTCGCTGCACCTGCAGCAAATGACAAGGCTGCTAAGAAGAACAAGAAGAAGTAATTTCTCACAAATCACAAAACCATACGGCCGGTGCAATTACTGCCCGGCCGTTTTGGATTGAATCAGGCACCATGAAAAAACATATCCCAAACTGCATCACCCTGCTGAACCTGCTCTGCGGAAGCTGCGCCTGCATCCTTGCAATGTGGCAGCAGTACTACCCCGCATTCCTGTTCATCTTGGCAGCAGCGGTCTTTGACTTCCTGGACGGCTTCTTCGCACGCCTGCTCAAGGCATATTCGGAGACCGGCAAGCAGCTGGACTCGCTCTGCGACCTGGTAAGTTTCGGCCTCGCCCCTTCCCTGATGCTGTTCAACTGGTACCTCAACTCGGGACCGGAATACACGGCATTCGCCTATATTGCGCTGCTGATAGTGCTCTTCGCCGCTCTCAGGCTCGCAAGATTCAACGTTGACACACGTCAGAGCGTGGACTTCATAGGCCTTCCGGTGCCGGCATGCGCAATGATAGCCGCACCGCTTGCGGCCTACGGACAGGTGTGCAGCGCACACGGCACCAGCTCCGTCCTGCTCTCCCTGCTCAACAGCGCGTGGTTCATCCCCGTACTGGCGGCAGTGCTGGCCCTGCTGATGATATCAGGCATCCCGATGTTCTCCATGAAGCACAAGAAGCTCTCCTTCCGCGAGTGCCCGCGCGAGACGATTTTCCTTATCTGCTGGGTACTGCTCTTCGTCCTTGTACTGCCGCTTTGCAGCATCGGCAAGGAAACGGGCCTCGGATTCATCTACAGCATCTTCCCTCTGGGAATGTTTTTCGGTTTCACAATTTATATACTGATCAACCTGGCCGCCATAGGCAGCCACAAATCCGAATAGAATGAAAAGATTTGCAACGCTCGTATGTCTCGCTCTGCTTTCAACGGCAGCAGTGGCACAGAGCACCAAGGTCACTTTGACATCGCCGCAGGGCACCAATGTCAAAGTGTTCACCGGTTTTACGAATGAAGCAAAACAGATTGAAGTCACGGCGACCTCCACGAAGGGCGCTTTAAATGTCTATACTTTCGAACTGGAACCAGGTCAGTACCACTTCATATCTTCCGGAGAAGGCTTCCACAGGTTCCGCAAGAACTTCAATGTCAAGGGCAAGACACTCAAGATCAATGCTGATCCGGGACGTCTGGCAGGCAACGGCTACTCCCCTGTGCCATACAACGGCATAACTGACGAGACCGCGGCCAGATGCCTGAGCGTCAAGGCACTCAGCAAGCAGTTCCCGAACGTGCTCAGCGGCCCGGCATTCGCCAAGGGCAAAGCAGTACAGGAGTATTCCACCAACGAGGAGATGTATGCATTCCTGAAGAAGCATGACGACGGCAAGGACAATATGTATGTCTATAGCCTTGGCAGCAGCACCGGCGGCTGGGACCTGCCGTTAGTGATTTTCAGCTCTACAGACCTCGGCGGCAAGAGCCTCGAGGAGGCTGCGGAAGCTGTCAGGGGCAACGGGCTGCCTACGGTTTACGTACACGCGATGATACACGGCCGCGAGCCGTCCCCTACCGATGCCGCCCTCGGTCTGATAGCCGAACTCGACGGCAAATACGGAAAAAAGATGCTCAAGCGTGTCAATGTCATCATATCCCCGCGCGTCAACCCAGACGGAGCCAAGTCGTGGAATCGCGGCACCAAGGCATTCCCGGACCTCAACCGTGACAACATTCTTGCTCGCCAGCCCGAAATAAAGGCCACACACATGGCATACAACCTCTTCCTCCCGGAAGCAGTGCTCGACATGCACGAATACGTTGCCGGAATAACCCCGCGCACGGAAAGCTTCATGGATGACGCCGGCGTCACAGTGTCAGGCAACCAGAACAACACCAAGGCGCTCAACGATCTCATGCTCGAGATGATGCGTTATACCGAGAAACGCAACGCAGAAGACGGCATACGCCTCTGGGAATACGTACAGGAAGGCTATTCAGACCAGAGCCCTCTCCACGCATCGCATTATTACGCCCTCCGCGGCAGCGCGAATTTCCTGGTCGAAACGCCATGTGGCAACGGCCAGAAGAACACCGAATATGCCCGCAGGGTATTCACCCATTTCTGCTGCGCAAAGACCATCATCGAATTCGCCGCTGACAATGCTCAGAGAGTACGCAGTATCGTGGCAGCGGACCGCGCAGCCACAGCCGCAGCCGGTGAGAAGTACGACCCGCAGGATCAGCTCCACCTCAAGTATGGACAGAATGAGGAGAGCTATACATACACGCGTCAATATTTCGACATGACGGAAGGCAGATTCATCAAGGATTCCACATGGTCTCTGAGATATTACGAAGTGCCTCTGATCAGCCGTCCGCGTCCTACCGCATACGTGCTCAGCAAGAGTCTGCCGAAGATTGACAGCATACTCACCACAGCTAAGTACAACGGCATCACCTGGTATGAGGCCGGCAAGGGTGAGACAATGACACTGCGCGGTTACGAAGGCGACGGCAAGTCCGCCACTCTGAAGGATGCTCAGCAGAAGAGCTTCCCTGAAGGCGCATATATCTTCCCGATGAACCAGCCGTCAGGCATAGTGCTCGGCATGCTGATGGAACCGGACTACCGCATGACCGACGCATTCCCTGTCACCCTGCTTCAGGCAGGCATGCTCAATATAGAAGATATTTTCCGAAAGGAATAATTATGACAGATTGATCCTGTCCACATAAGGACCGCCGAGGCGGGCGTTGAGCCTGTCGCGGAGAGAATCAAGCTGAAAACGCAACTGGGTCCTGACCAGCGAGGAGCTTATCCTGCAGGTCAGGACCTTGTCTTTGTAGAACTTGGAAGATGTGAGAGCCTTCGCCTCTTCAGCGCTCATGGAAGGCGAGGCGATCTCCGCCATCAGGTCATCCCAGGCATCGTAGATGCGCACGCGCATCAGGCCGCCCTCGAGATGGCTCTCGCGTATGTATTCCGAAATGGCTTCGCCAAGGTTGACTGTATTTGACCTGCGCATTACAATCTTGAATATTTGCCGTCAACGACGGTGAAATTGGCGCAGTCAGCGCCGAGAGTCGATATGATTCTGTCGATGCGGACCTTGTTGGAGTCGCTCATGAAAATCTGGCCGAATTCACTGGAGGAGACTATGGAGAGCAGGTATTCCACCCTGCTCATGTCCAGTTTGTCGAACACATCGTCCAGCAGTATGACGGGCTTGAGGCCGTAAACGTCCTGCATGAACTTCATCTGCGCGAGCTTGAGTGCCAGCAGGAAGGTCTTCTGCTGCCCCTGGGAGCCGCATTTGCGCAGCGGATGCCCGTCCAGCATGAAGACCAGCTCGTCGCGCTGTATGCCCGCCAGGGTGAAACCGAGTATGCGGTCCTTCTCGGCGTTCTTCTCCATCAGCTCGGTGAAAGGCGTCTCGTCAAGGGACGAGCGGTATTCCAGGAAGATCTGCTCGGCGCCGCCGGAGAGTTTGGCGTAGAACTCGCGCGTGATGGGCAGCAGCTGGTCGCACAGCTTCTTGCGCGCTTCATACACATACTGCGCGTGCGGCTCCATCTGCTCAGTTATGGTGTCGATGAGCAGCTCCTGCCCCGCCCCGTCCTTGAGCAGCTTGTTGCGCCGCAGCAGGAGCTGCGAATATTGCTGTATGTGGCGCAGGTAGTTGCGGTCGGTCTGGGAGAGGATGAAGTTCATATATTTGCGGCGCTCGTCACCCGAATCGTTGATCAGGGATGTGTCCGCCGGGGATACCATGACTATAGGAAGAAGGCCGATGTGGTCGGAGAAGCGCTCATATGCCTTGCCGCCGTGTGTGACTGTCTTGCCGTTGCGCCGCACCGAGATGCCGACGCGCTCCTGGAAGCCGTCACCCATCTCATATACGCCGCTGACTATGGCTTCTTCGGTGCCGTAGCGCAGGATGTACTGGTCGGACGCGGAGAAGTAGCTTTTGGTCATCGAAAGATAATATACGGCATCAAGCAGGTTGGTTTTGCCTGCGCCGTTGTTGCCGGAGATGCAGTTGATCTTCGGTGAGAACTCGAGGGTCGCGTCGTCAATGTTCTTGAAATCGTG
>JAKSJG010000072.1 GCA_024398365.1 Bacteroidales bacterium | reverse complement strand
CAGGACAGGAAGGCCGGGAGCCGGCAGGGGTTCAGGGGGCTGCGGCCCCCGAGATTCTTGCCGCCACCTTTGAGGCCTCTGCAGATTACTGCAGGGGCCTTTTTTTATTTTTAATTCAATCTGATATTTTATACATTTGTCAAAATGATCGTTTTTGACATGAGACATCTTCGCACTTTATTATTGCTCGCTTTTGCTGCTCTTTGCATTGTGCCGGCAGAGGCAAAAACCCCAAAGGGTCATCTGGTGATTATTGGTGGTGGCCGTCGTTCTGACTCCGTAATGGATGCATTCATCAAACTTGCCGGTGGACCGGATGCCAAGTTCCTTGGAATATCAACTGCAAGCGGAACGCCTGAAGAGACAGGTAAAGGCCTGGTTGAATCCCTGGCCAAGGGTGGCGTAAATAATGCCGCTTGGGTGGCTCCGACCAAGGAGCAGAGCAATGACCCACAATTTGTCAACGATGCTCTTGATGGCGTAACTGGCATTTTTTTCAGCGGAGGTCAGCAGGACAGGATTGTGGACTCTCTCAGAGGATCACTTTTCCACCAGCGTCTCATGCAACTTTATGAGGATGGCGCTGCCATAGCAGGTACCAGTGCCGGTGCGGCCATGATGTCTGTGCCGATGATCACAGGTTCCAGGAAGGACGGCTCCAAGGATGGATTCAACTCAATTTCCGCTGATATCGTGGAGACCGTTGATGGCATGGGCTTCATCAAAGGTGCGATCATTGACCAGCACTTTATGAAGCGCAGCCGTGAGAACCGCTTGATTTCTGTTACTCTGGACAACCCGGAATACATATCTTTCGGTATTGACGAATCTACGGCGATTATCGTTTTAAAAGGCCGTGATATCAAAGTCGTGGGCGAAGGTGCAGTGATGGTTATTGAACCTTATGCAAAATCGATATCCTCCGACAGGAAGGGCCAGTATCGTGCAAAAATGAAAGTTTCCCTTCTTCTGGCAGGGGACAGTTACAGGATCCGTTAAGGACAGAATGATTACCAGAGTCCTTTTCGGCCCCAACGGCAGCGGCAAGAGTTTGCATATCGGCAGATTGAGCGGCAACTGCCAATATCTTACCTTCCGGGACAGCTACGGCGTGGCCGATTCCGGCTATTACCTGCAACAGCGCTGGAACTCTTCGGAGTACGATGAGGTGCCATTGGTCAAGGACAGTCTGGGCCAGTTCACGCCATCGCATTTCCAGGAAGACATCTTCTCTGTTTTCGGAATTGAGGAAATGCTTGAAAAGCCGCTTGTCCTGCTTTCCAGCGGAGAGCTCCGCAAATTCCAGCTTGCCAAGGCCCTCCTTAAGCAGCCCGACACACTCATTATAGATTCCCCTTTCATAGGCCTTGACGAACTTGCCCGCGCACAGGTGGCATCGTTGCTCAAGATGCTTCATGATGCGGACAATATCAATCTCACACTTGTACTCTCCAGAGAGGAGGACATACCGGATTATGCCGATGAGATTGTAAGATTTGATGGGAATGTTCCCGCATCCTCATCATTGCAGAATGCTGTCGCTGCGGTTTCTGCCCGGTCGTCGTCCGTTCCGGATTTTGCGGAAGCCGTCAGTCTCAACAAGGTGTCGATACGTTTCGATCAGCGCACTATACTCAAGGAACTTGACTGGGTGGTGATGACCGGTGAAAAGTGGGCCCTGGAAGGCCCCAACGGAGCCGGCAAATCCACATTGCTCAGCATAATATGTGCTGACATCCCGCAGGCCTACGCCTGTGACGTCACGCTTTTCGGACGCCGTCGCGGCACTGGCGAGACCATCTGGGATATAAAGAAGCATATAGGCTTCGTCAGCCCCGAGTTGCACAGGGCATATTCGCACAATGTGCCGGTGCTGGATGTTGTCGCCAGCGGACTTCACGACAGACAGGGAATGTACGTGGCCACGGATGCCTCACAGGTACCCGACTGCGAGTTCTGGCTGAACGTGTTCGGCATTCTGCACCTCAAGGATGAGCCGTTCACCAGGATTTCCAGCGGCGAGCAGCGCCTGGCGCTCCTCGCCAGGGCGTTTGTCAAGGACCCTGACCTGCTTATACTGGACGAGCCGCTTCATGGTCTGGACAACAGCAACCGCGAGAGGGTGAAGGCGGTCATTGATGCCTTCTGCTCCAGGGCAGGGAAGACCCTGATAATGGTATCACATTACAAGGAGGATTTCCCTTCCTGCATAAACCGTCATCTGACATTGAAAAAACATTAACAATACTGCCTATCTGGACTCTTCCGTGTAGAAGAGTATGATGTCCCTGATGGCGCGCTGGCATACCGGGCAGAAGGCTCCGGCCTTGTTGGTGCGCATACGGCAGTCCTCGCAGGCACGCCATACGCCCTTGTGCTGATATCCAGCTCCCTCCACGAGGCCGACGCCCTTTACGCCGTGCTCTATCATATCCTTCCATTTCGACTGGAAGTCATACTGCGTGGTGATGTTGCGCTCCCATGGCTCGACATCCGGGAAGTAGTACGGATCTTCATCTCCCGCATAGTCATATTCATCGGCGAGGGCGCCGAATGAATGGCCGAATTCATGCACGACCACGGGCCTGAACTGCTTGTGGTGTGCAGTGGTCAGAGTGTAGGAGTTGTATATGCCGCCACCTCCATAAGTGTCGGTGTTGGCCAGAATGATCAGATGCTCGTAAGGCAGGCCTGAGAGCAGGTCGTGCATGTGGAAAATGTCGCTTGTGGTGAGATACCTGTTCGAATAGAAGGTATCGAAGTGCGAATTGACGGCAGTCTGCTTCCATATGCCTTCCCTCGGTACGCTGACTCCGCTTTCCTGCGATGGTGCAGCCACAGCCAGGATGTTGAATCTCTCCTTCATGCTGCCGAACGGCTCATGTGACAGAAGCGATTCGACGGCTATTGCGGCGTCTGCATAGAAAGTGTCCATTTCGGCAGCAGTGTAGCCTTCGGCCAGAATTACTATGTCAATGCATCTCTCCGGTTCCCCGCTCTTGAGCAGCCAGCGGGTCTCCACCTCAGATGCCGTGGCCTTCCTGATGAGGATGTCATCCGGCTTGACGGGGTGCGTGAAGAAACAGGTCGTGTCGCCGCGCATGTCGAAGAGGGTGATCTCGACTAGGGCACTGTCTGCCGGCATGGGGACGAGGTAGGTGTTCTCAAAGGATTTGCGGACTTCCCTGGCTTCCGGAGTCTCCTGCCATTCCTGAAAAAGTGTGGAGAACGAGGTGGCATAAAGCACTTGTCCGCTGGCGGCATCCTTCATCCTGAGCACGCCGTTGCCGCGCACCGGGATGCGGTCCATATTGACGCTGCGGCCGAACCATCCTTCGGTGACGGACATCCCGTCGAGGGCAATGGCGGCGCTGCTGCAGTCTCCGCTGAAAATATAATCAAGGCGCAATGTCCTGTCGAATGCCTGTGCCTGGAATGCCAGGAGGCAGAGAAAAATAAATGCTGTCAATCGTTTCATGCCGTAAATATATGAAATATTATAACTTTGCGTTATTATGATCAGGAAATATGATTTTGACGAGGTCATTGACCGGAGAGGCAGTGGCTGCATAAAGTACGATGCTATAAAGAAGAAGGACGTCATACCGATGTGGATAGCGGATATGGATTTCGCCACTCCTGATTTCGTGCTGGACGCCATGCGGAAGAGGATGGATAATCCTGTTTTCGGATATGCAAAGATCCCCGACAACTACTACTCCACGATTGCCGGATGGGTCGAAGGACTTCATGGCTGGAAGGTGGATGAAGAATGGATGTGCTATATCCCGGGTATTGTGAAGGGTATAGGATTCGCGCTGTGCGCGATGCTCCAGAAGGGGGACAAGGTCATCATCCAGCCTCCGGTCTATCCGCCATTCAGGAATGTCCCTCTCGGGAACGGTATGAAGCTGCTCGAGAACCCGCTTTTGCCGCAGTATGACGGGAACGGAGCTCTGAAGGGCTATGAGATGGACCTGGATGGCTTGCAGAAGTGCGTGGACAAGGGTGCGAAGATCCTGGTGATGTCCAATCCTCACAACCCTGCCGGCATCTGCTGGAGCCGGGAGACTCTCGAGAAGGTTGCAGAGATTACATCCAAGGCCGGAGTGATCGTCATATCCGATGAGATTCACGCGGAGATGGCGCTGAAAGGGCATAAGCACATCCCGTATGCAAGCGTCAGCAAGGCTGCCGCCAAAAACAGCATCACCTTCATGGCTCCGAGCAAGACCTTCAACATAGCCGGCATAGTCTCTTCGTACGCCATTGTCCCGAATCCGGTTTTACGGAAGAAATTTTTCGGTTTCATCGAGGCGAATGAGATTGATTTCCCTTCGATATTCTCAATTGAGGCAACGATGGCGGCATACCGCAAGGGCGCTTCCTGGCGCAGGCAGATGCTCGCATATGTCGAGGGAAATATTGATTTTCTGGAAAAATACCTCAAGGAAAACATTCCTCAGGTCAGAATAGTCAGACCGCAGGCATCATTCCTGGTGTGGGTGGATCTCCGCGCTCTCGCTTTGCCGCAGGACAAGCTGATGGCCCTTCTGGAGAACAAGGCACGTCTCGTCCTGAGTGACGGTACTATCTTCGGAAAAGAAGGGACGGGCTTCGTACGCCTGAATGTCGGCTGTCCGCGCTGCATCCTTGAGCAGGCTCTCGGCCGTCTGGCGGCGATTGCCGGTAAATCTCCTTTGAAATAACAGATAGAAATCCTAACTTTGGTCTCATTGACATATCATCTATCCGATAATACTATGAAAAAGACTTTTGTGGCTCTCGCAGCCATTTTCCTCGCATCAGCACAGCTATTCGCCCAGCCTGTCATAACAAAGGCCGATAAGGACCGCGCAGCTGAGCTTGTCAGCAAAATGACACTTGAAGAAAAATGCCTCCTCATCGCAGGTCAGGTGGACGGTTTCCACACAGCCGCGATAGAACGTCTTGGCATACCTTCCGTGCGTATGGCGGACGGCCCGCAGGGCGTGCGCAACAAGACCAAGAGTACTTACTATCCTTGCGGTATCTCCCTGGCTGCCACATTCAACCGCGAAGCGGCTCTGGGCGTGGGTACCGGTATCGGTTATGATGCACGTGCGCGCGGAGTCGGCATTATGCTTTGCCCGGGTGTGAATATCTACCGTACAGCACTCTGCGGCCGCAACTTCGAGTATTATGGAGAGGATCCTTACCTCGCTTCCGAGACTGCGGTGCAGTATATCACCGGTATTCAGAAGCAGGGTGTGATGTCCACCATCAAGCATTTCGCCCTCAACAATGAGGAATATGACCGCCACAGGGTCAGCTCCAGCGCTGACGAACGCACCATCAACGAGATATACTTCCCGACATTCCGCAAGGCGGTTGAGAAGGCGCATGTGGCTGCGGTAATGACCAGCTACAATCTCGTCAACGGCGTGCACGCCGCAGAAGATCCTTGGCTGATAAAGCAGAATCTGCGCAAATGGGGACATGAAGGCATCGTGATGTCAGACTGGACCTCCACATATACGCTGATGGGCTGTGTCAAGAATGGTCTTGACCTCGAAATGCCTAAGGCACGCGTCTTCAGATATGCAGATATCAAGGCCCTGATGGACAACGGCGTGATTGAAAAACGCGATATTGACGACATGTGCAAGCATATCCTGCAATCCTTCATCGCCTACGGATTCCTTGACAAGCCTATGCAGGACACGAGCATTCCGGAGGACTATGAGGTTTCCCGTCAGCTCGCCTACAATGCTTCGGTCGAAGGTCCGGTATTGCTCAAGAACGAAGGCATACTTCCGATCAAGGCATCGAAGAAAAACAATATCATCATCCTCGGCCCTAATGCCAACCGCGTGCCTTACGGCGGTGGCTCCGGCAGGATGCAGCCTATCGACGGCAGGGCAATCTCCCTGTTCCAGGGAATGTCCAATCTTGGCAAGGGCTGGAACGTCAACCTGATGGACTGGAAGAACGTAAACGTTGACTCCCTCAGGAAGGCAAGTGCGGTGATATTCGCCGCAGGCTTCAGCAGCAAGAGCGAAGGTGAGAATTTCGACAGGAAATACACTCTTCCGTCCAATCAGGACTCGGCGATAGCTGCAGTGGCCGTTCTCAATCCGAACATCATCGTTGTGGCCAATTCCGGCGGCGAATTTGATATCAATCCTTGGAAGGACAGCGTAAAGGCCATCATACTTGCCTGGTATTCCGGACAGGAGGGAGGTACAGCCCTGGCTGACATCATTTCCGGCAAGGTGTCTCCTTCCGGCAGGCTGCCGTTCACATTCTGGGGCAAGCTCGAAAACAATCCTGCATACGCCGCCTACCATTCACTTACACCGGACATCAGCAAGAAGAGCAAGAGCCTCGACCCATATCCATACGTACAGTACTCAGAGGGTATATTCCTCGGCTACCGCGGTGTGGAGCACTTTGGTGTCACTCCTATGTACCCGTTCGGTTATGGCTTGACATATACCAGCTTCGCATATTCAGACCTGAAGGTGTCGCCTGCCGGCGAGGGCTTTGACGTGACATTCACCATCACCAATACAGGCAAGGTGGAGGCATCTGAAGTGGCCCAGGTCTATGTGGCTCCTGTCAATCCGAAGGTCATCCGTCCGGCTCACGAGCTGAAGGGTTATGAGAAGGTGAAGATCGCCGCAGGCAAGAAGGGCAACAGCGCCAATGTGACTATACATCTTGACCGCGACGCTTTCGCCCGCTATTGCAGCAAGAGCCACAAGTGGGTGGTTGATGCCGGCGAGTACAAGATCCAGGTCGGTTCTTCCGCTTCTGACATCCTGCTTGAGGAGACCGTTACTGTAGCGGCACGATAGCCGGAGAATTGATTGAATCAAAAGTAAAAAGGCCGGGACTTGTGATGTGAACCCCAAAAGTTGGACGGTTTAACATTAATGAGTCACTCTACTGGTA
>JAKSJG010000071.1 GCA_024398365.1 Bacteroidales bacterium | reverse complement strand
TCAAACTTAAATATTTAAGGATGAAACGAGATTATTTAACCCCTCAGGCCATGGTTTACAGCGCAGAAGCGGCTGAGCCTCTGGCCGCATCGGCCACTGGCGGTACTGCCAATCCTTTAGGCCGCGATGCGGGAGATGGTGGAATGTTCCCATCCGGTCTGGATTTTAATGATGAACTGCCATGGTAAGACTTCGCAACATTTTTGCCGGCCTTGCCGCAATAGCAGCAGGCGCTCTCCTGGGCGGATGTGCTCAGGAACTGGAACAGGGCATGCAGCTCCAGACGGCGCAAAAGACGTTCAAGGCACAAATAAAAGATGACAGCGACACCAGAGTCTGCGTGGATGCCACAGGCAGGCTCAAGTGGCACGAGAAGGACTCGATTGCCGTCCTGGCGCCGTCCGCCAAGGCTCTGTACAGCTTTGACGGGCCGACCGGTTCCAATATCGGAACTTTCTCCTATCTGGAGGGCGGATCCGTTTCCAATTCAGCCGTAGTGGCTGTGTATCCTTACGGCGCAGTGACATCCACAGGATCTTCGGCTGAGGTCGATGTCAACTATCCGGCTGTCCAGAAGTACGAGGAAGGCACATTTGACCGCCATGCCGCCATCATGGCAGCGGCCACTTCCGGCGCAGTGGATGACAATCTCAATTTCTACAGCGCCAACGCCTTTGTCATTGTCAAGGTTTACGGCTCGGATTATATCCGCAGCATCAGCCTCAAGGGCAATGCCGGCGAGCTGCTCTCCGGCCCGGCCACCATCAAGGCGGTCTCCGGAGCGTCACCTGCAGTCACCATGTCGGCTGCAGCTCAGAAGGAGGTGTCCCTGGACTGCGGCGGCATCCCTACCGGAGCGACTGCGGAAGAGGCGTCAGAGTACTGGATCGCCATCCCTCCGACCAACTTCCAGCAGGGCTTCACCGTCACCCTGACCAACGGCGCAGGACAGCAGATGGAGAAATCCACGGACAGGGCGGTAGATCTGACTGCCGGCAAGGTGCAGCCTATGGCGGCGCTCGAGCTCAGCCTCAGCGGCGGCAAGTCATTCACCTCATTCTCGCTCTCGCCTGAAGGATCTTCAAACAGTTACAGGTCCTACAATGCCAGGGACGGCTATCTCACAATCTATGCACCTTGGGGCACCGAGAAGGCGCTCGTGGCCGATTTCGAAGTTCCGGAAGGCACAAAGGTGACCGTGAACGGCACCGAGCAGCAGAGTGGTGTCACCGTCAATGACTTCACCAAGCCTGTCTATTACACTCTCGAGACAAACGGCAACGGCAGCGAGTCCTATGTAGTGGAGGTCGTTCCTGTCGAACTTCCTGTGATGTTCGTCAACACCCCTGGGGCCGCCCCGATCCTGAACAAGGTGGATTGGATATACAATACCGAAATATTCATCCAGAATCTGGACGGAACCATCACGGCCTATGCCGAGCCGGGAGACGAAAATCTCGGCAATGCAATCCGCGGCAGAGGCAACTCCACCTGGGGCTTCGCAAAGAAGCCGTATGCCATCAAACTTGCCAAGAAGGCCGATATGCTCAATATCATGACCGACAAGGGCAAGAAGAAGGGTCACAAGAGATGGTGCCTGCTCGCGAACTGGCGCGACCGCACCCTTGTCCGCAATGACGTGGCGCTCAAGATTGCGGAGCATCTGACCGCTCTCGAATGGTCACCGTCAGGCAAGTTCGTGGAGCTCGTGCTCAACGGCAGTTTCGACAATACCTACTACCTCTGCGAGCAGATCAAGGTGGATGAGAACCGTCTCAACATCGATGAGATGAAGGAGGGCAAGGTGGGCGGCCTCAAGGGTACCGGCGGATATCTGCTCGAATTTGACACATACACGGACGAGACGATATACCGTACTGCGATACGCAACCTCCCTGTCAAGTTCAAGTCACCGGATCCGGATGACTGGACCGACAAGACGGAGTACAAGTCACTCACGACATATATGATGAACTGGCTCAATGACGTGGAGAAGATCCTTTCCGGAGCGGACACCACCCGCAGCTATACGGATTATGTCGATGTCGACAGTTTCATCGACTATTGGATTCTCAATGAACTTGTCCAGAACATAGAGCCGGCGAACGGCCCGAGAAGCTGCTATATGTACAAGAAGCGCGACCCTTCTGAGACCGAGACAGGCAAGCTCTACGCCGGCCCTGTATGGGATTACGATTGCGAGACATTCCATAAGTCCAAAGCCACAAGCTCGGACAAGAACAAGAACTGGGACCGCATTCACTTATGGTATCTGAAGGCCGCTGACAAGACAAGTCTCAACTATTACCGTGACCACAGCCAGACTACGGTCGCGCTGTACTACGGTTATCTCTTCAATGATCCGGAGTTCTGCAAGCGTGTGGTGAAGAGATGGAATGAAGTCTATCCGTCACTTCTCACGGTGTCGGATTATATCCAGACTCTTTTCCCGACAATTTTCCGTTCGGCTGAGCGCAATGCGGCCAGATGGCCTTCCAATCAGACACGCAACGGAGACGAAACCCTCTCCGTCGAGGCCGCGGACGCACTTCTTCTTCAAGTTTATAACGAAAGGCTCGACTGGATGAACAAGTCCATCAACAGCCCTGATTTCTGTGTAGCAAAATGAAAAGAACAGCATTCATCATATCGTTAGCCTGCATTCTGGCAGGTTGTAATTCCGGTGTGGAAGTCAATCCGGAAGTCTCCGGCACTTTCGTTTCCGCCTGCGCCGCGGACGCTCCTCAGTCCACAGACGGTACAAGGGCGTATCTCAGTGAAAGCGAGTATCGTTTCTATTGGGCTGCAGATGACGCTATTTCGGTCGTGACAGGCTCCGAAAACAAGAAGTTCACTCTCACCGAAGGCGCGAATACCGCCAATGCTGGTTTCTACTGCCCGGGTGATGTCGCAAGCGGCCGGCATTATGCCGTCTATCCTTATGACAAGGCGAATTCCATAGTGGGTTCGGATTTGAAGATCAACTATCCGGCCGTGCTCAGCTACGACGCCGCGCATCACAGCGCCGGCTCCAATACTATGGTGGCTGTCAATCCTTCAGCGCTGGACTTCCAGTTCAGCAATGCCTGCAGCATCATCAGGCTGGCTCTGACCGGTACTGACAAGCTCAGGTCCATTGAGATCACCAGCATCGATGGCAAACCTCTCTGCGGTGATGCCATTGTCAGTTTCAATGAGGCCGGCGACCCGGAGATCACGATGACGGACGGCGATCCGAAAGTCAAGGTTGATTTCGGCAGCGAAGGATTCCAACTGACGGATGCGGAGCAGTATATCTATGTTTCGCTCCCTCCGGCCCGGCTGAGCAAGGGCGTGAAGGTCCTTTTCGTTTCGGATGACTATACGACTGTCAACAAATCCGTTTCATCGGCCACGCTTCCACGCAGCCTGATGCTTGAGATGGTTCCGCTTGCCCTTTCCTCCGACGGCTTTGTTGACCTTTCGGTGAAATGCAGCGACGAACAGGGCCTGGACATATCCCAGACTGCAAACTGCTATATTGTCCGCGAGGCCGGAAAACATAAATTCCCGGCAATGATGCAGGGCAATTCCCTGGAAAGCATAGGGACTCCGACTAAGGCCGTGGTGATGTGGGAGACCTTCAACACTGAATTGCAGCCTGCAAAGGGGGCGCTGGTCAGGACAAACCTCGAATACAAGGACGGTTATGTACGCTTTATCGTGCCGACCCCGTACAGGAACGGCAATGCTCTCGTGGCGGTGACTGACGATGCAGGCACCATACTCTGGAGCTGGCACCTGTGGTTCACTGCCGATACCTTCAGCACTGCATCAATCAACGGTTATGAAATGCTCGACCGCAATCTGGGTGCCTTATCGGCGAAGCCGGAGGACGGCGTGGCAACCTTCGGCCTGCTCTACCAGTGGGGCCGCAAGGATCCTTTCATCGGAAGCGCGAAGGCTGACGCCGCAGTTCCTGTCGCTGTGGCGGGAACCGCCATCAAGACAGTCAGCAGTTCTGCGACAGTCGCTACCGTGGAATATGCCATTGCGCATCCGACCGAGTACATCAATTCATCCGGCTCGGAGTGGCTTACAGTATCCGATGATGCTCTGTGGGATGTGGACAAGACGAAATACGACCCTTGCCCTCCTGGATATTGCCTGCCTGGCAAGGACTGGACTTCCGGTATGACATCATCCTGGACCACTGGCCCTGCCAACGGACGTCTGTACAAGACCAAGGGTGCATGGTTCCCTGCAGCGGGCAAATATTCCTACACTTCAAGCGGTGCTTCTCTGGACCAGACCCTCAAGCAGGTCGGTACCCAGGGCCGCGTATGGTCGGCCACTCCTGTGGAAGGTGGCACGACTGCCTACGGCTTCGGTTTTGAGGCTTCCAGCTATTCCTCAGCAAGTTCATACAACCGCAACTGCGCTTATTCCGTAAGGTGCGTGAAGGAATAATTTGAACTAAACAGTAAAAACCCTGCGTTCATATCTGAGCGCAGGGTTTTTTGTTATTGTAAAGAGGCTCTATCTTCTCCTGAACTTGGCGGAAAGTATCACGACGGGCTCGAGAGGCTTGTCGCGGTCGTCGGTGGCGACGTTCTGGATGGCATCGACTATGTCCATGCCTTCGATGACTTCGCCGAATACGGTGTACTGGCCGTCGAGCCACGGAGTGCCGCCGTCAGTCTTATAGACCTCGCGCATTTCTTCTGTGATGACGGTCTTGCCGTCAGTGGCTTTGCTGACGCGTTTCTGCATCTTGTCAAGGCCTGCGTCAGTGTACACGCTTCCCCAGACTATGTAGAACTGGTAAGGGGAACTGGCCCGCTCAGGATTCTCCTTGTCACCGTTCCTGGCTGCGGCAAGGACGCCCTTGCGGTGGTAGATGCCCTGCTCGACGCGGAATTCGGCCGGTACCAGGGGATCCATCTCGTCTTCGCCCTTCTGGATCTTCGGCTTGCCGCCCTGTATCATGAAATCCTTGATGACGCGGTGGAATGTCGAGCTGTCGTATGTATGAGCCTTGACCTGCCTGATGAAGTTGTCGCGGTGCAGAGGCGTTTCATTGTAGAGCTTCACCTTGATGGTGCCCATGGTGGTCTTGAATTCCACAATGCGCTCGCGTCCGGTGCATTTCCAGGACGAGGCGGTCATCACTGTGGCTGCGGCCACGAGGGCCATGGCGAGGAAACGGAATGTCTTCATGGCCTTACATTATCATGATGTGGCCCTTGAATGCCTTGTATTCGTCCACGTCGTCTTCGGCGATGGTCTTCGGCACGAATGAGAAGATGCACTCCTTGATGCACATCTTGCCTGACTGTTCCACCCAGTTGACCTGGTAGTGGTCGTTGTCCTTGTACTGGTCCTTCATCTTCCTGAACATCTTCACGAAGTTGTTGTACATTTCGAAGTCGTTGGTGTGATAGTAGGCCTTGATGCCGTTGAGGGTATAGTATATGAGATATTTCTGCATGGTTATATATGATTAGTCCACTGAAAGTATGTGGATGTTGTGTGCTTTGAGCTTGTCCACGATGGTCTGGATGTGCTCGCGGTTGCGGGTCTCGATGGTCATCCTGAGGGTGCAGGCATTGACGGAAATCTCGGTGTTGGTCCTCTCGTGGAGCACGCTGGTCACGTTGCCGCCTTCGCCGGCGATGATCTGGGTGACGATCAGCATCTGGCCAGGGCTGTCCATCAGTTCCACGGTGACCGTGCACTGACGGCCGCCGCGCTGCAGACCGCGGTTGATGATGCGGTTGAGGAAGGTCACGTCGATATTACCTCCGCTGACCACGCAGACTGTCTTCTTGCCTTCGATAGGCAGATGCCCGAACATAGCGGCTGCCACGGAGATGGCTCCGGCGCCTTCGGCGATGAGCTTGTGCTTTTCGAGGAGCAGCAGTATGGCCGCGCAGATCTCGTCGTCCGTCACGGTGACCACGCCGTCGGCGTATTTGCTGCAGAGCTCGTATGTCAGGTTGCCCGGCTGCTTTACGGATATGCCGTCGGCAATGGTGGATACGCTGTCAAGACAGAGGAGTTTGCCCTCGTCTATGCTTCTGACCATGCTCGGCGCTCCGGCGGCCTGCACTCCATAGACCTTGACTGAAGGGTTGAGCTGCTTTACTGCGTATGCAATGCCGCTGAGCAGTCCGCCGCCGCCCACAGGGACGATGATGGCCTCCACATCCGGCATGTCGTTGAGGATCTCCAGACCAATGGTGCCCTGTCCTGCGATGACCAGAGGGTCGTTGAACGGGTGCACGAAGGTCATCTTGAGTTCGTCCTTCAGCTGCATCGCCTTGTTGAAGGCGTCATCGTACACTCCCGGCACCAGACATATCTCGGCGCCCAGATTGCGGGTCGCCTCCACCTTGGAGATAGGGGCGCCTGCAGGGAGGCAGATGATGGACTTGATGCCGCTGGCCGTTGCGGAGAATGCCACGCCCTGAGCGTGATTTCCCGCGCTGGAGGCAATGACACCGCGGGCCTTCTCCTCATCCGAGAGCTGGGAGATCATGTAGCTGGCTCCCCTGACCTTGAATGATCCTGTGATCTGTAAGTTCTCCGGCTTGATGAAGACATTTGAGTTGGGATTGACCGAAGAAGCCTTGATAAGCGCAGTCGGCTTGATGATGGACTTCAGCACGTGACTGGCCTTATATACTTCGTTGAGAGTAAGTTCACGCATAATTTCCAAGTTTGGTTCAAAGTTGTAAAAATACAAAAAATCCCCTTTTGTAATTCAAATATCAATTGTAAGAAATGCAGATGACGGTGATAATTGTTTAACTTTGGAGGATATTACTTGACGTTTTCGCAGAATGATGCAGAAGATTTGCTCCTTCATAACACGCTGGATGGCGGTCATCGTGCTGGTCGCGGCGGCCTGCGCATTCCTTTTCCCGGTATCACTCAGCCATATACGCACATCCTGGGTGTCGCCTATGCTCGGCTGCGTGATGTTCGGCATGGGCATGACGCTCGAGCTGAAAGACTTCGGCCG
>JAKSJG010000070.1 GCA_024398365.1 Bacteroidales bacterium | reverse complement strand
CTTAGGTAAATACGGAGGCTTGTTTACATAAGAATATACTTGTCATAACCTTTCTTATGTCAATCTTTACATAAGAAAGGAATATTTGAAGAAGCAATATGATTCAGAACAATGATACGGACTGGCTCCGCAAACTCGGAGAAAGGGTGGACAGCATAGAGGACGTACCCGCTGAAGGCGCCTTCGAGGCCATAATGGCCAGCGCCGCAGGAGCACGCCGCCGCGCCCGTGCACGCAGGACCGTCGCCCTGGTGGCCGGCCTCGCCGCAGCTGCAGCTGTATCGGCGCTCTTCCTGCTCCCGGAAGGGGCGGTCGATGCTCCGCAGAATGAAGGCTGCCTGATGGCGGAGAGTGCTGCCGTCGAGACTCTGGAGCCGATCGAGGCAGTCGCAGCTGCCGAGGCTGACAGGCCGGTGGCATCTAAGTCGCTTGTCGCAGCGGCTCCTTCCGCAGCGGAAAGCCGCCCCGATACGGACGTCTGTTCAGCAACTCCTGACGCGACATCCGGGCAGACCGCCACAGTCAAGACCGCCGAGCCTGCTGCCTCACTGCCAGCAGAACCTCAGCCTGCGGCTTCATCCGTTACCAGCCAGCCGGAATCCCGTCCAACGCCGCAAAGCACCCCGCAGACCCACCAGCATGACAATGCCGCTTCGCTGGAGCGCTACATCGCTTCGCTGGACGACGAAACACCGCGCAGCAGAAGGTTCAGCATAGCGGTGAATTCCGGATCCGCTTCCTTCAAAGGTGGAAGTTGTGATTATCTTGATACATATTATTTTCCAAATGCAATCAGTAGTGATGACAGCCATCCTGTCGCACAGGTCAGGAGCGGATTTGGTGATGACATTCCTGCATCTTCAGCATCATCATCAATAGTCTCTGTCCATCGTCAGACCTCTGTTCCTGTCATTGCCGGCATTTCATTATCATACGACATATTCCCTCGTCTGGCCATTGAGAGCGGAATCTGTTATTCAAAGCTGACAGCTGAAGTGTCAGCAATCGGAAAAACGAAACAGACATGCTATCACCATATCGGTATTCCGCTTGCCATCAAGGCCGGAATATGCAGTATGGGCAGATCGGAATTCTATGCCAAGGCGGGAGGAATGGTGGAAAGATGTGTCGGAGTATCCCAAAAGGTTGTTTTCAAACCGGAAAGATTCTTCTGGTCGGCTTCCGGATATGCCGGTTACCAGTATCGCCTTGCCGATTACTGCGGCTTCTATCTGGAACCAGGCTTCTCATATCATTTTGATAATGGTGACGAAGGCGGAATATACAATGAGAGTCCGTATATGTTTACGCTTCAGACGGGACTCAGATTCATCTTGTAAGCAATTAATAAATCAAAATCATAATGTCATGAAACGAATCCTTTTATTTTCAGTGCTGGCCGCTTTGATGTGTGTGTCCTGTACAAAAGATAACTTTGTGGATAATGGGACGGATGGTGAATCTGCGTACAATAACACAAAGGAAACCAGAAGTTATGAAGAGATGAGACCGGAAGATTTCCGCGTTTCCTATCAAGAAGTCCAGAATTATATCTTTTTCAAGTCCAAGCGACTTGGATATAACTGGGCAAAGAATGCAGGAGGTTTGGAGAGGCCGCAGTTCTATCCTTCGAAGAACAACTATGAAATCATCGCCTATCCAAAATATCCGGAAACGCCATCCATCTACATTATCAATTTCCCTGACTTCTGGGAGATACTCTCTACTGACAAACGCACCGAAACGGTGATTGCTTCAGGAAAAGGTCATTTCAATTTTGATGAAATCAACCCGAATCTTGCAGGATATATCAAGGATCTTGCGGCAGACATAGAGGCGTTGCATTCTTATGCAGGAGAGATAAAGTATGGTAAGGAGAATTATCTGATGTGGACGGCTATTCTTAATGAAGGAGCTCGTCTTTCTGAGAAATTTGAAACGGCACCTTTCTTCTTTGAGCCATTGGATCTGAGCACATTGACCAAAGCCGGTTCCGGGCCGGACACGACTTATCATCCTGAGCCGGGACATTATGAGGTATATAGCGTAATTGAGGACTATGTTGTTACAAATCAAGTTGGTCCTCTTACCACGACGAAATGGGGAGAGTTGTCCAACTATAACCAGTATTGCCCATTCAATCACAACAGTGGACATGCACCTGCCGGAAGCGAGGCTGTCGCCGGTGGTCAGATGGTTTATTTCATGCATCATGCAGCTGACTGCTGCCCTGAGGTGTATAAATATGCGAGCGTGACATCATTCTTTGATGATGATGCAGCTTGCAGCGGAATGGAGCAGACTGACAAATCCGAGGAGAACTGGGCATTCTTCCATACGACGGATTCTGTCAGAATGGCGGCTGTAATGCTGGCGAATATCGGCAAGAAGATGGATATGACATACGGCGCAAGATACTCGTATGGCGAATTCGAAGCGCTCCAACGCGCCCTTAACGATGAGTATGAACTCGAGAGTTTTCTTGTCGGATTCAACAATTCCGGAGTCAATCCTTATAATGAGATCAGATCGATGTTGTTGGATTACTCCATTCCGTCAATAATTCATTCCAGCGGCTCCCAGAACACAAATCCATACACTTTCATCGTGGATAGATGTGGTGTCGGTATCAGAGTTGTAACCACTACATATATTTTCAGACCGGATGACCTTACACATTGGACACTTTATCACAATAGTAATTTGCCTACAGCTATCGAATCATATGCTCAGACTTCATTCTTCGGAATGAACTGGGGCAGTAATGGAGCCGGCGATGATGTCTGGGTGGTTGATTCCGGCAACTGGCATATCGGCGAACTCGACCATTCCAACCGCGAAGCAATGCTGTCCTTCCGTATGGACGGAAGCGAGCCGGGCGGCAACGGCGGCGGCCAGAGATAAACGTAAGGATTATACTTTACGACTAACGCTTTTTTCAGTCCCCCGGGACAAGCTGTCCGGGGGGCTATTGCCCAGTGTCAAATTAGGCATGAAGGACTGTTCAGTATTTGCCGGCCAAAACACTCGGTTTTCTTGCCAAAACATAAGTTTGTTTTTATAATATTTTGTATAATTGCTAACATTAAAACAACATTACCTACACATTATTTATTATGAGACGTATTGTATTATTGATTCTGTCAACAATCGCCATCTTTCCCGTTTCCTGCTCCATTTCAGATGGAGATGTTGACATAAATTCCGGAATAGAACCAGATTGTTGTGTTCCGGCATCCGCGACCAGGGGACTCGACAAGTCAGAGTTTGTCGTTTCTGAAGCAGACATCGATTGCTACATCTCTTTTAAAGAAAAGATTTCCAAAAGGGAGATTACGGTCAAATCGATCGAGCCTGTCCGTTCAGGCAATGAAGCAGTCGCATATGCCATCAACTACAATGATTGTTGGGAATTGGTTTCCGGTGACAAGCGTACACCGATTGTGCTGGCATCCGGTAAAGGTGCTTTCTCGCTGAAAACGGACAACGAATCATTCAATGCCTGGATTTCCCGCATTTGTGATTGTGTGAATTCACTTTCAAGAATGGAACAACTGAAAGATATTCATCGAAAGAATATTACTCATTGGAAACTTATCACAAATGATCAGGAATATCTCAAATCTTTAGCAAGTGAGACAAGATCGTTGAATAGCACTCGTTACGAGATAATTCAGATAGACACCGTTGATGTTAGTGAATATACTAATCACCTTGTGACTACCCATTGGGGGCAAAGAGCCCCATTCAATATGTATTGTCCATTGAAAAGCAATTCTGATACAGATAGGGTCTCTGCTGGTTGTGTGGCAATTGCCGGTGCTCAAGTTCTTAATTATTTGCATGGAGAGTTTGACATTCCTGAAACAGCCCCTACCGTAGCAACATGTTCTGGACATGCACCGAATAGTTATACTATGTCCCAGTCCGGGTTCAGTTCATCAGCTTGGGATGGTATTGAGAATGGCGATTCTACTATAATGGCAGCTCTTGTTGCATATGTCGGCAAGAATTCTTTGACATACTATTCTGATAATGGCTCCTATGCCACGCTAGAAAATCTTATGGATTATGTCTTGTATCCGTCCGGATGGGAATATGCAGTATTAGATGATTATTGCGATGATTATGAGGATATTATTTATGAATTATTGAGATATGATTATCCATCCATTATTGGTGCTTCTATGTCATCCCCAATTGACCCTAACTTTACGAATAGCCACGCTTTCATTGTAGATAGGTATATGAATGAGATGACTGATTACTACTATACAATCAATATAATTGAAGGTGGTCAAGTTGTTGGCTCTTTGGATCATGTTGAGCGGACGGAGCCTATTCGATATTTCGGTATGAATTGGGGCTGGTATGGACTATATGATGATATTTGGTGTCTCGCTACTGCACCTTGGTCCTGTGCTGGATATGATTTTTCTCCTGTCCAGATAATAACATTCAATGAATTTTAAAAATATTTTAAAAATAGCATGATTATGAATACACATTTCCTTTATTTAACAACGGCAGCTCTGCTGCTTGCATCCTGTGCGGAAATCGAGCCGCTGCCATTCGGCGGTGACATCAAGCACGAGACCAAAGAGCAGAAAATTGAAGGCAACAAGAGCCTGAATCTCGGCAACCAGGTGTCGAGGGCTCTCAGCTACGCGCCGCTGCCAAAGCTTCAGCAGGCTGTTGCGGACAGGGAAACTGAGTTCAGCTTCAACTTCTTCAAGGCAGTTGCGAAGGATGATATCAACAATATTGCCGTTTCACCTTTCAGCATGTTCACAAACCTGTCAATGCTCGCAAACGGAACGACGGCAGAGACATACAACGAAATAGTCTCCACACTTGGTCTGAAGGATATCACACAGGAGCAGGTCGCAGCATATTACAAATCCATATCGGATGACCTCAAGGCTCTGGACAACAATGTCGTGTTCGAATCAGTCAATTCCTTCTGGTATGATCAGGAGAAGGCCCATCCGGTGAACAATTACATAAGCCTGATCGACGGCTGCTATGGTGCCGGCACATACAAGCTTGACAACAGAACCCTGAATCCATGTGAACCTGTCAACTCCTGGGCAAAGGAGAAGAGCCGCGGCATGGTGCCGACCATCGTGGATAAGACAAAGCAATATATGTGGCTTCTCGCCAATGTCACATTTTTCCAGGGAGCGTGGACTTCGGACAAGTATGTGAAAGAGATGAAGACATTTACCGACATCACAGGAAAGGCTTCTGAGATGAACTTCTTCGGCCAGGTCGGAGGCCAGGAGATAAAGAGTTTCAATGTCGGTTATGCTGAAGCCAATCTTCCTTCAGTCATCTGGCTGCCTTATGGCAACGGAGCTTTCTCAATGGCAGTTGTTCTCCCTCCTGCCGGCATGAAACTGGATGAATTCGTTTCCAAGATGACCGCCGATGACTTTGCAAGGTATTCCGCAAACGCAGACAAGGCGGAAAAGGTGGATTTCAGGATCCCTGTTTTTGAAAACACGTTCAACTTCCCAAAGGCGAAGATTGAGTCTGCCCTCAACACTCTCGGCATCTCCAGGATGTTCAAGTCTCACGGTGAGTTTTCCGGAATGTTTGAAGACGAAGGCATCTACGTTGATAATATGCTGATGTCTTCCCGAATTACTGTGAATGAAAAGGGTACCGTGGCTGCTGCAGCCTCTGTGATCGGACAGGGTTTTATGGCTGATCTGCCACGCGTGTTCACCGCCGACAGGCCGTTCGTCTATGCCATCGTCGATATCCACAACACAATACTCTTCATGGGTACAGTGACAAAATAAAGGCAGACGCTTTATTTCATGCCCTCCGAGACAGTGGTCCGGAGGGCTTTTTTTACCAGTTATCTCAGCCTCTCGCGGCCGGGCTAGCGGAGCGATAAATCGCTGCTGCTCGGGCCGCAGGCATCAAAATGCCTGCTGTACCCCCTCGCGACCTTTAGCAATCACCTGCTTGAGGCTGAAGTCGTCGTTCCAGATGAGCAGGTCGGCGTCGTAGCCTTCTGCGAGGTGGCCCTTGGTGTTGAGTGAATACTCGCGCGCAGGGTTGGCTGTGAGGCATTTCAGGCCGTCTTCGAAAGGCAGGCCGAACTTGGTCACGAGGTTGACGAGCATTGTGAGGTTGCTGTCAACGGTGGCTGTACCGTAGCTTTCCTCGCCTGTGACAGGATCGACTCTGCGGATGCCGCCGCCACCGTCTGTGGAGATGGTGATGTGGTCGATGCTCACACCCTTTTCGAGGGCCTTCAGCACGAGGGCCTCACGGGATGAGAGGAAGCTGGAGCCGCCTGAAGTGAAGTCGATGTATGAGCCCATCTTGGCGAATTCGCAGCACTCGTTGAAGAGGGATTCGGCGCGGCCGCAATGGGTGACTGAGATGTGTGGCATGAGGCGCGGATTGCGCTTGCTGATGTCCACGAGCTGTGAGATGCCTGTGGAGAGGGCGCCCATGTGAAGGTGGAGTATTCCGGCCTTGCGGGAGGTCATACCGCCTCTCCAGCACTGGGCGATGAGGCGCTCGAGTTCAGGGGTGGTAGGGAATGAACCGCGGTCGTCGCTGAGGGCGAGCTTGCAGCCGACTACCTTGTCTATCATGATGATGTCCTTGTCAACGGCGCCGGTGATGGTCTTCGGAGGGAAGGCGTATGAGCCTGTGAGCATCCACGCGGTCATCTTGGTGTCGAGGGCCTTGGCCTTGGCATAAAGTGTGGTGAGCTCCTTGAGCACGCCGTCGGTGCCGAGGAGGCCGATGACGGTGGTGGTTCCGCACTTGAGGAAGTCTTCAGCCTGAAGTTCGGTAGCGTAGGATTCGTAGCCGAATTCTCCTCCACCGCCTGTTATGTGGGCGTGCTTGTCGATGAGACCCGGGCTGACTTTTCTGCCCCTTGCGTCTATCTTCTTGCAGTCAACACCTGAGATTCTGATCTTGTCAGCGATCTTTTCGATTTTACCGTTTGCGATGAGAATGTCTTTCTTTCCGATATGTTCCGGAGCATAGACATCAGCGTTCTTGATAAGAGTAAGCATA
>JAKSJG010000007.1 GCA_024398365.1 Bacteroidales bacterium | reverse complement strand
AAAAACTATCGCGATACCGATAATTTTTAGAAACTATATCCCAGCTGGCCCTGGCAGCGCAGGTATGCATTGCCGAAAGGTATCACAGCCCGCTATGGCCGCCGATCCGCCAGCGCCTGAAGACACTCGAGGTCGCGAGGGGGTTTACAGCAGGCATGTTGATGCCTGCGTCCCCGAGCAGCACAGCAGGCATGTTGATGCCTGCGTCCCCGAGCAGCAGGGTATGCATGTTGATGCCTGCGTCCCCGAGCAGCACAGCAGGCATTTTGATGTCTGCGTCCCCGAGCAGCACAGCAGGCATTTTGATGCCTGCATCCCGAGCAGCAGGACAGGCATTTTGATGTCTGCATCCTGAGCAGCAGGACTTTAGCCCGCCGGCTATGGTTCGGACAACGCATATCCTGTCTCTGCTTTACTGGCCAACCGGGATATAGTTTCCTGTTCGCCCAGAAAGCCGTTTGTGGGCGAACCCGGCATCCAGCTCCGGAGCAACTTGCATTCTGACAAACAAGACCCCTTGCGGGAGGAGGCTGGAGGCGGGTATGCTGTTTGTCAGGGCCTTCCAGGAGGCCGTGACAAACGATACCCCCTGCCATATGTGCCTCCAGCGGCCATACATGTAAGTCACAACCCGACTTACTAGCCCGCAAAACTTTACTGATTCGCTAAAGGCCGATACGCCCCTCCGTATTCAGCATTATTTGACATATTTCCTCAATTCGGATTCCGGGATATACACGAGAGTCGCCAGCTGACGATAAGCGAGATGATATCTGGTGCGCAGGGTACTGGCGATTGTCAGCCTCTGTTCGATTGTCGCGTACTTCGCCGTTTTCCTACCGATAAGTGAAATACATATCTCTTCGCAATACTTCCTCGCCAGCAGGTCTTCCACCATCACTCCCCTGTTCATTGCCATCCGCTGAAGAATCAGCTGATCCCTGGCCTTGTTGCTTGCCAGGAAAACCCTGAAGCAATTGTGACTTCTGTATATATTCTCGAAGGCTTTTACGTCTATATAGTTTGTCGGCAGAATGAAGCCGTTGCATACAAGCCAGTCATCAGGAATGGAATACTTGGATGAACAAAGACGAAGCTGCGCCCTTCTGGTCAGGGACCCGAAAGGCACCGGTTCGCACACCCTGCCGTTATCATCCACAAGCCAGGGCAGAACGGAATATCGGCTTCTGAAGTATAGAGCTCCTGTACCGAATCTGTAATCATAAGGCATCACTGCCTTTCCGTCTTTTGTCGCCTGAATGATTGTATATGTACCGGTATTCATCAAGTGCTCCATATCCTCTATCTGCAGCAGCTCACACTTGAGCACCACTCCATCGGCCGAGCCTCTATTCTGTATGATGCTTCTGATGGAAATGGATTCGTAGAGCTCCTTGAAGCGCATACATTTCTCATAGCTGCCATACAGCAGCGAATGGGGATGTGAATCTTCGTCGGAGCATGACAGCAATTTCACTCCGCTTACATATTGGCATACGCCAAAGCGGTTGAACGCAGTCTTGAATTCTTCTTCTGTGGTGATGAAATTTTGAGCATCGTCACCATTCGCGTACATGTGATAGTAATGTACTTCTTCCATAATAATCTCCCTCCTCAATCGTCAATGGTGAAGTGATTGGCAAATGTATTCAAATCCTTGTTGCGATACAAGAAAAAGTGCCTGCTCCGAAGCAACTTGCATTCTGACAAACATGACCCCCTGCGGGAGGAAGCTGGAGGCGGGTATGCTGTTTGTCAGGGCCTTCCAGGAGGCCGTGACAAACGATGCCCCCTGTCACATGTGCCTCCAGCGGCCATACATGTAAGTCACAATCCGACTTACTCGCCAGACCAGATGATTTTGCGCTATCCGTAAAATATTACTGGTCTGCCCCGAACCCCACCGCTATGACCGCTACCCCCAACGAGCAGCAGGGCTTCAGCCTGAAGGCAAAGCGAAGTTTCGGCAATACATTCTTGCAGAGTCAGGCCAACTGGCATATAGCTCCACAAAGGCACAAAAAAGGCCCGGCGGGAAACCGGGCCTTGGACACTGCGCGAGTCACTCGCATGTGTGCAAATTATTTGCTTGCTTCCTTGACGAGGAGTTCGAAGATGGCCTTGAAGCTCTTGTCCTTGCCGGTGATGAGGCCTTCCGGATGGAACTGCACGCCGATGATCATGGCACCGCCGTCAGCGTAGCCCTTCAGAGGGGCAACGCGCTCTACGGACTCTACGATACCGTCAGCGGACTTGGCAACTACCTTGAAGCCTGGAGCCGGTTCCTTGACTGCCTGATGGTGGAAGGAGTTCACCACTGCCTTCTCGGAGTTGAGGCACTTTGCAAGGAAGGATCCCTTCTCGATCTTGATGCTGTGTGTGCCGTAGCTGCCAGGGGTCGGGCTCTGACGGTGCTTGATATAGCTGTCCGGGCACTGTGAAGGGATGTCCTGCCAGAGGCTGCCGCCGAATGCGGCTGCGGTGAGCTGATGACCGCGGCAGATGCCGAGCACAGGGATGCCCTTCTTGACTGCTGCACGGATGAGCTTGACGTCAAATTCGTCGCGTACAGGAGCGATCTCGCCCAATGCACGGAGAGGCTCCTCGCCGTACCACTTCAGCGGGTCGAAATCCTCGCCGCCTGACATGATCAGGCCGTCGAGATTGGCCACGATGGCTTCGATGACAGCGTCGTCAGTTGTCACAGGGACTACCAAAGGGGCTCCGCCTGCTGTGAGGACAGCATTTGTATAAGTGGTGCTGAGCATGTTCTTGCCTTCTTCAGCATAACCGGAGATGCCGATGACAGGAACTTTGGCGAACATTGCCACGCTTGCCATAACGGCCGCGAGAGAAAGGATAAGTCTTTTCATTGTCTGATTGATTATTCGATGTTATGAAGCAAAGATAACTAAAAATGAAAATATGTACAACTGCTATTGGAACAGTTTCCGGCAGAGTGCCGGGATATCGGAGACGGCTACAACCTGTATGTGGCCGTCTTTGGTTTTTATGGAGTCGGAGCGGTTGAAGGAGGAGATGAATATCTGCTCGAAGCCCAGCTTCTCCGCCTCGGCGATACGGCGCTCGACCTGGGAGACGGGACGTATCTCGCCGCTGAGACCCACCTCGGCCGCAAAGCAGATCTTCGGCGAAATATACAGGTCGAAATTGGACGAGAGCACTGACGCCACTATGGCCAGGTCGCAGGCCGGGTCGGTGACTCGGAGGCCGCCGGCCACATTGAGGAACACGTCCTTGGCGGCCAGCTTGAAGCCGGAACGTTTCTCCAGCACGGCGAGCAGCATGTTGAGGCGGCGGCTGTCAAAGCCGGTCGCGCTGCGCTGCGGAGTACCGTATGCGGCTGTGCTGACCAGGGCCTGGATCTCCACCAGGAAAGGCCGTGTGCCGTCCATCATGGCACTGACGGCAACGCCGCTGAGGTCATCCTGATGCATGGGGATAAGGATTTCCGAAGGGTTGGACACTTCGCGCAGGCCGGAGCCGGTCATCTCGAAGACCGCCAGTTCGTCGGTCGAGCCGAAGCGGTTCTTGATGCTGCGCAATATGCGGTACGAGCCCTTGGTGTCGCCCTCGAAGAGCAGCACGACATCCACGATGTGCTCAAGTATCTTTGGACCGGCGATGGTGCCGTCCTTGGTGATATGTCCTATGAGAATGACAGGAGTCGAAGTCTCCTTGGCGTAGCGCAGCAGGGCTGACGCACATTCGCGCACCTGCGACACGCTGCCGGCGGAGGACTCTATGCTCTGGCTGTAAATGGTCTGTATGGAGTCGATGATGAGCAGCTCAGGCTGCACGCTGCGGGCATGCTCCAGAATATTCTCCAGCAATGTCTCGCTGAGCACGAGGCACTGCGAATCGTCGCCTCCGAGGCGCTGCGCACGCAGCTTGATCTGCTTCGCGCTCTCCTCGCCCGACACGTAAAGCGTCTTGAGATGCGGGCAGTGCAGCGGAATCTGGAGGGAGAGTGTGGACTTGCCTATTCCCGGCTCGCCGCCGATGAGCACCATCGAGCCCTCCACCATGCCGCCGCCCAGGACGCGGTCCAGTTCGGCATTGCCTATGGAGAAGCGGTTCTCATCGCTGAAATCTATGCTGTTAAGAGGCTCCGGATGCGCATCGGTGGTGGAGATGTAGGCTCTGCTGCGTCCCGCCACGCCGCCGGCATTGGACTCCTTCGGAGCCTTGGGCTCCTCAACCATAGTATTCCATTCGCCGCAGGCCGGACAACGGCCCATCCACTTCGGGCTCTCGTTTCCGCAGGAGCTGCAGTACCACACCGTCTTGATCTTCCCCGCCATAGCTATGCGCCTATATTTTCGTGAATAAGTTCCTTGAGACTGCTTATGATCTGATAATCGTTGAGGTTCATGCCCTCGAAGACCTCCTTGACGTCAGCCGTCGTGAGCTCGAAGGTATCCTCATCGGTAATGTATCTGATGATGAAATTGATGTCCTGATACTGGCAGATGAAGTTCGCGAAGCAGTCCGACAGGTCGCCCTTCGGCTGCATGTCGATGTGCGAACGCTTGTAGGACGCGAAAATCTCCGTGCCCTCGCCCACCTTGGACTTGAGGTAGAACTGACCTTCGCAGAGCTGCGAATGGAATTTGAGCAGGGCTATGCCCATGCCTATCTTGCGCTCCTTGCGGCAGGAATAGAAATGGTCGTTGATGGCGTCAATCATGTCCTGTGGCATGCCGCAGCCATTGTCGATGATCTTGATGTAGAGCAGGTCCTTGGCGGCGCTGTCCTCCATCTCTATGGTGATCTGAGTCGCCCCCGCACGTATCGAGTTGTGCGTAATGTCTATGATATGCAGATCGAGACTTTTCATCTTACAATATGATTGGTTCGCCCTGGTGCAGGGCATTCCTGAAATTCTCAAAACTGAACTCCGGCATCTCCAGCACGCTGTGGATGGCCCCTATGTCCTCCACATAGTGCGCGTCGGAGCTCTGTATATAGTTGAAATCGCTGAACCACGGGCAATTCTCGAAGAATTTGTAGTTGTCGCGCTTGCAGTATTTGCTGATCTCCAGCGCATGGAACTTGAGGTGGTCCGGCACGAAACCCAACTGTGAACTGATGCTGAAGGTGGAGCGGTCAACGTGGGCGGGGATGAATATGCCGCCCAGCTCATAGACCTTCTTCTGGAGGTCCTCCATAGGCAGGTCGAGTGCGTTGATGAGCAGGTGGTCCACCATGTCGAGGACATTCTCCTCCTCATCCACCACCAGCTGATAGCCGAACTTGTCAACGTCGTTCTCGAAGAAGATGACCTTGGAATCCAGGAATTTCTGGAATTCGGCAAGGCGCTCCGCATCCGGCATGAAACCGAGGCAGTGCACCTCCTCCTTGGTGGTGACCTCCGCGCCCATCAGCACGTGCAGGCCGACCTTCTCCCCAAGGCGGCGGGTGACCTCCGCGTTGAGCGTCGAGTTGTGGTCAGTCAGGCCGATGATGTCCAGTCCCTTCTCCCGGGCACGTGCCACAATTGCAGAAGGGCTCATCTCGATGTCGCCGCAAGGCGAAAGCACCGAGTGGATGTGCATATCAGCGTTGAACTTCACTACTTGATCAGTTCGTAGAGTTTCCCGCATACCGGGAATGCAGCCTCGCTGCTTACGAGGATGCAGATGTCCTCCTCCTTTGCATGCTCGAGCATATCGTCGTCAGGGACGCCGTTGCGCACGATGATGATGGCAGGGATGTCCTTGAGAGCCGCAATTGCGGTGACGTTCTTGTGGGTCTGCATCGTGATCCACAGCTGGCCGCTGCGTGCGTTGCCCATCACGTCGCTGAGCAGGTCGGATGAGTATGCGTTGGTGATGTCCGCGTCAAGATTAGCCTCGTTGAGGCACTTGAGGTTGAGTTTTTCGATTATTTCAGAAAGTTTCATTCTTTGAAAGTTATTATAGTTTCACGACCTTGCCCCAGATGTCCTCCATCTTTTCGTAGAGCTCGTCGATGTCCTTGTGTGCAAATATACAATTTTCCAGACAGGCTTCGCCGCGGATGATGTCCTCCGCCAGTGCGGAACAGGAAGGCGCACCGCAGGCGCAGCAGTTGATCGAAGGCAGCTTTGCCTCCGTGTCCTTGATCTTCTCAGCCATCTCCAGCGCAGTGACAAGGTTGTCATCCAGCTTGAAGAGGGAACGCGGCTTGATGTCAGGTATCTGCATCAGCTTGGCAAGATCCTGCGATTCTTGATCACTGTAATCCACCTTCGCATGGTCATCCCCACGGCGTATGCGGGCCAGCAGCTTCGCGCGGTCCTCCAGACGGCGCTTGGCCACGAAACGGTTCTGCACCGTCAGTATGCCGCCCACGCAGCTCTGGTCGCAGATGCGCATCTCGATGAGGCCCGGCGCGTCTATCTTCTCATCCTCGAGGTTCTCGAGGAAATCCAGGGCATTGTAGAGGCCGTCTATGGCATAAACAGAATCGTTGAAATTAGCCGATTCACCGCCGGTCAATGGCCAGAGCACGCTCTTGTCGGTAAGGCTGTGATTGATAGGCTCTGCATCCTTGCACTTGTGCTGCTTGAGCATCAGCTTCACCTTGTTGTACAGGAAGTCCATGTTGATGACACCGTTGATGCGGGTGTTCTGCATGCTGACAGGGCTCTTGGCGGATGCAATCTTGGCGGCGCAAGGTGTCACGTAGAAGATACCTATCTTGTCCTCCGGGGCGCCGATGTCGCGGAGCTTTCTGAAAATGATCTGCGCTGCGGCGTCAAGAGGTGACTTGAGCTTGATGATATTGTCCACCAGAGACGGGAAACGCACCTGTATCAGGCGGATGACAGCCGGGCAGTACGGAGAGATGAAGGTCTTGATCTCCGGATGTTCGGCCATGTAATTCTTGTAAAGCTGGGTCAGGAACTCGACGCTGTGCTCCACTTCGTAAATATGGGTGAAGCCGAGCATCTTGAGGCAGGCGTATATCTCCTTGGTCTTGTAAGTGTCGTCGAACTGGCCGATGAATACGGCAGGCACAAGGGCCACCTTGTATTCGTAGTTGTCGAGGAGGTGGAAGTCATCCTGGGCCACTTTGATTGCGCCCACAGGGCAGTCATTGTAGCATTCGCCGCAATCGACGCATCTGTTCTCATAGATTACGGCCTTGCCATTGCGTATGCGGATGGCTTCCGTAGGACAGGCACTCATGCAGCTTGTACATCCGGTACAGGCATCTGTGTCTATCTTGATAGCGTGGAAAAAAGAAGGTTCCTGTGCCATAGGCTCTAATTGTTGAGATAAACGGTCATGGTTACCGTGGTGCCTACGCCCACGGTGGTGTCTATTTTAAGATCGTCTGTGTTTTTCTTGATATTAGGGAGGCCCATTCCGGCTCCGTAGCCCATCTCGCGGACCTGAGGGGACGCCGTGGAATAACCTTCCTGCATTGCGAGATCGATGTTCGGGATGCCGGGACCCTTGTCGGCCACCACCATCACAATCTTCTCGCCGTCGATGTCCACATCGATCTGTCCGCCATAGGCGTGTGCGACTGCATTGATCTCCGCTTCAAAGAGAGCAACTACTGTGCGCTTGATATTTTCAGGGCGTACACCGAGCTGCTTCATAGTACGCTTGACGCTGCTGGACGCCTGTCCCGCATCAGTGAAATTGCCCTGCTCGATTTTGAACGTGTAATGCATGTCGTATGGGTTTTAATGGTTTGCTTATTTTAATAAAATGGCTGCAGACCCGCATCATAGAGCAGGCCGCTGATACGGAAAGTGGTGAACGGTGATTCGATGATGGTAAGGCCGTTATCCTCAGCCATTTCAACCATCTCGTCATCAGCTACCTTGCCACGGCTGAGTATCGCTATGCGAAGCTCCGCCATGTCCGCGGTGCGTATAGTCTGTATATTGCAGAGGCCGGTAATGAGCACTGTGTCGTCCATATCCTCCCTGAGGACGTCGCTCATAAGGTCTGAGGCAAAGGCCTTTGTGATCTCATAATCCATATTTTCCAGGCTGCCCCTGACCTTGCCTCCGACCAGGGCCGCCATCTCTTCTACTTTCATTTGAGTCTCTTAATATTAATGTCTTGCAATATACAAAAATTATTGCCGCCTTGCAACGGGCGGCAAATAATCATCGATAAATTTCGTGTATCCGGTCGACAGGCAGCCGGCCTCCCGGCGAACCACTCCATATTCCGGCCGGCCAGCAACGACGTGCATATAGACCGCATTTTGCACTTGCCTGACCATATTTATTCAATTAGCGTGCAAAATAACGCTCTTTTGCACGCCAATTGAAGAGAATTTGCCATTTGTGGAACCATACACTATCTTTGTGCCATCAAAATGCTCCGGCGACCACCGGACAAGTCTGTGTTGAACGATTAGTGAAGGAGAAAAGACTATGACATATCTTACTTTTTCCCAAAAGGAATATTACTGCGAATGTCTGTTCGAACAAAACGGACCGTACTGGCACATCTGCACACCGGGAGAAGAAATGGAAGTGATTTTCACGTCCGAGGAGGATTTTCGGTTCGGAATGAACGCGATAGCACTTGCTGTTGCAGAGTTGTCGTCCAAAACTGAAACTGACGAAGGATGCGTTGCCTTCGAAGTAGTGACATTTGAGTTGATGAGCGACCATGTCCACCTCATAATATGCGGACCGCGCGAAATCTGTCTGGAATTGCTGTCCATCTTCCGTGCAAAGATGAGAGTCTATACGACTCACCGTGGCCGGAATATCGACTGGAGAGGATTCAAATGCGATGACCCGATAGAAATCACAGACATTGAAATGCTTCGCAACGAAATAATCTATGTCAACAGAAACGGTTATGTCGCCAGCAAAAGCGAGACGCCCTATTCATATAGATGGGGCAGCGGATATCTGTATTATAGCATTGTTGAGCAACTGACGATAGTGGCCACGAAAGCATCGGACCTTACTTACCGGCAAAAGCGTAAGATGTTCAGGGCCGACAAAGCATCTTTACCGGAGCGTTTCGTAGCAGCGGACGGATATGTTCTGCCACAGTCCTTCTGCAACATCCGACTTGGAATGTCCATATTCAGGGATGCACACCATTATTTCAATAAACTCACAAAAGATTTTGAAGCATATAGCGAGAGTGCCGCACGCCTTGGCGACAAAATATTCCTGGCCGATGGTGACCTGTACGCGGTAATAAAGGACAAATGCCGCAAATCCTATGGAACAGACTCACCGAATCTGCTCCAACCCGCACAAAAGCTGGATCTCGCCAAAATCCTCCACAGGCAGTACAACGCATCGAACGGGCAAATACGTCGGATGCTGAAGCTGGATGCATCGATTATCAATGAACTGTTCCCGGACAGCTCGTCGGAACGGAAATAGCGCCCGGTCACTTCCAATACTGCCATCTGCTGGAAGCAAAAAAGGATATTGTTTCCGCAGTTTTCTTCGACGTGCAAAAAGCCCGTAATTTGCACTTATTGCTGATAAAAAAGCCATAGCGAAGTGCAAATAGCCTATATATTGCACTTTGCCATGGCTAAAACCCTTAACTGGTCGCCGAATATCTGAAAGCTTGGGTGGCCGGCATGTCAGTTCGCTGGCCCTGCCGGAGCCAGTGGGAATTTGCATTTCTTCAGAAGGCGGCGGAGATTGCTGTCGATATACTTCGGGCGGGTAAGGTTGACGGCATCCGACACTTCAATGCGGTCGAAATATGCGATGTTGTCATTCTCCGCATCGAGGACCATTATGCACATATCGGTCTTGGATTGGGCCGGAACCCCATATCCGTAAGTCACAAAACCCATGAGAGCGGCGGCCGTAACCGCTCCGACAACAGCAGCCGTCTGACGAGCGACATTCCGGGCTCCCACTTTTTTATTGGCAGCAGCCACTCCATCGACAGATACGACAAGCGCGAAGCGGTGCCCGGACGCCCGGATGAGATCCCCGACTGATTGAGGGATATTGAGATTGGCCTTCAATTCCTTGTTCGGAGCCACTGTCAGCACATAGTCGAAGAGCGTGTTGGCCACGTCCAGCTCCAAAGGGATGTATCCGTTGATACTGACAAGGTCAGCGCTGTTGGTAATACTTTGACGGAGATTTGCCTTGACTGCGACACTGAGAGAATCGTTGAAATCCGTCTCCAAGCCGCGGGTTAAAGTCGCAAGATGATCATAGGTCTCCACATAGGCCAGCGGCTCGATCAGAGCGATATCCGTCATCTCGGCACTGACATAGGATGACCGGACGAACCTTGCCGGCGAGCAGGAAGTCATGGCGATGGAGAGAGCCAGCACCAATGCGGCCGGAAAGAAAGAACTTATCTTCTTCATATCAAATGTATTAATAAGCAAATCCGTAAGCGGCTGTAAATATAGCAAAAAAACCGGACAGTCCCCGAAGGGGCTGTCCGGCAGAATATATCGTACTTATATAAATATTAGTACTGAGCGAGGATGTCCTTAACCTGTTCAGGTACCAGACGGCCGTATGTCTTGCCGTTGATGGTCATGACAGGTGCAAGACCGCAAGCACCTACGCAACGGAGTACGTCGATAGAGAACTTGCCGTCAGGAGTAACTTCACCTTCATTGATCTTGAGCTCGCTCTTGAGGGCGTCAAGAATCTTGTCGCCACCCTTTACGTAGCAAGCTGTACCGAGGCATACGGAGATAGCGTACTTGCCCTTTGGCTTCATTGTGAAGAAGCTGTAGAAAGATACCACACCGTAAACGCGGCCTACAGGAATCTGAAGGCACTCAGCAACTACCTGCTGAACTTCTTCAGGAAGGTAACCGAAGTGACCCTGAGTCTGGTGAAGAACGTTGATGAGTTCACCAGGGTTGTTGTTGAATGAAGCGCAGATTTCCTTTACTTTAAGGTAGTTTGCTTCAGAGATTTTGATTTTTGATCCGCACATAGTTCAATTATTTTTCAAGGTCAAACTTAGTTTTCTTGTCGAAATATGTTGTGTGAAGGAGGTGGTGAGACTTCTCGCCGCAAGGCTCTACGAGGAAGTCCTTGTAGATAGCCTGGATAGAAGGATTCTCGTGTGACTTGCGGATAGGCATGTTGGCATCTGCTTCGTAGATAGCCTTGTGACGTGCCTTGATGATCTCAGCGTCACCGTGATGGTAAGGCTGGCCACCGCCGTCGATACATCCACCAGGGCAAGCCATTACCTCAATGAAGTGGTAAGGGCATGTGCCGGCCTTGATCTGCTCCATGATCTTGCGTGCGTTTCCGAGACCGTAAACGATAGCGAGATTGAGTTCTGCTACACCAGGGATGTTGACCTTGGCTTCGCGGATACCTTCGAGGCCGCGGAGTTCTGTGAAGTCGATCTTAGGGAGAGACTGCTTTGTGAGAACTTCGTAAGCTGTACGGACAGCTGCCTCCATCACACCACCGGTAGCACCGAAGATGACGGCTGCACCTGTTGACTCGCCGAGAGGTGAATCGAATTCAGCCTCAGGGAGCTTTGTGAAGTCGATGTTGCAGATCTTGATCAGACGTGCGAGTTCGCGGGTGGTGATTGAGTAGTCAACGTCAGGGTTGCCGTTGGTCTTGAACTCGTCACGCTCGCACTCGAACTTCTTGGCAACGCAAGGCATTACTGAAACGCTTACAAGCTCTTCGCGCTTAACGCCGATCTTGTCTGCGAAGTATGTCTTTGCGATAGCACCGAACATCTGCTGAGGAGACTTGGCTGTTGAAGGGTTCTCCTTGAGTTCAGGATAGAACTTCTCGTAGAAGTTAACCCATGCAGGGCAGCATGATGTCATCATAGGGAGCTTGACGCTCTTGTCACCCTTGAGGAAGCTGGTGAGACGGCCGATGAGCTCGGTACCTTCTTCCATGATGGTAAGGTCAGCTGACCAGTCTGTATCGAATACATAGTCGAAACCGATCTGCTTGAGGGCTGCGGTGAGCTTGCCGGTAACGATGCTGCCGGCTGGCATGCCGAATTCCTCGCCGAGAGCAACGCGTACTGCAGGAGCAACCTGGACGCAGGTCTTTACTGCAGGGTTTGCGATGTCGCGGAGAACCTTTGATGTATTGTCAACCTCTGTGAGAGCACCTACAGGGCAAACTACGATGCACTGACCGCAGAATACGCAGTTGGTGTCGATGAGGTCCTTGCCGAATGCTGTGGAAACGACTGCAGGGAAACCGCGGTCAACAGCACCGATAGCGCCTACTGACTGATATTCGTGGCAAACGGACTCGCAACGACGGCACATGATACATTTGTCGATATCACGTACGATTGAAGGAGATACCTTTACCTGATAGTGTGACTGCTCGCCCTTGTAAGGGATCTCGCGGATGCCGAGCTTTGCAGCGAGAGCCTGAAGCTCGCACTTGCCGCTCTTTGCGCACTGGAGACAGTCATTAGGATGGTCGCTGAGCATGAGCTCGAGGACGGTCTTGCGAGCGTTGATGGCGCGGAGTGAGTTGGTCTTTACAACCATGTCCGGCATACACTCGGTAATACATGCAGGAGCGAGGTTGCGGCGACCCACAACTTCAACAACGCAAATACGGCATCCGCCCGGATGATTCTTGAGGGCGAGGCCTTCGAGTTCGAAATTACAGAGGGTAGGAATGTCGATACCCATCTGTGCAGCAGCTTTCAGGATGGTAGTACCTTTTGGTACTTCCACTTCTCTGTTGTCAATTGTAAGTTTGATAGTATCCATTGTTTATTCCTCCCTTATTTAATGCTGATAGCACCGAATTTACACTTCTCATAGCATGTACCGCACTTGATACACTTGCTCTGGTCGATGACGTGCGGATTCTTGACAGTACCGCTGATAGCGCCGACAGGACATGCCCTTGCGCAAGCTGTACAGCCCTTGCAGACGTCAGGGTTGATGACATACTGCTTGAGAGCCTTGCACTGGCCTGCACGGCACTTCTTCTCTGTAACGTGCTCAACATATTCATCCCAGAAGTTGTTGATTGTAGAGAGAACAGGGTTAGGAGATGTCTGTCCGAGACCGCAGAGGGCAGCGTCCTTGATGACGTTGGAGAGGTTCTTGAGTTCTTCAAGATCCTGCATTGTGCCCTTGCCTTCTGTGATCTTGGTGAGGATCTCGAGGAGGCGCTTGTTACCTACACGGCAAGGAGTACACTTACCGCAGGACTCTTCAACTGTGAAGCCGAGGTAGAACTTGGCAACGTCAACCATACAGTTGTCTTCGTCCATTACGATCATACCGCCTGAACCCATCATTGAGCCGGCAGCTACGAGTGAATCGTAGTCAATAGGTGTGTCGAGGTGCTTCTCTGTCAAGCATCCGCCTGAAGGACCACCTGTCTGAACAGCCTTGAACTTCTTGCCGCCCTTGATACCACCACCGATCTCGTAGATGATTTCACGGAGGGTGATACCCATAGGAACTTCGATAAGACCTACGTTGTTAACCTTACCTGCGAGAGCGAATACCTTGGTACCCTTTGACTTCTCAGTACCGATCTTGTTGAACCAGTCAGCGCCCTTGTTGATGATGACAGGGATGTTGGCGTATGTCTCAACGTTGTTCACGTTGGTAGGTTTCTCGAGGTAACCTGACTGTGCAGGGAATGGTGGTTTGAATGTAGGTTCACCACGCTTGCCTTCCATTGAGTGGATGAGGGCTGTCTCTTCACCGCAAACGAATGCGCCGGCACCGTAACGGAGCTCGATTGTGAAGTTGAAGCCTGTACCCATGATGTCTTCACCGAGGAGGCCGTATTCTTCAGCCTGCTTGATGGCAACCTGGAGGCGGTGGATTGCGAGAGGATACTCAGCGCGGATGTAGATGAGACCGTGGTCAGCACCGATACAGTAACCGCAGATAGCCATTGCCTCGAGGATTGAGTGAGGGTCACCTTCGAGGAGTGAACGGTCCATGAATGCTCCAGGGTCACCTTCGTCAGCGTTGCAGACAACATACTTCTGCTCGCCTACGCGGCTCTTGGAAGCAATCTCCCACTTTGTACCTGTAGGGAAGCCTGCGCCGCCACGTCCGCGGAGACCTGACTTCTTGATCTCTTCGATAACCTGTGCAGGAGTCATTTCGGTGAGGCACTTGCCGAGAGCGGCGTAACCTTCACGTGCGATGGACTCTTCGATATTTTCAGGATCGATGAAACCGCAGTTGCGGAGAGCGATACGAACCTGCTTCTTGTAGAACTCCATGTGCTTTGAGTCACTTACGTGCTCGTTTGTGTCAGGAGCTACATAGAGGAGACGGTTGACCTTGCGGCCCTTGATGATGTGCTCTTCGATGATTTCCTTGGCATCCTCAGGTTTAACCCTTGTGTAGAATGTATTGTCAGGAATGATCTTAACGATAGGACCTCTTTCGCAGAAGCCGAAGCAACCGGTAACTACAACCTTTGCGAAATCGGTAAGGTTGTGTGCCTCGAGCTCCTTGTTGAGCTCTGCGATCACTTCATGGCTGGATGAAGCGGAACAGCCTGTACCGCCGCATACCAAGATGTGCATTTTAATAGCCATAAATCCTTGTTTGTTGTTTTAGATTGTTCTGTAGTTTGCAGGCAGAATACCTTCAACGAGTTCACCCTTTACGATGTACTTGTCGATGATCTCTTCCGCGCGGACTGTGTCGACCTTACCGAATACGACAGGCTCCTTGCCAGGAATGGTAACTTCGATAGTAGGTTCGGAGTGGCAGTAGCCCATATCACCAACCTGCATTACGAGAGCCTTGATGTCACGACGATCAAGCTCTGTGATGAGGTAGTTCATAGTCTCCTTGGCTCCTGAAGCGATACCACTGGTAGCCATACCGACCTTGATTTGAATGATAGCTTCTGAAGAGTTGCTGTTTTCTCTCAGCGACATCTTACCGAGCATACCTTCTTTCATCTTGCGTAAGTCCGCGAGATTCTTGATTTTCTCCATAGGTTTCCTCCAAAAAATTTGAGTTGATAAATGATTATTTGCTTAGTATTTAGTTGTCTAAATAATTTGCCAAATTTAATCCAAATTTCGGTAGTAACCAAAGATTTTCTATTTTTGTCGTACCCAACGATAAACATTATGGCAGACAAGCAGAAAAAAACTACAAAAAAGAAACTTGCTCTCCATTGGCAGATACTCATCGGCATCGGAGCCGGCATCCTGACCGGCATCCTCCTTTGCAGGATCGCACCTTACGAGAGCTGGTCTCCGTACATCAAATGGGCCGGCGATATCTTCCTGAGAGGCCTCAGGATGATTGTCATTCCACTTGTCTTCTCCTCCATCGCCCTCGGCGTCGCCGGAATGGGCGATTCCGCCGCCCTCGGCCGCATCGCCGGCAAAACCATCGCCTACTACATCATCACCACCATCATAGCCGCCACCATAGGTCTCGCCCTTGTCAATCTGGTGAAGCCGGGCGTGGGAGCTTCGCTCAACCTCTCCGAAAATGTCGAAGCACTGGGCGCGGCCTCAGGCGAGGTGTCATTCATCGACCAGATAGTCGGCATAGTGCCTTCCAACATATTCGAATCGATGGCGAAGGGGGATCTGCTCCCTGTCATTTTCTTCGCCGTGATCTTCGGCTTCTTCATCAACAAGGTGGACGAAAAGTACCGCAATTTCCAGACTGACCTGCTCACATCCCTGTACGAGATCATCATGAAGATCACCTTCTTCATCATCAGTCTCGCCCCTTACGGAGTGTTCGCCATCGTGACCAATGTCGTGGGCAAGCAGGCGGATAACCCTCAGGCCCTGCTCAGCATGGCGGGCAGCCTCGGCATCTTCGTGCTGGTGGTATGGGCCGGCCTGCTCATCCAGGGCGGCGTGGTACTGCCGGGCCTGGTGCGCCTCCTTGGCAAACAGAACCCATGGAAGCACATGTCCAAGATGTCCACCACCCTGCTGACTGCATTCTCCACCTGCTCATCCGGAGCGGCGCTGCCGGTCAACATCCGTGACACACAGGAGAAATGCGGCGTGTCCAACAGGATCGCAAGCTTCGTGCTCCCTCTGGGCAGCACCATCAATATGAACGGAACCGCCCTCTACGAATGTGTGACGGCGATTTTCATTGCGCAGGCGTATGGCATTGACCTCAGCCTGGCCCAGCAGGTGATGATAGTGTTCACAGCCCTCCTGGCCGCCATCGGCACCGCCGGAATCCCTATGGCGGGAATGGTGATGCTGACCATAGTGCTCTCGGCGGTCGGACTGCCTCTCGAGGGCATAGGCCTCGTGCTGGCGGTGGAACAGCTCTGCGACATGCCGCGCACGATGATCAACTGCTACGGCGATGCCTGCGGTGCGGTGATCATCGCCCACAGCGAAGGGGAGGAAATGACGATAAACGATTAGCGGGCAAGCACCACGAAACGGTCCTTGCCGTTGAAATCCTTCAATACGGCGGCGTCTCCGAAAAGGGACGCCGTTTCTTTTGCAAGCGCCTCATTGACTTCGAGATAGATGCGTCCGTGCGGCTTCAGCAGCACCGATGCCCAGAAGGCGATCGCGCGGTAGAAAAGCAGAGGGTCGTCATCAGGCACGAAGAGGGCTGTCGAAGGTTCGTAGTCCAGAACATTGCTGCGCATCGCGGCCTTCTCCGACTCACGGACATACGGCGGGTTGGAGACAATCACGTCGAATTGAGGCAAGCCCGCAGGCGGGGCCTGCAGAATGTCGGCCTGGAAGAATACAGGACGCCCGGCGGGAAGCTTCACGCGCTGCTTGCAGGCGATCTTCAGGGCATCGTCGGAGATGTCACAGCCGTATATCTGTGCTGCCGGGAACTCGGCCGCCAGGGAATATGCAATGCAGCCCGAACCGGTGCACATGTCAAGTATGTTGAATTCCTGATCCTCCTCGAGCTCTATGGAACCGCATTCGTCTATGATACGGCCGGCAAGCTCCTCTGTCTCAGGACGGGGGATGAGCACACCCTCCTTCACGCGTATCCTGTGTCCGCAGAATTCGGTGAAGCCCAGCACATACTGGATGGGACGGCCTTCGGCGAGCTGGTCGAGGTCCGCCGAGAGGTTCTCCATCGCGGCTTTTGGTATTTCAGCCTGAGGCTCGGCTATACATTTGTACGGCTGTATGTCCAGCCTGTGGCAGAGCAGCCTTGAGACCATGGCCCTGGCCTCCTCCCTGGGATAAAGTGGCTCCAGACGTTCCGAAGCTATGGTTATGAATTCCCTGTATGTCATATTGATTATCAGTCAAAATAAGCGCTTCCTGCATCCGCTGCGGAGCCGCTGAGGTCATCTGCGGTGGAACCGGTGCAGACATATTCGTCGCTCCATCCAAGAGGCGGCATGAACTGGTCATCCGGTCCGATGTGGATGGACTTGTCAGCATAGACCTTCTTCATGAAGAGGCCGAAGATCGGAAGGGCGGCATTGGCGCCCTGGCCGAGAGCCGTGCTCTCGAAATGCACGTATCTGTCCTCGAATCCCACCCACACGCCTGCGGTGAGCTTAGGGGAATAACCTATGAACCAACCGTCGGAGTTGTCGTTGGTGGTTCCGGTCTTTCCGGCAATTCCGGACAGACCGTACTTCCATTTGAGGCGGCTGGCGGTACCTTCGTTAACCACGCCCTTCATCAGGTCAACCATAAGATATGCGGTGCGGTCGCTGATGGCGTCCCTCTTGCGCGGCGAGAACTCGGCGAGCACGTTGCCGGCCTTGTCCTCGATGCGGTTGACAAGTATCGGGTTGGTATATACGCCGCGGCTCGGATAGGTGTTGTACGCAGCCACCATCTCATATACGGAGAGGTCGCAGGAACCCACGCAGAGCGAGTTCACAGGTTCGAGGTGGCTGCCGATGCCGAGCTTGTGGCACATCTCCACGAGGGCGTACGGACCGTACTGCTTCATCAGGTATGCGGAGATATTGTTGGAACTGTGCGTGAGGCCCCATTTGAGGGTCACGGCCTTGCCGATGAATTCGGCCTTGTCGCCGTTGCGCGGAGTCCAGGTGCTTCCTCCCTGGTCGAAGGTATAGGAGATGTCAAGCACCCTGTCGCAAGGAGTGAACCCCTCCTGCATCGCCAGAGTATAGAGATACGGCTTGATGGTGGAACCCACCTGACGCTTGCCCTGACGGGCGTTGTCATATTTGAAATAACGGTAGTCAGGTCCGCCCACGTAAGCCTTCACCTTGCCGGTGTGAGGCTCCATCGCTATCATCGCGCAGCGGAGGAATGACTTGTAATACCTGATGGAATCATACGGCGTCATCACGGTATCGATATAATGGTCCTTGTTCCAGGAGAACACACGCATGTTGACAGGCTGGTGGAAGGACTCCATGATCTCGCTCTCCGAAGCCCCGTCCTCCTTCATTCCGCGGTAGCGGTCACTCCAGCGTATGGCCTGCTTCATCAGGGACTCAGCCTTTTCCTTGGATACGCTGTTGGAGAATGGCTTGTTGGCCTTGCCCCTGAGCTCATTGTTGAAGGCGCGCTGCAGCTCCGTGCCAAGATGCTGTTTCACAGCCTCTTCGGCATACTGCTGCATCCTTGAGTCAATGGTGGTGTATATCTTCAGGCCGTCCTTGTCGAGATTGTACTGGGTGCCGTCCGGCTTGAGGTTCTTGTTGAGCCAGCCATAGAGCGGGTCATCCTTCCAGAGGAGGGAATCCACGCGGTAATCCTCCACCTGACGGTAATCCGAACGGCGCGGCTCCGTGGCGTTCATGGTCTTGCGCAGCATATCCCTGAAATATGCGCCTATACCCGAGTTGTGGTCCATCTGATGGAAATTCAGATTGATAGGAATGGCCGACACAGAGTCACATTCACTTCTGGTGAGATAGCCGTATTTGCGCATCTGCTTGAGCACATGGTTGCGGCGCTCCAGGGATTTGTCAGGATTGACCACAGGATTGTATCTGGTCGGCTTGTTGACCATTCCCACGAGGCAGGCTCCCTCCTCAATGCTGAGCTCATTTGGGCTCTTGTTGAAGAAGGTGGCGGCCGCTGACTGTATGCCGTATGCATTGCTGCCGAAGAAGATGGTGTTGAGATACATGGTCACTATCTCCTCCTTGGTGTAGTTGCGCTCCAGCTTGACAGCGGTGATCCACTCCTTGAACTTGGTGTTGATCATCTTCACGTATTTGGCGCCCGGTATCCTGCTCTTGCAGGCCTCGCGCGGATAGAGGGACTTGGCGAGCTGCTGGGTGATGGTACTGCCGCCGCCCTGGCTTGAGTTGCCCATGAGTATGGTCTTGAAGCCCACTCGGGCAAGGCCCCTGAAGTCAATGCCGGAATGCTTGTAGAAACGCGCATCCTCGGTGGCCACGGCCGCGTCAACGACGTGCTGCGGAAGGTCCTCATATTTGACATAGGAACGGTTCTCGATGTGATAATCGTTGAACACCTTGCCATCCTCGGAGATGAGAAGCGTGGCGAGGTTGCTCTCAGGGTCTTCCAGCTCCTCGAAGGACGGAATCTTCGCGAACAGAGCGACGAAGACGATCATGATGAATATGAACGCAATCGGTGCCAGGACTATCCTCCAGAACCATTTATCCAGTTTCTTCTGCTTATCGGGATCCATATCTTGCCAAATTGTTTAACTATGTTAAAACTGTTTTAACCTACAAAATTAGAAATAAAAATTTGGATTATTGCTTTCTTTATCCGTTACTTTGCAGTCCGAAACTAAAGACACAGGAGGATTGGATATGGGAGCGAATCTGGTAATAGTCGAGTCGCCCGCAAAGGCGAAGACAATTGAGAAATTTCTTGGAGAAGATTATAAGGTAAAGGCAAGCAAGGGTCACGTCCGCGACCTGCCGGCCGACAAGCTCGGCATTGACATACAGGATGCCTTCGAGCCACAATATATTATTCCGGCGGACAAGAAGAAAACGATAGACGATCTCAAGGCCGCGGCCAGAAACGCCGAAATGGTGTGGCTCGCATCCGATGAGGACCGCGAGGGAGAGGCCATAGCATGGCATCTCTACGAGACCCTCGGCCTCAAGCCCGAGAACACCCGGAGAATCGTATTCCACGAGATCACGAAGAATGCGATACTCAACGCCGTGGAGAATCCGCGCGACATCGACATGAGCCTCGTCAAGGCGCAGCAGGCCCGAAGGGTGCTTGACCGCCTGGTGGGCTACGAACTGTCACCGGTGCTCTGGAAGAAGATCAAGAGCGGCCTTTCGGCAGGACGCGTGCAGTCCGTGGCGGTACGTCTGATAGTTGACCGCGAACGCGAGATCAACGCCTTCAACTCGCAGTGCTACTACAAGGTGGAGGGCATTTTCACGACCAAGGACGAAGGTACGGCGGTGAAGGCCGTGCTGGACAGGAAATTCACCTCCGAGGAAGAGGCCCTTGCATTCCTGGAGAAATGCAAGGAGGCGAATTTCATGGTCGCCGACGTGGAGAAGAAGGAAGGCACCCGCAGCCCTGCGGCCCCTTTCACCACTTCACAGCTCCAGCAGGAGGCGGCCCGCAAGCTGGGCTTCTCCGTCAACCAGACCATGTCCACGGCCCAGAGGCTCTACGAAGCCGGTCTGATCACATACATGCGTACAGACTCAACCAATCTGTCATCCCTGGCCATCAACACCGCCAAGGAGACGATCTGCGGCCTGTACGGAGAGAAATATTCCAAGGTCCGCAATTACAAGACGAAGGCCAAGGGCGCACAGGAGGCTCACGAAGCCATACGCCCCACCTATATCAGCAATACGGCCATAGAGGGTACCAGCTACGAGAAACGTCTGTATGAACTCATCTGGAAGCGCACCATCGCCTCACAGATGGCGGACGCCCGTGTGGAAAAGACAAGCATCACCATAGCGGGAGACAATTTCGAGGAGAAATTCATCGCCCACGGTGAGAAGATACTTTTCGACGGTTTCCTGAAAGTATATATGGAAAGCACTGACGACGAGGAGTCCGAGGAGGCACTTTCACTTCTCCCAAGGCTCACCGTGGGCATGCTGCTCAACAACGGCGAGACACGCGCCACGGAGTCGTTCACCCAGTGCCCGGCACGCTACAGCGAGGCCAGCCTGGTCAAGAAGATGGAGGAGCTCGGCATAGGACGCCCTTCCACCTACGCGCCGACCATCAAGACCATCATAGACAGGGGATACATCATCAAGGGTGACAAGCCTGCAGGCGAACGCACCATCAGGATACTCTCCCTCAAGGACGGCCGCATCAGCACTTCCACAAAGAAGGAGATGTGCGGTTCCGAGAAGAAAAAGCTCTTCCCTGAAAACATAGGCATGGCCGTGACCGACTACCTGACCAAATCATTCTCAGGCATCATGGACTATGGATTCACCGCCAAGGTGGAGGAGGACTTCGACAAGATCGCCGAAGGCAAGAAGGGCTGGAGCAAGATGATAGACGAGTTCTACTCTTCCTTCCACAAGATGGTGGAGGACAGCCTCGTGGAACGCGCGCAGAAGACTGAGCGAGAGCTCGGTACGGACCCTGCGACAGGCAAGCCGGTATTCGCGCGCATAGCACGCTACGGCGCCATCGTGCAGCTCGGCGCCAATGATGATGCAGACAAGAAATTCGCCTCTCTCGAGAAAGGCCAGCTGATAGAGTCCGTGACACTCGCGGAGGCCCTGCGCCTGCTGCAGCTCCCTCGCCTCGTCGGCAAATTCGGCCAGACGGACATCATCGCTGCCATAGGCAGCCGCGGCCCTTATATCAAGTACCACGATGACGCTTCAGGCAAGGACAAATACGTTTCCATACCGAAGGAACTCAACCCGTACGACATCAACGAGGCAGAGGCCAACAAGCTGATAGCCGACGATGCAGCCAAAGCGGCCAACCGCGGCCCGATAGCGGAATTCAAAGAACAGGACATCCAGATACTCAACGGCATATACGGTCCATACATCAAGCACGCTGGAGCCAACTACAGAATACCGAAAGGCACCGACCCGGCTTCCATCACTGCTGAAGCAGCCATGGGCATCATCGCCAAGGCAGGTGAAAGACCTGCCAGAAGGGCATCTTTCAAGAAGAAGAAAACCAAATAACCACCGCTATGATCAATTACCAACTGGACGAAACCGACAGGAAAATCCTCAGCTCTCTCATCAAAAACGCAAGAATGCCATACCTTGAGATAGCTCGCGAGTGTGGCGTGTCAGGCGCTGCCATCCACCAGAGAGTCAAGAAGATGGAGAACAACGGCATCATCAATGGCTCAAAACTGCTCGTCAATCCAAGGGCCATCGGGCTGGATATCTGTGCCTTCATAGCAGTATCGCTGAAGGCCAATCACTACAATGAAGTGATAGAGATTCTCAAGCAGGTGCCGGAGGTGGTTGAATGCCACTTCATCACGGGTCAGTTCACCCTGCTGCTCAAGATCTACTGCAAGAGGGACGAAAGGCTGATGAAACTCATCCTCGACACCATTCAGGCCATCCCTGACGTGACCAGGACAGAGACCTGGATCTCCCTCGACCTTCCTATCGAAAGGCAGATATGCTTTGACGAAGCGGACGTGCTCAAAGACGGCTGCCAAGCATAGCCTCTGCTATAAGAAGATCATCCGGAGTGGTGATCTTGATATTCATTCTCAAACCGTCATACACAGACACTTTGAAGCCGGCGGCCTCGAAGACGGACGCATCGTCCGTGAATGAGGTCGAATACGCCTGCGAATAGGCTTTGCGCAACATTTCGGACCTGAAAATCTGAGGTGTCTGGACCATCACGAACCTGGATCTGTCCACAGGCAGGGACAGCCCGTCGCGCCCGGTCTCACGCATCGAGTCAACTGCCGGGATGACGGGGATGACCCCTTCGCAGCGTGACGCCGCCTCGAATATGCCGCTGAGGAACTCTTTTGTCACGAAAGGTCTCACTCCGTCATGCACTGCCACCAGAGCTCCGTCCGGGACATATCTGAGGGCATTCCGGACAGAGTGGAAACGGGTTATGCCACCGGTGGCGATGGTGTATCTTTCGATGAATCCGGTGGACGCGCAGTAGTCCTTCCACATCTCCTTGGAAGCCGATGGGAGCGTCACTATGACCCTTATCTGAGGATCGTATTCAAGGAAGCGCTCAATCGTCTGGCGCAGAATGGGTTTGCCCCCGATTTCAAGGAACTGTTTGGGCACGTCGCTGTGCATCCTGGTACCGGAACCGCCCGCCGTTACAATGACATATTTCTGTCTGTCCATAAAATATTTTCAAAAAAACCTTTCGCTTTGCAAAAATACATTTTTTATTAGTATTTTTGCTATTCATACTAATTAGCTAAACCATCAAGATATGGCATTTTCATTTCTCACTCAGGACCTAGCAATAGACCTCGGTACGGCCAACACCGTCATCTTCATGAATGACAAGAAAGTCATTGATGAACCGTCTATTGTCGCTATAGACAAGATAACCAACAAGCTCATCGCCGTTGGCTCCAAGGCCAAGGAGATGCACGAGAGGACAAGTCCTAACATCCGCACCATCCGCCCTCTGAAGGACGGTGTGATCGCGGACTTCGATGCAGCCGAGATGATGATCCGCGGCTTCATCAAGATGATCAACTACAAGAAGAGCTTCTTCTCCCCTAGCCTCAGGATGGTGGTCTGCATCCCTTCAGGTTCCACACCTGTGGAGATCCGCGCCGTCCGTGACGCAGCCGAGCGTTCCGGTGGCCGCGACGTGGCCCTCATCTTCGAGCCTATGGCGGCAGCACTCGGTATCGGCGTGGATGTCACAGCGCCTTCAGGCAGCATGATCGTGGATATCGGAGGCGGTACCACCGAAGTGGCTGTCATCTCCCTCGGCGGCATCGTGGCTGACGAGAGCATCAAGGTCGGCGGTGACGTATTCACCAACGACATCCAGCAGTACATGCGCCAGCAGTACAATATCCGCATCGGTGAGATCACCGCAGAGCGCATCAAGATTGAAGTGGGTGCCGCAATATCAGACCTTGACGAACCTCTGGAGCCTTGCCTGGTAAGCGGTCCTAACCTCATGACCGTACACCCTGTCGAAGCTTCCGTATCATCACAGGAGATTGCGCACTGCCTCGACAAGTCACTCGCACACATCGAGTCAGCAGTACTTGAGGTTCTCGAGGCCACACCTCCTGAGCTTTACGGCGATATCGTGAAGAAGGGTATCTTCCTCACTGGCGGCGGCGCATTGCTCAGAGGTCTTGACAAGCGTCTCGCAAAGAAGATCAACATTCCGTTCCACGTAGCAGAAGACCCTCTCCGCGCCGTTGCAAGAGGTACCTGCACCGCCCTCAAGAACGCAAGCAGATTCAACTTCCTGATGAGATAGCCCTGTCCGGATGCAGCGCTCAAGGCTCATAAGCGTCATCTCGACCGTGCTGTTGTTCATAGCACTCGAGGTGCTTTCCATCGTGATGGTGTCGAAGAACAGCATTGTTCAGCGCTATCGCATAATGGGAGGTGTGCGCAACAGCCAGAGCGCGATGTGGAACACCAGCCGCAAAGTGCAGTATTTCATCAACTACCGGGTGGAGAATGAAAGGCTCGCCCAGGAGAACCTGAAGCTGCGCGAGGATCTGGAAAGATACAGGACAATCATGGACAACAGGGACTCGCTGATAGTCGAGCCCCTGTATTCATACATACAGGCCAGAGTCATCAAGAACTCGACCAACAAGCAGTACAACTACATCATACTCAACAAGGGCGCCGACAAGGGCATCAAGCCCGGCATGGGTGTGATCACCGACAAGGGTATCGTAGGTGTGGTCAACGCCGTGGAGAAACATCACTGCCAGGTGATATCATTCCTCAGCGCCGACCAGAGGGTCAGCGCCAAACTGACCAAGAACGGATCCTTCGGACCTCTGTCCTGGAACGGACATTCCGTGATGAACGCCGTGATGAGCGAGATTCCGGCACATACCGAAGTGGCCGTGGGAGACACCATCTCCACCAGCGGATTCTCCACAATCTACCCTCCCGACATCCCTATCGGAAGGGTTGCGAAGATTTCGGAGAACGGTGTCGCACTCGACCTCACCGTGGCACTGTTCCAGAATTTCAGCGCTCTGCAGTATGTATATGTCATAACCAACAACAATATCGACGAGATTAAGAGTCTGGAGGAGAGCAATGAAGAGTAATATCTGGAACATATTGCTTTATGTCCTGGTGTTCATACTCCAGGTGCTGATATGCAACTACCTCGACGTGGGTGCATATACCTACATCTGCCTCATCCCTCTGCTGATACTCGGCATCCCGTTGAAGACCAATATCAACGTGACCATACTCGCGGGCTTCGGCATAGGCCTCCTGCTGGATGTTTTCTCCGGCGGGGTGATGGGCCTCAACGCAGCAGCCGCAACCATGGTGGCGGCATTCCGCGGACTCATTTACGACAATGTCATCAACAGGGACCACAGGTACAATACCGAAACGCCTTCCATCAGCTCCATCGGACTGGAGAGCTACCTGCTGTACCTGACACTCTGCACACTGATCTACCTCGTGGTATATACATTCCTCGAGTGCATAGGCGCAAGGCCTTTCTTCTTCATCCTCTTCAGGATAGCCATAAGTCTCGTCATAGACGCAGCTCTTGCGCTTATCATCAGCAATTCAATTCTGGATAAGGAAAGCAGCAACTGATGGACGTCAATTCTGATAGGAAGAGAGTGCTGATTGCGGCCACGGTGCTGGCGTTCGCAATCATTATCGTCAAATTGTTCGCCATCCAGATCCTCAGCTCCGAATACAGGCTCAGCGCCGAGAACAACGCCCTCAAGTATGAGACCAAATACCCCGCTCGCGGCCTGATCAAGGACCGCGAAGGCAGGATCATCGTGGGCAACAAGACGACCTATGACATCCAGGTCACCCCTTACTACGTCAAGGAATTCGACACCCTCGAGTTCTGCCGCATCTTCGACATTGACACCTCATTCATCAATGAGAAGTTCCGCTATTACAGGCAATACCGCACGAGGATAGGCTATCAGTCCATGACCCTGCTCAAGCAGGTGCCAGGAGAGAAATACAACATGTTCGTCGAGAAGGCGTTCATGTTCCCGGGCTTCTCCGGGACCCCGCGTACGTCCAGGACGTACAATTACAACGCCGGAGGCAACCTGCTTGGTTACATCTCCGAAGTTGACCAGAACTTCATTGACAAGCATCCGGAATACCGCAGCGGCGACTATGCCGGCCGCACAGGCATGGAAGAGGCATACGAGTCCCTGCTGAGGGGCCAGAAGGGCTACACCATCTACCTCCGCGACGCGCATAACCAGATCAAGGAGCATTACCGCAACGGCGAAATGGACGTTACGGCGGTGGCCGGCGTCGATGTGGTCACCACCATTGACGCCGAGCTCCAGGCATTCGGCGAACGCCTGATGAAGAACAAGGTCGGCTCACTGGTGGCCATAGAGCCGTCCACCGGCGATATACTGACCATGGTGTCCAGTCCTGGCATCGAGGTGAGCCAGTTGGCTGAGATAAGCAAGTATTACAACGAGATCATCTCGGACCCTTACAAGCCAATGTTCAACCGCGCGGTGATGTCACCTCAGCCTCCGGGATCCTGCTTCAAGATAGTCAACGGCCTGATAGGCCTTCAGGAAGGAGTGGTGAGGCCGTCAACCATGTACCCGTGCCACCACGGATTCATCATGGGCAACCTCAGGGTCGGCTGTCACGGACACGCCAGCCCTCTTGACATGTACCACGCCATCGCCACCTCCTGCAATTCGTATTTCTGCTACGTATTCAAGGCGGTCATCGACAACCCCAAGTACGGCAGTGTCAGGGCTTCCTTCAACAAGTGGAAGGAATATACGGAGAGCTTCGGCTTCGGAGTCAAGCTCGGCACCGACATACCGTCCGAGCAGGCGGGAACCATGCCAACGGCTGAAAGGTACGACAAACTGCACGGCAAGAACAGATGGAAGGCGCTCTCCATCATTTCCCTGTCCATCGGTCAGGGTGAGATCGGCTGCACCCCTCTGCACCTGGCCAATTTCGCAGCCACCGTGGCCAACAGAGGCTACTTCTACACCCCGCACATTCAGAAAGACACACCTGAATGCCCGATTGACGAGCGTTTCAAGGTCAAGCATTATACAATGGTCGATTCCTGCCACTTCGTGGAAGTGGTCAAGGGTATGAGGATGTCCGTCACCGGCGGCACCTCACGCGTGGCAGCCGTGCCGGGCGTGGAGGTATGCGGCAAGACCGGTACAGCCCAGAACCCTCACGGAGCCGACAACTCGGTATTCATCTGCTTCGGCCCGATGGACAATCCGAAGATTGCCGTGGCCGCCTATGTGGAAAATGCCGGATTCGGCGCCACCTGGGCTGCGCCTATAGCATCGCTTCTCATGGAGAAATACCTCAACGGCGAGATTTCCCCTCAGCGCAAGGACCTCGAAAGGAGGATATCAGAAACAAGTCTCAAACATAAAGTAAGAGTCAAGAAGAAGTAATGTCATCCGATTCCATCATAAGCAAGAAGCTCGACTGGGTGCTGATAGGCTGCTACATATTCCTCGTGATATGCGGCTGGCTCAACATCTACTCATCTTCCGTGGATGTGGAGCACAGCGTCTTCGACTGGCAGGCCAAGTACGGCATGCACATCATCTGGATAGGCTCCGCCGTGCTGCTGGCTCTGACCATACTGTACGTCATCCCCGCCAGGTTCTACAGCGTATTCTCCTGGTGGATATACGCCTTCACCCTGCTGGCTCTGGCGGCCGTCATCGTGATGGGTACAGAAGTGAACGGATCCAAGTCCTGGCTGGCTCTGGGCCCTGTCAGGGTGCAGCCGGCCGAATTCTCCAAGATATCCATAGCCCTGGTGCTCGCCACCATAATGGAGAAATACACTTTCCGCTTCAGCAACATGCAGGACGTGGTGAAGGTATTCGCCGCAATGGGCTTCCCTATGCTCCTCATTCTGGCGGAGAAGGAGACAGGCCTCGCGCTGGTGTATGTCGGCTTCCTGCTGGCATTCTACCGCGAGGGCATGAACCAGTGGGTGATACTCTCAGGCCTGCTCGCCATAGTGCTTTTCATACTGACTCTGGTGACATCACCGTTCACGGCCATTGTGATCTGGATAGGCATGATAGTGCTCTCCCTCTCCCTCAAGTCACGCAACCCTCTGATCAACATCCCTGTCGGAGCGGCTTCACTGACTCTGGTGTCATTCCTGCCGAGGCTCTGCCGCATAGAGTCCATCAGCAATGTCACAGGCATCTTCAAGCCTGAAGTCTGGCTTACGCTCCTGACCCTGCCTGTGGCCCTGTACTTTACTGGCAAATTCCTCTTCAACAAGCGCAAGAGCGTGGTGCGCAATTCCATGCTGGCATACATGCTCGGCATCGGACTCATCTTCTCAGTGGATTTCGTGTTCGACCATGTCCTTCAGGACCACCAGAGACTGCGCATCGAGTCACTCCTCGGCATCAAGGACGACCCTATGGGAGCAGGATACAACGTGCATCAGTCCAAGATCGCCATAGGTTCAGGAGGACTGTTCGGCAAGGGCTTCCTCAACGGCACCCAGACCAGGTTCGACTTCGTACCGGAGCAGAGCACCGACTTCATATTCTGCACCATCGGCGAGGAATGGGGCTTCGTCGGCGCGCTGCTGGTCATAGGCTGCTACCTGACCCTGCTGATCAGGCTGTTCAATGCCGCGGAGCGGCAGAAGAGCCGCTTCGCGAGAATATACGGATACTGCGTCGCATCCTGCATACTGATGCACGTGGTTATCAATATAGGTATGACCATAGGCCTGATGCCGGTGATCGGCATCCCGCTGCCGTTCATAAGCTATGGAGGCTCTTCGCTCTGGGCCTTCACCATCCTGCTGTTCATTTTCATCAGGCTGGATTATGAGAGCCGCAAATAGACACACACAATAAAAAAACCAAATATTAATACTTTAATACCTTATTATTATGCCACTCAAATTTGTCGACAGACACAATGGTCCAAGAGACTTCGAGCAGCAGGAAATGCTCAAGGTCCTCGGCTGCTCATCCATCGATGAGCTCATCGGCCAGACCGTTCCTCAGGACATCCTTCTCAAGGAACCTTTGAAGCTTGACGCAGCAGTCAGCGAGTACGAGTACACAGCAAACCTCAAGAAGATCGCTTCCAAGAACAAGAACTTCCGCTCCCTCATCGGAATGGGATTCTACGGCACAGCATCACCTGCTGTCATCACCCGCAACGTCTTCGAGAACCCAAGCTGGTACACATCCTACACACCGTACCAGGCTGAGATCTCACAGGGCCGTCTCGAGGCTCTCGTGAACTTCCAGACCATGATCTCATCCCTCACCGGATTCAACCTCTCAAACTGCTCAATGCTTGACGACGCCACTGCAGCTGCAGAGGCAATGCGTATGATGTTCGAGCTCCGTTCCCGCGACGCCATCAAGGCCGGCAAGAACGTGTTCTTCGTTGACAGCAACATATTCCCTCAGGCACTCTCAGTCATCAGGACCCGCGCAAAGTACCTCGGCATCGAGGTCAAGGTAGGCGACTGGAAGAGCTACGAACTCGACGAGAAGTTCTACGGCGCCATCCTGCAGTATCCTGCAGCTGACGGTGAAGTATGCGATTACAGCGCATTCTGCGAAAAGGTTCACGCAGCCGGCGGTCTCGTTACAGCATATTGCGACCTCCTCGCACTCGCTCTCCTGAAGGAGCCTGCAGCATGGGGTGCCGACATCGTTTGCGGCAGCGCACAGCGCTTCGGTCTTCCTATGGGCTTCGGCGGTCCTGTGGCAGGTTACATGGCTTGCTCTGACAAGTACAAGCGCAACCTCCCTGGCCGTATCATCGGTATCTCCATCGACCGTCTCGGCAAGGCATCATACCGCCTCGCTCTCCAGACCCGCGAGCAGCATATCAAGAGAGAGAAGGCAACTTCCAACATCTGCACCGCTACCGCACTCATGGCTACCATGACCGGTATGTTCGCCATCTGGCACGGCCCTAAGGGCATCACCGAGATTGCGATGAACGCTTACGGCTACGCTCACGCAATGGCTGCAAAGCTCAAGGAAGCAGGTTACAAGATCGCCAAGGAGAACTTCTTCGACACCATCGTCATCGAAGGTGCAAACGTGGAAGACATCCGCAAGAAGGCTCTCGCAGCAGGTTTCAACTTCTACTACACAGCTGACGGCAAGATCCAGATCAGCTTCGACGAGCTCTCCAACTGCGCTGAGGCAAAGGCCATCGGCGACATCTTCGGATGCAAGGAAGGCTGCCCTGGTGCTCCTGAAGCTCCTAAGTTCATGGCCCGCGAGACCCCTATCCTCACCCAGAAGGTATTCAACACATACCACTCTGAGACTGAGATGATGCGTTACATCAAGAAGCTCGAGCGCAAGGATATCTCCCTCACACATTCAATGATCCCTCTCGGATCCTGCACAATGAAGCTCAACGCCGCTGTCGAGATGATGCCTCTGTCATGGAGCGAATTCGGCAACGTTCACCCTTATGCTCCTGCTGACCAGTGCGAAGGTACTCTCCAGGTCATCAGCGAACTCGAGCATGACCTCGCTGTCATCACCGGCTTCAAGGGCTGCTCACTCCAGCCTACCAGCGGTGCAGCAGGCGAATATGCAGGCCTCATGACCATACGCCGCTATCTTGCCGCCAACGGTGGCGAGAACCGCAACATCATGATCATCCCTACCTCAGCTCACGGCACCAACCCTGCATCCGCAGCTATGGCAGGCTTCAACATTGTCCTCGTAGGTTGCGACGAGAACGGCAACATCAACGTTGACGAACTCCGCCAGAAGGCAGCTGAAGCCGGCGAGAACCTCGCAGGTATGATGATCACCTACCCTTCAACACACGGTGTATTCGAAGTGAAGATCCGCGAGATCGTGGACATCATCCACAGCAACGGCGGTCTCCTCTACATGGACGGTGCGAACATGAACGCCCAGGTCGGCATCACCAACCCTGGTACCATCGGCGCTGACGTATGCCACCTCAACCTCCACAAGACCTTCGCAATGCCTCACGGCGGCGGCGGACCTGGCGTAGGTCCTATCTGCGCAAATGAGAAGCTCACTCCGTACCTCCCTGGTCACCCTGTAGTTGCAGAGTGCGGCGGCAAGGGCATGGATGCAGTAGGTGCAGCTCCTTACGGCAGCCCGCTCCTCCTCCCTATCACCCACGCTTACATCAAACTCCTCGGTCCTGACGGCCTGCGCATGGCATCAGCAGTTGCCATCCTCAACGCCAACTACATGTCCGTCAAGCTCCGTCCTGTACTCAACACCCTCTACACAGGCGTTACAGGCCGCGTTGCACACGAGTGCATCATCGACCTCCAGCACTTCCGTGCAGAATACGGCGTTGACGCTACAGACATCGCAAAGCGTCTCATGGACTTCGGCTTCCACGCTCCTACACTCTCATTCCCTGTACACGAGACTCTCATGGTTGAGCCTACAGAGAGCGAACCTCTCGCTGAACTCGACCGCTTCGTTGACACCCTCAAGTTCATCGTTGCAGAGTGCGAGGACATCAAGGCCGGCAAGCTCGACAAGGAGGACAACCCTGTCAGAATGGCGCCTCACACAGCAGAAGAGTGCTGCGCAAACGAATGGAGCCACGCTTACAGCCGCGAACAGGCAGCTTACCCTCTCGACTGGGTACGCGAGAACAAGTTCTGGCCAGCATGCGCACGCGTTGACAACGGTTACGGTGACCGCAACCTCGTTACTGTAGCAGAATAATTCTGTACACCAAATAATAACAGTCAGGGACGCCCGTTTGGACGTCCCTGATTATTATTAATACCTCTCGCTTTCGCGTCTGAGGTCCTTTTCCTTGATGGATTCCCGCTTGTCGAACTCCTTCTTGCCTCGGGCAAGGGAGATATTGATCTTGGCGTAGCCGTTCTCGGCGATGAAGAGACGGGTCGCCACTATGGTCATGCCCTTCTCCTTGACCGAGCGCTGGAGTTTGTTGAGCTCCTTGCGGTTCAGGAGCAGCTTGCGGTCGCGCTTCGGGTCCTGGCGGTCAAAGGCTGAGGCCCACCAGTATTCCGCGACATTCATATTGCGGATGAAGAGCTCATTGTTGACGAAATAGCAGTAGCTGTCCACCAGCGACGCCTTTCCCGCGCGGATGCTCTTGATCTCCGTGCCGTTGAGGACCACTCCGGCTGTGAAATGCTCCAGCAGTTCGTATTCAAACGACGCCTTCTTGTTGCGTATCTCGACCTTATTGCTCTTTGTCTTCGCCATAGCGCTGCAAAAATAAGAATAAATTGTATTTTTGTAAAATATGTACGAGGAATACGATCTGATATGTGTGCTTGGCCCGACGGCATCCGGGAAGACGAAATATGCCGTGCAGCTGGCCCGCGAACTTGACGGCGAGATACTTTCCGGTGATTCGCGTCAGGTCTATCGCGGCATGGACATAGGTACCGGCAAGGACCTCGCCGACTACGGCGACGTGCCGTACCATCTGATCGACATCGTCGATGCCGGTACCAAATACAACATCTACCAGTACCAGCACGACTTCGAAAAAGCCTATCAGGACATCCTCAGCCGCGGCAAACGCCCTATTCTCTGCGGCGGCAGCGGCCTCTACCTCGAAGCCGCCACCTGCGGCTACTACCTCCCCGACGTACCCGCCGACAACGAGCTGCGCGCCGAACTTGCCAAACTGCCGACCGAAGAGCTCATCGCGAAATACGAGTCGATGCGCACCCCGCACAACACCACCGACTACGACACCCGCCAGAGACTCATCCGCGCCCTCGAGATCGCAATCTACGAAGAGTCCCACCCCGTCACAAGGACATCATTCCTGCCCAAGCATACCAAATACCTCGGCATCTCCGTCTCGCGCGAAGTACGCAACGCCCGCATCGATGCCAGACTCAAGGCTCGCCTCGACGAGGGAATGGTCGATGAGGTCCGCAGGCTCCTCGACAGCGGCATACCCGCCGAAGATCTCCTTTATTACGGCCTCGAATACAAATTCCTCACCCTCTATCTGACCGGCGCTCTCAGCTACGACGAAATGGTGGAGAAACTTCGCATCGCCATCCATCAATTTGCAAAAAGGCAGATGACCTGGTTCCGCGGCATGGAGCGCAGAGGCATTGAGATTGAATGGATTACAATCTGAGCCGTCTTTTAGTTATTGATATCATCAATAACAATCATTGAATAATAGTATTAAAAACGAATCGCAAACGCATTTTGCGATATTAGTTTTGCACCGTCAAAGTTGATCATCAACCTCTGGCGATACGGGCCCGGCCGGTGGTGCGACAACGGAGACACACCAACACATTTACATTTTAACAACTTTCAATTATGGCAACAAAATTTTTCGTTTGCACGACTTGCGGAAACGTTGTCGTGAAGTTTGTAGACAGCGGCGTTACACCTTTCTGCTGTGGAAAGGCAATGGTTGAACTCATTCCGGGTACTTCCGACGGCGCTGTGGAGAAACATCTCCCTGTCGTTGAATCTGTGGGCAAGCACACCATCAGGGTGAAGGTCGGCGCGATGCCGCACCCTATGCTGGCCGAGCACCACATCTCTTTCATCTATCTTGAGACCCCGACCGGAGGTCAGATCAAGTATCTCAAGCCTGGAGAACCCGCCGAGGCGGTATTCTGCAACGTTTGCGAAAAGCCCGTGGCAGTATATTCCTACTGCAACATCCACGGCCTGTGGAAGACCGAGCTTCACTGATCCCTCACGCAGTAACAGCTAATGCCATGAAACGACTCTTTACACTTATCGCTATGGCTGCACTTTCAGTATGCTGTATGGCTCAGAAGGTTGACAATTCGACCATCACCAATCTGGAGCCTGAGAGATACCTCGGCAAATGGTATGAGATTGCCAGGTATGATCACAAGTTCGAACGCGGACTCAATTACGCAACCGCAAATTACTCCCTGATGAATGACGGCAAGATCAGGGTCGTCAACAGCGGCCTCAAAAACGGCAAGCTCAAAAGCTCCGTCGGAAAGGCCAAATTCACCGACAATCCCGGTCTTCTCAGGGTATCCTTCTTCGGACCTTTCTACTCCGATTACCGCATAATGATGCTGAGCAAAGACTATAAGTATGCTCTCGTCGGATCGAAGTCCGCAAAATATCTCTGGATCCTCTCACGCACCCCTGCCGTTCCCGAAGGCACCCTGAACCATATCCTCGTAGAGGCGGCGAACAGAGGCTATGACATATCAAAACTCATCTGGGTAAAACAGGGAGTCCCGGAAACAGAATTTTAAAACAACAGCACTATGATTTCAGATAAAATGCACAAGGCCATCAACAACCAGATAAATGCGGAACTCTGGTCAGCATACCTCTACCTCGCAATGGCGATGGACGCAGAAGCGAAAGCCCTCAAGGGCATAGCAAAATGGTTCTTCGTACAGTGGCTCGAAGAACAGGACCACGCAAGGATCTTTGAAAACTACCTCAACTCCCAGGGAGCGAAAGTGGTGCTCAAACCGATTGCAGAGGTGCCGCAGGAGTGGAGAGACCCTCTTGATATGTTCAAGGACACTCTGGACCACGAAAAGGAGGTTACACGGATGATCCACGACCTTGTCAGGCTGGCAATCGAGGAGCAGGACTTCGCAACCCTGAGCAGGCTGCAGTGGTTCGTGGACGAGCAGGTCGAGGAGGAGGAAAACGCCTCCGGGCAGGTCTCGGATTTCGAAAAAGCCGGCAAGGACAGCGCGATGCTTTTCAGACTCGACTGCATGCTCGGAGACAGGCAATACAAGAAGGCTGAGCCTCTCACCGACAAGTAGGATCCATTACGAAAAGGCCCTTCCGCTCAGGCGGGAGGGCCTCCGTATTAATATGGCGGGGCTGTTTTACGGCCCCGTTATTTCTTGTTATCCTCTGCCATCTGAACGAGATACTCGAAGATAGGCAGGAACCTTTCGTCGTGATGGCAGCCGTACAGATATTCAGGGTGGAACTGCACGCCGAGGAAACGCTCTCCTTCAAGGGACTCAACGACTCCGTCCGGTGCCCTGGCTATCACCTTGAGACTGTCTGAAATGACATGGGTGCTGTATTTATGGCTGGTATTGACCATTATCTCATCCACGCCGAGCAGCCTGTAGAGAGTCGATGTCCTGTCGATTATTATCTTGTGGAAATACTCAGGATTGTGCAGGCCCACGTTCACCCCGTTCAGGGACAGCTTGTGTGTAATGGAGGTACCGTACTCCGTTGTGACGGTGGCATTCTTTCCACCGAGCACGGTGTTCACCCTCTGGTGGCCGTAGCATATGCCGAGAATAGGCTTGCCGGTCTCGCGGGCTACGCGCACCACATAGTTGTCGTATGTTCCACGGCTGGTTGTGTCTCCGGACGAACTGCCCGGATCTATGACTGCATCAATGTCCTTGAGAAGGCTCCTGGCATCAGTCTTGGACTTGGCGTAATGGTCCAGATATACCAGTCTGCCGCCGGCGTCGTTGATGCAGTTCTTATAGCTGTACCAGCCGAGAGCCGGCCTGCCGTAATGGATCAGACCGATGCGCGGAGCATATTTGATCTGCGAATCCAGCTGGCCGAGATTCTTCTTTTTGCTGCGCTCGATCTTCAGCGGCTGGTCATACTCCACTTTGCCGATATAGCAGGAATCCACATCGTAGAGCTTCATCTCAAAGCCCTTGGAAAGCTCCACAGGCAAGGTGAGGAAGTAATACTCGCCGCTGGCTGTGGCATTGATGGTGACATTGGAGTATTCCTTGTAATATGTTGCTGCAGGATATTCTCCCGTCATATCGACCTTGATTGCACCTGCACCGCACAGAGGCTCCCCACCATTGGAGATGAGCTCCAGCCTGGCGACATCCTTGTCAGCGATGCTGAACTTCAGGCAGCCTTCGACATTGAGGAAATACAGCTGATTGGTGGACAGGTCGGTCTTTGCGACGCTCAGATGGGAGTCACCGAATTCGCCGCTCTGCTTCTGTCCAAGTATGCCGGAGACCGTGAAACCGGTGGAACTGACACTAGAAAGAGATGTGCCGCCACTTACAGCAATGAGGTAATCCGTACCGTCGAGAGTTGCATCGAAGGACATTGTCTGCCCTGCCGCCTCTATGGTGTGAGTGCGGGCTTTGGTGGCGTCCTTGCTGTAATATCTGATGACATCACCCTTGCACCAGCCCACGTGACCTTCACTGTCAATGGAAGTGCGTGTATCTCCGCCAAAACTGGCCTCGAGGTGAATGGTGCCTATACCGGGATCTTCACACTGCACGTCTTCCACAGCAAGCTGGTTGCAGGAGATGAGGGCGGCTGTTGCGGCTGCCGTCAGGGCCAGAAATGACTTTTTCATACTATCTCCGGGACTTTGGTGGTGGACAATAATTCTTTACCGGTTCGTTGGAGCGCATCACAGGACGCTTGCGGACATAGCTCACGACTATGCTGATGATGCCGGCAACAATGAACGGTATGCTCAGGATCTGGCCCATATTGATGCGCATGCCCTCTTCGAAGGCCACCTGAGGCATCTTTATGAACTCGATGAGGAATCTCATGCCGAAGCAGCCGATGAGGAAGGCGCCGAAGAGCCAGCCCCTGTGTATCTTGTGAGCCTTCCTGGCATAGACCCAGAGGAGTATCAGGCCGAGGATGAGATAAGACAGAGCCTCATAGATCTGTGTAGGGTGCTTCGGCACGGTCTCGCCGCGGCGGACGAAGATGAAGCCCCACGGCAGGGATGTCTCGTTGCCGTAAATCTCGGAATTGAAGAGGTTGCCCAGGCGGATGAAGCAGCCTGCAAAGCAGACCGCTATGACCAGGCGGTCAAGCATCCACATCATGTCGAAACCGTTCTTCTTGCCATATTTGGCGGTGTACCACCAGATGGCCAGCAGCACGCCAATCGCGCCTCCGTGCGAGGCGAGGCCGCCCTTCCACGGCATGAATATCTCCTTGAAGCCCTCCCAGCTGCCGAGGTAGTAGTCAGGCTGATAGAAGAGGCAGTGCCCGAGGCGGGCGCCGACTATGGTGCCTATGAGCAGAGCGTAGAGCAGCGGCTCGATAAGGTCCACGTTGACTCCCTCCTTCTTGTAGAACTTGATGAAAAGCCAGTAGCCGAGAGGGAAGCCGGCTACGAAAAGCAGCGAGTAGTATCGCAGCGCCAGCGGTCCGATCTTGCAGATGATCGGATCGACATTCCATATGACAGATAAAAGATCCACTGTAGTTTATTCTCTGATTGCCTTGATGCCCGGAAGTTCGATGCCCTCGAGATATTCGAGCATGGCACCGCCGCCGGTTGAAACATAACTTACTTTGTCAGCATAGCCCATCTGGTTGACGGCCGCCACGGAGTCACCGCCGCCCACGAGGGTGAAAGTACCCTTGGCCGTGACATCCGCGAGCATCTGCGCCATAGCCTTGGTGCCTGCGGCGAAATTCTCCATCTCGAAAACGCCCATAGGACCGTTCCAGAGTATGGTCTTCGAAGATTCGATGATGGCCTTGCATTCCTCGATGGTGGAAGGAGCGGCATCCATGCCCATCCATCCGTCAGGTATGTCATCCACCGGGACTACCTTCCTGGCGGCATCATTGCTGAATGCATCCGCAGCCACAACCTCGTGGCCGTAGGTCAGCTTCACGCCCTTGGCTGCAGCCTTGGCGAGAATTGCCTTCGCGGTCTCGATCTGGTCATCCTCGCAGAGCGAGCTGCCGATCTTTCCGCCCTGAGCCTTCACGAGGGTGAACACCATGCCGCCGCCGATGATGATATGGTCGCACTTGTCTATGAGATTTTCGATGATTCCTATCTTGCTGGACACCTTTGCGCCGCCGAGTATGGCTGTCATAGGACGTGCAGGATCGTCGAGCACCTTGTCGATGGCGGTGATCTCACCTTCCATCACGTAGCCGAACATCTTGTCCTGCGGGAAATGCTTCGCAATGAGCGAAGTGGAGGCATGCGCGCGGTGCGCGGTACCGAATGCGTCATTGATGTAGCAGTCAGCATAGGAAGCGAGATGCGCTGTGAATGCCTTCTGGCTCTCCTTCACAGCAGCCTTGGCGGCCTTCTTCTCTTCGTCTGAAGCGTCCTCGGCCAGTCCGCGCGGCTTGCCTTCCTCCTCTGCGTAGAAGCGGAGGTTCTCGAGCAGGAGCACCTCGCCCGGCTTGAGGGCTGCGGCCTGCTCATCCGCCTTCTGGCAGTCAGGAGCAAACTGCACCGATACACCGAGATACTGCTCGATGCGGCTTACGATATGCTTTAGGGAGAACTTCTCAGCAGGGCCCTTCGGCTTGCCGAGATGAGACATCACGATGAGGGAGCCCCCCCTTTCGAGCACCTTCTTGAGCGTAGGGATGGCAGCGCGTATGCGTGTGTCGTCCGTGATATTGAAGTTCTCGTCCAAAGGAACGTTGAAATCGACTCTGACGATTGCCTTCTTACCGGCAAAATCGTAAGTATCAATGCAATTCATATTATGATAGCTTTAATGATTTTCTGTAATTCGCAAATTTAACAAATTACTTTCATATATTTGTATTCAATATGACTATAGAACAACCATCAGCATCCTGGAAGGATTACGAACTTATAGACTCCGGCGATTTCTTCAAGCTCGAGCGTTTCGGGCAGTACGTGATGATAAGGCCCGAGCCTAAGGCACTGTGGCACAAATCGATGACCGATCAGCAGTGGCACGACATGGCTCATACCGAATTCAAGCCCGGAGCAGGTTTCGCCAAAGCCGGCAAGGAAGACAGCGGCACCTGGAACCAGCTCCGCAAGATGCAGGAGCAGTGGCCTGTCAGCTACCCTGAAGTGGGCTTCAAGCTGCGCCTCGGACTGACCTCGTTCAAGCACGTGGGCATCTTCCCCGAGCAGGCCACCAACTGGGATTTCATATACCGCAACACAAAGGAGATCGCTGCATCCCAGGCTGAGAAGCCGAAGGTGCTCAACCTCTTCGCATATACCGGAGCCGCATCCCTCGCCGCATGCAGGGGCGGCGCGGACGTCACCCACCTCGACTCGGTGAAGCAGGTTGTCACATGGGCGCGCGGCAACATGGAGCTCAGCGGCCTGGACGGCATCAGGTGGATAGTCGAGGACGCCCTCAAGTTCGCAAAGAGGCAGCAGCGCCGCGGCACGCAGTATCAGGGCATCATCCTGGACCCGCCGGCATACGGACGCGGCCCGGAAGGCGAGCGCTGGGTATTGGACGAATGTCTCTACGAGATACTCCAGTGCTGCGCGTCGATACTGGCGCCGAAGGACAGCTTCCTGGTCCTCAACCTCTATTCCAACGGGTATTCCGCAGTGCTTGCGGAGACCCTTGTCCGCTGCGCATTCGGTCCCGAATTCAAGAGCATCGAATGCGGCGAGTCCGTACTGCGCGACAGATTCGGCAAAGCCCTGCCGCTCAGCGTATTTACAAGATTAAGAAGATAAAATTATATAGTTATGAGACGTTTCAGCCTTCTGATCATTGCTTTGGCCACCATCACACTGTCAGGCTGCTCCCCGAAGATTTCGGGAAAACTATCCAGAAAATATCCTTCACTGAGTGAGAATGCAGAAGTCGCAATAATTGACATGACCAGCCCGGTGCCGGGAGAAGCACTCAAAATCGGACTGCTCGAGATCGGTCCGGCGAGATTCACTTCCGACGCACAGGGCTCATATGACAACATCATAAAGACCGCAATGGTCACTGCACGCCAGCATGGCGGCAACATTGTCCAGATACTGGACTACCTCCCGGCCGGCATAGACTGCAATACGGCCAGGATATGGGCGAATGTCTATTACAGGAAAGACATTTCGAACCTCGAATCCATCACCGCGGCACCGGAACCCACCCCGCTTGCCAAAATCGAGGACAAGTATGAAAAATTCCATATCATCGGGGAACTGCCGCCGACATTGAGAATCGCTGTCCACGGCGGTGCCGGCTACAGGCTCATCCAGTTGGATGGAGCAGCGGTTTCAGGAGGGTCCAATACGGATGATATCCCAATGGACAATCCAGGCTCTACTGGCGGAATAAGGCCGGAAGAGCTTGAACATAACCGCAAAATGAAGCTCGGCTACAGCTATGGTGCCGAAGCCACTTTCTATTTTGACTACTATGCCGGAATCGGCATCAAATACAGCAACCTACACTCATCCGGCAAGGACGTCATCACCACAACAACTAATTACGTGAAAAGCGATTTCGTGCTTGATGAGCAGACCGACATTTCTTTCATCGGTCCTTTCTTGTCACTGAGACTGTTGGACAAGAACTACAAACAAAGCCTGATCTTGAATCTTGGAGCCGGCAGGGTCAATTTCAAGGACAAGGAGTTAAGATCCGGCATATATACAAAAACCGTCGGCGGCAACCTCGGCGGCATGGCGGACATTAATTATGACTACGCCATCAACAAGAAGTTTGCAATCGGCGCGAATGTCTCATATATCTACGGATACATCTCCCGCGCCACAGTCTTTGATGCCGACGGCAACGAATTCATCCAGGACGACGGCACAAGGGTCGGCCTCCAGCATGTTTCGGCAAATATAGGCCTTAGAATCAACCTCTTCTAAAGAATCAGCATTATTCAAGATATGAAAAGATCAACCATCCTCACAGCTGCTGCGGCCATCATTCTTTCAAGCTGCGCTCCAAAACTGACCGGTTCCCTCTCTGACGCATACCCCGCCCTTAATGAAAAGGCGGATGTCATCGTCCTTGACAACACTTCAAAAGCTCCGGAAAAGAGCATCAAAGTCGGCTCCATTTCCATTACTCCCGGCAAATTCACGCCGGAAGAAAAGAGTTCGTACGACAACCTCCTCAAAGCAGCCATCAAACAGGCCAAGTCACATGGTGGCAATATCATACGCATCACGGATTACCTGCCGCAGGGAGAGGATGCCATCGCAGACCGCATCTGGATGGATGTCTATTATCTCAATGACCTGACAGGGCTCAAGTCAATCACCTCAGCCCCGGCACCGTCAAGATTCACTGAAATACGCGATATCTACGACCTCAAGAGGCCTTCCGCTCTCCCGTACACCTTCCGTTTCGCGCTCAACTGCGGCGCGGGCAAAAGCATGATGGCGAACAATGAGGACCAGTACATCTCCACGGAAATGTACAACCACAACAATAAGATGAATCTTGGCTTCACTGTCAGCGCCGAGGCGTCATTATTCTTTGACCACAACAACGGATTCGGATTGAAAGTCCACAATTATCATTCGTCAGCCACTGATGACATATACCTGCTGGTAAAAAATCAGGAGCATACGGCAAGCTACAGCGAGTCGCGGAATATCACATACGCAGGTCCGTTCTACGCCATCCGCGTGATGTCCGGCAACCAGAAACACACATTCCTGGCCAATATCGGCGCAGGCTGTCTGCTCTATAATAACAGGATCGATGCGAACATGCCGACACAGAAACTGCAGGACAACGTACCATTCAAGACATTCGCCGCCACTATCGGAGGCAGCCTCGGCATCGGATATGACTATGCTTTGACCGACAACATCTCACTCGGCGCCGGTATGGACTATATGATCGGCATGGCGACACGGTCCAAAGTCACCAACCTCGACGGCTCCACCAGAGAGGACAACGGCAGCAAATTCGACCTGTCAACCCTTTCGTTCAACATCGGTGTAAGGTACTGCTTCTAAAGTATTGATGATACAATAAAAGGTGCGGGCCGCCGGGCTCCGCACCTTTTATTATGTATTGATCTGAAAGCTATTACTTCTTCGGCTCCGCAGGCTTCACATTGACACCGATGGTGTAAGGCACGCCGTTGAGAACGTCAGTGCGTCCGCTGTACTGAGTGCCCTTCTCCGTGAGAGTGGCATCCACAGTGGTGTCGCAATATACTGAGATGTAATATTTGCCAGGCTTAGGGGCAGGGATGGTGACGGTCTTGTCCACACCCAGGGAAATGTTCTGCCATGTGGCGTTGTCCTTGAAAGCGAACTGGTCCCTGTTGACAAACAGATACACGTCAAAATTCTTCCTGGCCTTCACACTGCCGAGAGACACCTTCAGCGTATCAGTACCTTCAGGTACCTCAACTGTGAAATGATGATACTGCCTGTCGCCCACCGCCGTATATTCCGGCATATTGTCATGGGTATATTTGTCCATCCTGCGGGTCTCGCCCATAGTGAGTTCAGCCTTCACCTTCGGACCGGGATTGCCGTCCATGGCATACTTCACCATCGCGCACATCAGATGCAGGCGGTCGCCGTAAGTCACACCTTCAGGATGCGAACCGCAGGAAATCACGCGGCCCCATTCGTCCTTCTCCTTGATTGACCAGATCACAGGGAAGTCATTGAAATTGCGCTTCGGCTGCTTCTCGAGCACGGTCAGGTCGTAACGTGCAAGGACCTCGCCCTTTGCAGGCCAGAGGGTGTCAGTGATGCCGTAGCAGCCACCGTTGTGAGTGACGCTGTCCACATACATGTCACCGCCGAAATCGTAGTACTTCAGAAGAGCTGAACCCGGTTCGATCTTAACGCCTGTCTTGGACTTGCTCAAAACTGTATTGCGTACCACACCCGGCCAGATACCGATATATTTAGGGCTGTAATCATCCACGGTAAGAGCATCCGGAGCATCGCCCATCAGCTTGTAGTGGCAGGCAAAGAAGGCTCCGGCGCAGGTGCCGATGTAGCTGCCGCCGGCATGGATGAAGTTGACGAATGCGTCGCGGCCTTCCTGACCCATGCCCTTTGAATGAATCATCGCATTACCTCCGTTGACGTAGATCACGCGGAAACGCGGTGCGCCGTCAGGGAAGAAGAGCACTCCGTTCTCGTCCATGGCATTGCCAAGGAGCATCTGATTCTGGATGATGGTATCCATCTGCACTGAATTGCTCAGGCCCGGTGTGGAGACGAACTCCTCCATCTGCAGATTGAGGTAGCGGGCTGCAGGCAGGTCAACCCTGGAGGTAAGACCGATGCCGCTGTCCATGAAAATGTCCTTATAGAAGCCTGTTTCGGATGTCTGCAGAGGTGCAGGCTCCTCGACTTTCTTCTTCTTTCTGGCACTTGCATCCGGACTTGCCGCCGCGAACACCAGAGCTGCCAAAGCTGCGGCAGCCACACTCTTGAAAATGTAATTGCGTGTCATATCAAAAAAATTAAATCTGTTTCTCTATTGAAGCCCTGTGGATGGCTTCGAATATGTCCTTCACCGCCCTTTCGTCAAGGCCTCTCTGCCTTGCGCCGGCCAGGGCAGCGGAGAGCACCGCGTCCCAGCGGGACTGCTGAAGCACCTGCACGTTGCCGCGCTTCTTGCAGCTTCCGATCTGGGCTGACACCTGCATCCTGGCGGCAAGCAGGTCGAGCAGCTCGTCGTCTATGCGGTCTATCTGGCTGCGCAGAGCGTCAATCTGCGAGAGTATCCCGGCATCCGAAGAAGTGGATGCCTTTATCGTCAGGGCGTCCAGCAGCTCCTTCAGCTGAGCCGGAGTCACCTGCTGCGAAGCGTCACTCAGAGCCGCCTCCGGCTGAATGTGACTCTCGATGAAAAGGCCGTTGAAGCCCAGGTCCAACGCGCGCTGGGACACCTCGCCCAGGTATTCGCGGCAACCGCAGATATGGCTCGGGTCGCAGTACACCGGCACATCCGGCATCAGACGCTTGAGCTCTATGGGCACCTGCCACTTCGGGGCATTGCGATAGCGGCTCTCCTCATAGAAGGAGAAGCCCCTGTGTATGGCTGAGACGCTCCTCACACCTGCCTTGCGCACGCGCTCGAGAGCCCCCATCCACAGCTGCACGTCGGGATTGATAGGATTCTTGACAAATACAGGCACGTCCACGCCCTTGAGGCAGTCGGCCAGCTCCTGCACCGCAAAAGGATTGGTGACGGTGCGGGAACCTATCCAGACCATGTCCAGCCCGGCCTTGAGCACAGCCTCCAGATGCGCCGGAGTGCCCACCTCCACCGCAACCGGCAGATGCAGCTCCTCCTGCACCCTCTTCAGCCAGGGAATACCGGCCTCACCCACGCCCTCGAAGCTTCCGGGACGGGTGCGCGGCTTCCACAGGCCCGCTCTGAAAGCGCAAAGGCGCATCCCTTCGGGAAACGCCAGAGCACTGAGCGCGCCGGCGGTGGCGAGGACCTGCTCCTCACTCTCCGCACTGCACGGACCTGAAATTATTTCAGTCAAAATCCCTCGGATTAGACAGTCATTATCTCCTTCTCCTTGGCAGCAAGAAGTTCCTCCACCTTCTTGGAGAAGTTGTCGGTGAGCTTCTGAACCTCGTCCTCGAAATCCTTCTCGGAATCCTCAGGAAGGCCTTCCTTAACCATCTTCTTGAGAGCGTCCACAGCATCGCGACGGGTATTGCGTATGCTGACCTTGGAGCTTTCGCCTTCGGTGCGTGACTTCTTCACGAGCTCGCGGCGGCGTTCCTCAGTGAGGGCAGGCACGTTGATGCGTATGCATTCGCCGTTGTTCTGAGGGGTGAAGCCGAGGTTGGCGTCGATGATGGCCTTTTCGATAGCGTGGATGAGGCTCTTGTCCCAAGGCTGGATAAGCATGGTCTTGGCGTCAGGAGCAGTGATGCTGGCTGTCTGAGGCAGCGGGGTCATATTGCCGTAATAAGATACCATCACCTGGTTGAAAACACCGGTATTGGCCTTTCCGGCACGGTAATTCTTGAGGTTTTCGTCAAGGTGCGTCACTGTGTCGGTCATCTTGGCCTTGGCATCAGCAACGACTTGTTTAGCTTTGTCTATCATGTCTTCTGAAATTATTTTCTTACCAATGTGCCCACAGGCTCTCCTGCAACGGCCTTCTTGAGGTCGCCTTCATTGTTGATGTTGAACACCACCACAGGGATGTCGTTCTCGTTGCAGAGGGTGAAGGCTGTCATGTCCATCACACCGAGGTTGTCGGCTATGGCCTTGGTGAACGAGAGCTCCTGATACTTCTTTGCATCAGGGTTCTTCATAGGGTCGCTGTCATACACACCGTCCACCTTGGTGCCCTTGAAGATGGCGTCAGCCTTGATCTCGCAGGCGCGCAATGCAGCTCCGGAGTCAGTGGTGAAGAACGGGTTGCCGGTACCTCCGGCCAGCAGTGCTATGCCGCCCTTCTCCATATATTCAACCACCTCGTCGCGCATATAGTACTTCGCCATAGGGCGCATTGGAGTGGAAGTGAACACCTCTGCAGGCACTCCCTGATCCTTGATGAAGAGGGAGAGTCCGATGCTGTTGATGACGGTCGCGAGCATTCCCATCTGGTCGCCGTGCACGCGGTCAAAGCCCTTCTTGATGCCCTGGAGGCCGCGGAAGATGTTACCGCCGCCGATGACGATCGCCACCTGGACGCCGCTCTTGGCAACTTCCGCAATCTGTTCCGCAAACTTCTCGAGAACAGCCTCGTTCAGGCCCTTTCCTTCGGCTCCGCCGAGCGCTTCGCCGCTGAGCTTGAGCAATATTCTATTGTATTTCATATCTGCTGTTTCAATATACGATTATCTTGTCAAAAGTAGCGAAAAGTATTGAGTTTCGCAACAGGGACTAAAAAATTAATGAAGCTGTTTCAGTTTTGACAATTATTTTCGAAATTTGATAAAAAATTGCCAAAGATGAGAATACGCCTGAAAGATATAATCTTTTCCATTCTGATATTGATCTCCGCCGCCCCTTCGTATGCTGCAGACCGGTCGGTAAACTTTCCCTCCAGCAAAATTCTGGTGAAGGAGGGGAAAAAGCCGGACAAGAAACCGGCCTGTGAGTTCAGGATTGTGAATGTCAGCGCATCTTCCGAAAAGACAGCATTGTCATGCGAAGTGCTTTTCCGAAAAAGGGCAAAAGGCCACTGTTTCATTGAAAGAGACTGCCACTTGTACTACCGGACGGCGGACAGCGTAGCGACGACCGGACTGACAGCAGCAGAAGGCATCCCCCTTGGCACAGAGGAAGAGATGTCTTCACTGAAAGAAACTGTTTACAAAGCTGGTGACAAACTTGAATTCACACTGTATTTCGGTGCCTTGCCGGAAGATGTGAGCAGTTTCGACTTCATTGAATCACTGTCCGGCGACTGGACCAGGGTGGACATTTCTCTGGTGGATGGCGCGGCTTCAAGGGAAGAACAGCGGACAGGCACATGTCCGTATGATGAAGTTATCAAATATCCGGCCTTCCTTGGACAGAACAGGAACAGCTTTTCCAAATGGGTGAATGCCCGCCTCCATTATCCGGAGGATCTGAGACTTGCCGGAAAGGAAGGGCTGGTGAAACTCAAGATCGGCATTGATGCCGATGGCAACGCAGATTATCAGATCATCGAATATTCGCTGCTTGCCTTCAACGCGGAGGCATTGAGGGTTGTGGCCGACGCACCGAAATGGGCTCCCGCCACTGTCCGCGGGAAACCAGCCGAATGCTCCTTGATCTTTCCAGTGATATTCAAATTGCAAACGGAAATCATCAGGTCATCATCCCTGCCGTAGAAATTCCATTAATTCATACTCACATACCACAAACAAATGAAACAACCGACAACCACCGGCTACACTTCGCCGAAGGCTGATGTAGTCGATCTGACAGCAGAGTCTGTACTCTGCGCCAGCACAGACAACGGTAACCAGAACTACGGTTACGGCAATTCTGCCGACTGGTTTTAATCTGAAGGAGGACAGAAAATGAAGAACATTATCAAAAGTTTCCTGCTCTCTATTGCAGCAATCCCACTGTTCGCAAGCTGCGCACAGGATAATTTCAGCGCCCCGAAGGGCGAATCCCTCGTTTTCACAGCTACCATCGCCAATGCCACCAGGACATCGATTGACATCGACGGCAGCGCCGGCAAGGTCAACTGGGTGGCAGGAGACGAGATACTCATAAACGGTGTAGCTTATGTAGCGACTCCGGATCCATCGGATGCCACAAAGGCGACATTCGAAAAGAAGAACGCCTCAGATGCCGATGCAAAGGATATCTTCGGCGAGTATTATGCAACTTACCGCTGCACATTCGACCCTGAGACAGGCGAAGGCATTATCCCTGCAAAGCAGGTATGCACCGCCGCAAACATGCTCCCGGCTCCGATGGTGGCTGTAAGCGAGAATACGAGTCTCTCATTCCTCAACATCTGCGGTGTCCTCGAAATCAACCTCAAGGGCACCAAGACCGTCAAGGACATCGAAGTTTCCGCTGACAATATCGGTCTTTCCGGCAAGTTCACGGTTCTTGACGGACAGTCTGCAACGATCATTGACAACGAAAAGGGATCTGTCACTCTTGATTGTGGCGACGGCATCGCTCTCACATCCGAGGGTACTAAGTTCTATGTGCCGGTACCTGCAGGCGAATACACAGGACTCAAGATTTCCGTCCACACTGCTGACAACAACAGCTGGAGCACGACTGCCGTCAGAACTGCAACCGTCGAGGCCAATAAGATCTACTCTGCCGAATTCACCCCTGAATTCGTCGGCAGCCCGGCGCGTTATTCAAATGACGGTGGAGCGACCTGGACATATGCCGAGTCTCTTGCTGCTGCCATCAACGGCATCACCACCACTGCAAAGGCAGATGGAAAGGTTGAATTGCTTAAGGACTGCACCATCGAATCCCAGGTTAAGATCAGCGGCAAGAAATTTATCTGGAACGGCAATGGACACACAGTAAGTTTCGTCAGCAAATATGATGAGATTACTGACAATTACCAGGGCGCTATCCATGTAATGTCAAGTTCCGATGTCGATTTCACCGACACCAAGTTTGTCGGTCAGGGCACAAGCGAAACAGCTACAGACCGTCCTTTCGCCGTGGTCGCATCCACTGCTTCATTCGGCAAGGACGTCACCATCTCGGACTTCAAGAACTCCCGTCCATACGGTGGTGCGATTTGGGGTAACAAACAATCCGTTATATATTTAAAGGACAATCTGAAAATCACCAACTGCCACAATGCGCCTGCTTCATCAAGTTATGGCGGCGGCGCCCTCTGCAGCGACGGTTCCGTTTATGTGCAGGATGACGTGCTCATCTCCGGATGCTCAAGCGCATTCTGGGGCGGCGCCATACTCTCCAACTACAACAATGAAACAAGCAAGTTGATAATGTCCGGCAGAGCCCGCATCGAAAACTGTAAGTCAGGAAAGGGCGGCGGCGGATTCTACGGCAACGGCAAGATTGAACTTTCAGATGAAGTCACGATATCAGGCTGCCAGGCCGGCACATGCGGCGGTGCTTTTGAAGCCAGAAAGGTGACCGCACTCAGCGGCAAGGTGCTTGTCGAGAACTGTACCGCAGAGACAGTCGGCGGAGCCATCGCTTTGGCCGTCGGTGCAAATCTCACCCTCGCAGGTGATATCCTCATAAAAGACTGTACTTCGAAAACGCATGGTGGCGGTATCTGCAATACCGGAACCACCTCGGGAATCAGCATTGAAATGAAGGGCAACGCGCACATTACGGGCTGCAAGGCTCTCGATGGAGACGGCGGCGGAATCCGTGACAATGCCACTGCATCAACCATGACAGTCTCTGAGAATGCCCTGATAGACAATTGCTCCTGCACGGGCAAGGGCGGCGGTCTCTACCAGGCGGGTACTTACACTATCGGCGGCAATGTCAGGATCGAAAACTGCAGCGCGAAGAATGGCGGCGGCATAGCCGTATGGAAAAACGCAACTCTGG
>JAKSJG010000069.1 GCA_024398365.1 Bacteroidales bacterium | reverse complement strand
CCAAGTATTCCGGATTATCTCTTGAAGCAATAGAAAAGCTATAGCCTCCCCATCTTATTACGGCGATACCTGCTATGGTGATGGGCCGCTTGGCCGGTTGTCCAGCAAGAGCTGACTCTCTATGCAGAAGTATCTCTGTTTGTGACTTACATCGGATACCCTCCGGGGCCCTTACAGCAAGGGGCAATGTTTGTCAGCGGCTCCCTGGAAGCTCTGACAAACGCCGGTCACCGTTATATGCCATCCAGCCATGGGGCCGTGTTTGTCAGAGACCACTTTAGTCCCACTCATACAAAATTAAAACCACGAAAGTTTTGTAATTTTTGGCATGTACACTGTTCATCCGAGTGCTTTATTTGCAATCTATGCAGAACGACAACAAATCCATAGAAGAGCTCAAGGCAGAGGTCGAGTCATCGAACTCGCTGGAGGAGTACAACAGGCAGCTGTTCAAGCAACTGCTTGAGGTCTCCGACGTGGCCTCGCTGCCCGTGGACGAGAAGCTCAACTACTACGCCCGTCTGAAGATCGCGCGCGACAACGCCGGTTGCCTCGAAGTGGCCGAACGACAAGGGGCGAAAAAAATAAAGGGCGGAGGTGTAATTCGTCTTAATCCTCCCACCACTTCGGATATACCGGGTTCTTGACACCGGCCTTGCGCTGACGGGTATAGTCGTCAAGTGCCGTCTTGACCTTAGGGAAGAGCACGAAGAGGGCTATAAGGTTGCACAGGCCGCATATTGCCATGAATATATCGGTAAGCGCCCAGGCCTCCTCAAGAGAAATGCAGGTACCTATCACAACCATAGCCAGCACCAGTATACGGAGCACAAACATAGGCCATTTCTTCTTGGTGAAAAACTTCAGGTTGGCCTCGCCATAGTAGTATGTGGCAATCACGGTACTGAAAGCGAAGAAGAAGAGAGCGATGGTGATGAACAGACTGCCTATCGGACCTATCTGGCTGGACAGTGCATACTGGGTCAGTTCAATGCCCTTTCCGTTCGCTCCGCTTAGGTCAACACCGCTGGCGAGAAGTATGAACGCCGTACAGGAGCATACCACTATGGTATCGATGAATACTCCGAGACCCTGCACGAGGCCCTGCTTTACAGGATGTGAAACGCTTGCGGTGGCTGCAGCATTAGGCGCGGAGCCGAGGCCGGCCTCATTGCTGAACAGGCCGCGGCGCACTCCCTGCATCACCGCTGCACCGAGGAGGCCGCCCGCCGCCTGACGCAAGCCGAAGGCCGAATCGATGATGAGCCTTATGCAGTGAGGTATGGCTGTAATGTTCATCACAATCACGACGATGGCAATCAGAAGATATCCCAGTGCCATGAACGGTACGATGACGGCTGTGACTTTAGCAATGCGCTGGATACCGCCGAAGATTATGAGTCCGAGCAGTACAGCAACGGCTATGCCGACTATCTGGGAATTCCAGCCGAATTGATTCTGAAAGGCGGAACCTATGGTATTGCATTGTACAAGAGTGTATCCGAATGCGAAGGTGAGTATGATAAGCACGGCGGAAAGGACGGCCATCCAGCGGAGACCAAGTCCGGACTCAATGTAATAGGCCGGACCGCCGATGAAGGAATCCTTGTCCTTGCGTTTGTAAAGCTGTGCGAGCGTGGCCTCGACAAAGCTGGTGGCAGCGCCGAGCAAAGCAGTGATCCACATCCAGAATACAGCGCCAGGGCCGCCTACGGTGATGGCCGTGGCCACACCGGCAAGGTTGCCGGTCCCCACACGGCTGGCGAGTGACACTGCGAATGCCTGAAAGGAAGACACGTGCTTCTCTCCGTTGGCAGGCGAATCCTCACCCTTGAAGAGCAGGAGGCAACTGTCCTTGAAAAGGCGGAACTGGACGCCTTTGGTGCGAATTGTGAAATAAATTCCAAAACCAATGAGAACAGCTATCAGAATGTAAGTGTAAAGACTGTCCGCAATTGTCTGGAGTATTTCCAGCACTTTATCAGGCTGAGCCACTGCCGGTACAGTCATAAGGTGTGGGAATGAAATCATAAAGAATTAAGTTTATGGTTTAACAAACAAAGATAATTAAAAAGGAGTCAAGTTGCAAAACGCTATTTTTGTTATCTTTGTGTTTTCAATGAAGATTCGCAAGGCCATATTGCTCTCATTCATAGCCTGCGCCGGTCTTGCCGGTTTGACAGGCATCTCCGCACAGTCGAGGATGACGCGCGAGGAATACATCCTGATGTACAAGGACATCGCCATCGAGCAGATGCACCGTACCGGCATCCCCGCCAGCATCACACTAGCCCAGGCCTGCCTCGAATCCGACAACGGCAACAGCCCCCTGGCCACCGAGGCCAACAACCATTTCGGCATCAAGTGCCACGGCTGGACCCGAGACTCCATCCACATAGATGACGACGAACTTCAGGAGTGCTTCCGCAAATATGACGACGCTGCGGAATCCTTCCAGGACCATTCGGATTTCCTCAAATACAGGAAACGCTACGCCCGGCTCTTCGACCTCGACCCTTACGACTACGCAGGATGGGCCAGGGGCCTGAAGGCCGCCGGCTATGCCACTCTGCCGACCTATGCGGAGAAACTGATCAAGATCATCGAGGAGAATTACCTCTTCCTCTTTGACCGCCTCACCCCGATTACGCCGGGACTGGATTCGATTCTCATCCAGATACCGGCCGCACCTGACAGCAGTTACAGTCATGAATGTAAAGAAGAAAGAAAAGAACAGCAATAGGAAAGCTTTCATCACAGCAGGCCTCTTCATGGCCGCAGCCGTAATAGGTCTCTACTGGTTCGGCACATACAAGTACCGCAATGTCGTGGCCGACCCTCCGGAGGACGGCATTATCAAGATATACAGGAGCTACAGCTATGACGACCTATGCCGGACAATGACCGGAAGCGGAGTACTGATCAACAACCGCACATTCCTGCGCACCGCCAAGTCAATGGGTCTTGAGAACAGCTTCAAGCCCGGAAGATACAGGCTTCGCAGGGGCATGGGCAACAAGGCCATAGTCCGCATGCTGTCGCACGGCTGGCAGGAACCCGTCAAATTCTCATTCAACGGATATATCAGGACCATACCCAAATTCGCATCATTGCTCAGCCGCAATTTCGAGGCGGATTCGGCGAGTTTCGTGAAGGCCCTGACCACCGGAGCGCTGATTGACAGCCTCGGCTTCACGGCGGAGACCATTCCGGGCATGTTCATCCCGAACACCTACGAGTTCTACTGGACAGTGACTCCTGACGAGTTCATCACCAGGATGAACGGTGAATACGAGAAATTCTGGAAAGGAAGGCGCGATGAAAAGGCGGAAGCCATAGGCATGACACGCTCAGAGGTTAGCACGCTGGCTTCGATCGTGATCGAAGAGACCAAATACGAACCGGAGATGCCGACCATTGCCGGTGTCTATATCAACAGGCTGCACAAGGGCATGCCGCTCCAGGCCGACCCTACGGTCAAGTTTGCGGTGGACGAGACCCTGACACGCATACTCAACAAGCATCTCGGAGTGGATTCACCATACAACACCTACAAGCACAAGGGACTGCCTCCGGGACCTATCACCATCCCTCCTGTCTGCGCCATTGACGCAGTGCTCAATTACGAGCATCACGACTACCTGTATTTCTGCGCCAAATCTACTTTCAACGGCCAGCATTCATTTGCGAAGAACTACGCCGAGCACATGGCCAACGCCCACGCCTACCACAGGGCTCTCAACGAAAGAGAGAGGGCAAAGAAGAAGGCCAGTGAGTAATCACCTCGACCGCCTTCTCGAATTTAGGGTCAAATTCAGAATTGCATACCCTGTAATATTCCGTCATGCTGAACATTGAGCGGGCGATCAGGCCCTTGAGCCTGGTCTGAAGCAAGGCACGCGACGTGGCGATCTGCTCTTCATTGCGCTCAAGGCCACGCTTGCAGGCATATTCCACCAGTTCGTCAAAGACGGAGTCATTCAGTTTATTGTTGTAGTAAGTCAGGAAGGAGTCGAAATCATCACACTTTGACTTGAGTTCCTTGCGGTGTGCATCGCACCATACGTTGACAAACTCCTGCAGTATGCCCTGGCGTATCATGGACGACAGATACGAAGTCACTGCAGTGGTGTCCCCCGGGATGAAGATATCCGGAGTGATGCCGCCACCGCCATATACAGGGCGGTGCTGGATGGCTGTCTCAAAGCGCAGGCTGTCCGGGAACTTGAGGCTGTCGGCATTGAAGAATTCCCCGCTGTTCCAGCGGTCAATCATCTTGTGGTAATACTCATCCCTCTCACCTTCCCTGTACGGCGTCTGTATCACGCGGCCGCTCGGAGTGTGGTAGCGTGCGACAGTCAATCTGAGCTGCGAGCCATCGCTCAGGGGATACATACGCTGGACGAGACCCTTGCCGAAGGTCCTGCGACCTATGATGACGGCTCTGTCCCAGTCCTGCATCGCGCCGGAGACGATTTCGCTGGCGGAAGCGGAATTCTCATCGACAAGTATGACGAGAGGCTTTTTCTTGTAGAACCCACGGCCGTTCGCGCGTTCGTACTGCGGGCGCATGTGCCTGCCTTCCGTATATAATATGGTCTGGCCCTCCTCCAGGAAAGTGTTGGCCAGCAGAAGCGCGGTAGTGAGGAATCCGCCGCCGTTGCCGCGCAGGTCCAGGATCATGCCATCAGGCTCACCGGCCGCACAGCATTCATTGTAGGCCTTTTCAAACTCCTGCATCGACTGGGCCGCGAATCTGCCCAGCTTGAAATAGAATATATTACCATCCGTCAGATATGCGGCATCCACGCTGGTCAAAGGTATCTTGTCCCTGACCACCTTGAACTCCAGAAGCCCCTTCACGCCGGGACGCAGCACGGTCATCATGACAGTGCTCCCCTTGGGGCCGCGCAGCCTTTTGCGCACGCCGTCGTTGGTGATCGACACTCCCGCAATGTTCTCCCCGTTCACCGACAGCAGCTTGTCACCAATATTCAGTCCCACAGCCTCGGAAGGGCCTCCGGAAATGACGTTCTGGATGGTGAGCGTATCGTTGATGATGGCGAATTCTATACCTACGCCTTCAAACGAGCCGTCAAGAGCCTCGTTCACCTCCTCAACCTGCTCGGCCGGGATGTATGCGGAGTGAGGGTCGAGTGTGGTCACAAAGGCATTTATGGCATTGTCCACCAGCTTCTTGTTGCTGACGGTATCCACATAACTGCCATTGATCAGCACGAGAGAGCGGCTGAGTTTCTCAAGGGAGTTGTACAGTGACTGGCTGGCCGGCTGGGCCGGAGCAAGGGTGCAGAGGCAGAGGAGCAAGGCAAAGGCCGGCATCCTCAACGGATTATTCTTCATCTAATCTTCTATAAGGTATTTCAAACTTCTTCCCTTCTTCTGCAAGGTATGTCTCAGGGAATATCGGGCAGGCCTCATCCAGAATGACACTCAGGTCCTTGTAGCGGGACGAGAAATGCCCTGCAATAAGTTTGCCGACCCGGGCTTGTGCGGCAACTTTCGCCGCCTGGGCCGCAGTCGAATGGAAGCGCGCGGCCGCCTGGACGCGCAAGTCCTCGGTATAAGTAGTCTCGTGGTAAAGTATGTCAACCCCGTCCACCCATTCCGCCAGGCGTTCGAAAGGGGCAGTGTCGCTGCAATATGCCACACTCCTGACATAGCGGTCCTTCGGCGCGAGAGGATGGTCCTGCCATTTCTCACGGAAAAGGAAACCGTAGGTCTCAATGCCGTGGTTCAGCGGGAAGGCATACACGTCGGCCGTCTTTGTCTCACATATCAGCTGCTTGTCGTGGAAGGTCAGCGGATGGTGGATGATATTGTATTTGAGGCCTTCGCCGAAATGCCCCATGAAAAAATTCAGCACTGAGGAGAAATCCCGGGGAGCGTAGATATGAAGGTCAGTCTTGCGGCCGATCAGGGCCATAGTCGAAAGCAGGCCGAAAATACCGAAGCAATGGTCACCGTGAAGGTGGGAGATGAAGATGTGGTCTATCTTCATCATCGACAGGTGATAGCGCACCAGCTGGAACTGTGCGCCCTCACAGCAGTCAATCAAAAACAAACGTCCACGCGCATTTAGCACGTGGACGCTTGAATATTTGTCAACCAAGGGCTTGGCGGAGCCTGACCCTAAAGTTGTAAGAGAAAATTCCATCAGAAATTATTCCTGAGCCTTTTCCATTTCGCTCTTGAGAGCTGCAAGCTCGGAGATGTCACCGAGGGTAGTCTTCTCGAGGTTGGCCTTGAGCTTCTTGACTGCCTTCTGTGTGTTCTTTGCCTCGCTGTCTTCCTTTACTGCAGGCTCAGCATCTTCCTTCTGTGCCTTTGCGTAAGTCTTGGTGTGAGAGAGGGAGATCTTCTTGCTTGACTTGTTGAACTCTTCTACGCGGAATGGGAGAACCTCACCTGCCTTTGCGGTGGTGCCGTCTTCCTTAACGAGGTTCTTTGCTGAGCAGTAACCTTCAACACCCTCTGCGAGGCTGATGATAGCGCCCTTCTCAACGATGTTGGCAACAGTGCCATCGTGGATTGAACCTACTGTGTAGATTGTCTCGTATGAATCCCAAGGATTCTCCTCAAGCTGCTTGTGGCCGAGGCTGAGACGACGGTTTTCCTGGTCGACTTCGAGAACTACAACCTCGAGCTTCTCGCCGATAGCTGTGAACTCTGAAGGATGCTTGATCTTCTTGGTCCAGCTGAGGTCGCTGATGTGTACGAGACCGTCAACACCTTCTTCAAGCTCTACGAATACACCGAAGTTGGTGAAGTTGCGTACAGTTGCAGTGTGCTTTGAGTTGATAGGGTACTTCTCTGCGATGGATGCCCATGGATCCGGTTTGAGCTGCTTGATACCGAGGGACATCTTGCGCTCGTCGCGGTCGAGTGTGAGGATAACTGCCTCAACTTCTTCACCGACCTTGAGGAAGTCCTGTGCACTGCGGAGGTGGAGGCTCCAGCTCATCTCTGAAACGTGAACGAGACCTTCAACACCTGGCTGAACTTCTACGAATGCACCGTAGTCAGCGATAACGACTACCTTACCCTTTACAACGTCACCGACCTTGAGGTTTGCATCGAGTGCATCCCATGGATGAGGAGTGAGCTGCTTGAGACCGAGAGCGATGCGCTTCTTGGTGTCATCAAAGTCGAGGATAACGACGTTGATCTTCTGGTCGAGGGCAACAACCTCTTCAGGATGGTTGATGCGGCCCCATGAGAGGTCTGTGATGTGGATGAGACCGTCAACACCGCCGAGGTCAACGAATACACCGTA
>JAKSJG010000068.1 GCA_024398365.1 Bacteroidales bacterium | reverse complement strand
ACGGCGACAAGATCCCTGTTGACAAGAAGAGCGCAATCGAGTCCGCAATGGAGAAACTCAAGGAAGCTCACAAGAGCCAGAATATCGCTGATATCGACAGCGCAAGCGATGCTCTCAACAACGCATGGCACGCTGCAAGCGAAGATATGGCCAAGGCCGCTCAGGGCGCACAGGGCGCAAATCCTGGCGCAGGCTTCAACGGAGGCTTCAATGGCGGCGCAGGCTTCAATGGCGGCGCTCAGCAGGGCCCTCAGGACAACGGTTCATCCGACAACAATGCTCAGGATGTAGATTTCGAAGAAGTCAAGTAATCCGCTTGCATTCATATACAACTAATAAAAAGGAGGCTTATCGGCCTCCTTTTTTGCTATATTGTAATATATAGGTATATTTGTAGATTGGAATCATAACATATTCAATAAATAAATTAATGAAAAACAATGTATCAAATGCTCAGGAACTGCGCTACAGCACTCCTGAGACCGAAATCCTGAGCCTTGAATGCCAGTCATTCATCGCCGCTTCAGGAAACGTGAAGCCTGATCCATGGACACCAGGCAACGACAATTGGTGCGACTAAACTCAAAGGAGACAAAAAAAATGAAGAAATCATTTATTCTGATGAGTTTGATGCTCGGAGCATTGGCTCTCACAAGCTGCAACAATCTTGACAGCACTATCGAAGCCCCTAAGGGCAATTTCTCATTCAAGGTCAGCACAGACACCCGTGCCGGCATTGACAACAACAACGTGGTATGGCAGAGCGGTGACAAGATCGCTTTCGGCGCAGTGCTCAGCGGCAGTACTGACACCCTCACAGTTGCCAGGGAATTCAGTTACATCGGCAGCAACACCTTCAGCGGTGACACCACACTCGATGCACAGAAGACTTACGACTTCTACGCATTCTTCCCAGCTAACGGCGGTTCATTCTTCCTCGATTCAAAGAAAGTCAACCCTAGCGCATACAGCAAATGGGTTAACGTAGGTGCACAGACCATCTCACAGTCAGGTCAGTCAATGGACGGCATCATGGCTAACGCACCTATGATCGGCGTTGCCAAGGGCCAGTCCCCTGAAAACCTCACCATCAACCTGCATCACCTCGCAGCCCTCCTCGATTTCACTATCGTCAACAATTCAGGAAGCGAGACTGCAATCAAGAGCCTCCAGGTAACATTCCCAAGTGGCAAGAAGTTCTGCGGCACATATTATCCGTCATACGACGGCACACTCAAGGCATCCGGGAACGATTATGTGTACAACAGCTGCACCGTTAACGTATCAGGCAGCAATACTGTTGCAAACGGAGCCTCATTCCACGTTTACGTTCCTATCGCCCCTACAACTCTTGCAGCCAACAGCAAGATCAGCTTCAAGATCACCACTGCAGCAGGCATAAGCGAGATTGAAAAGACTGTTTCCAAGGACGTGACATTCACAGCCGGAACAATCAGCACCCAGAGCCTCGAACTCAACGCAATTGTACCTGAAAAGCCACACTACACCTGGGACCTCAGCAAGGCGTCATACTCCGATACTTCTTCCAAAGCAGTTACATGGACATCAGACTACGCAACAGTGACCAACAATCAGGGTACAAGTAAATCTCCGGCAACCAATTACGTTCCAGGAACATCGAAAAATTACTTAAGTACAAGATTTTACAATGGCAACATCCTTACCATCACTCCTGCTGCAGGATACATCATCAACAAGATTGAATTCACAGCCATGTCTGATTCTTATGCAAACGATTTCGCAACAAGCACATGGACCAATGCCGCAGCTACACTGAACGGCACAACCGTTACAGTCACTCCACAGAACGAAAGTTCAGCCGTTTCCGCAGCTATATTGAAGACAGTTGGTTTTTCATCAATCACCATTTACTATGAAACACGTACATCAATTGTAAAGAATCTCACAGGCATTGAAGTGAGCGGTCAGACGACTTCTTTCTATGTAGGTGACAAATTCGAATTCGACGGTACCTGCACAGCAACATATGATGGCGGAACCACAAAGACAGTCATCCCAACTTCAGTTTCAACACCGGATATGACAAGCACAGGAACCAAGACAGTGACTGTATCCTACACTGAGAACGGTACCACAAAGTCAGCTCAATACACCATCACCGTGGCTGCCAACGTCTCTACAGGCGGAAAGTATGTACGCGTTACATCCGCTTCCCAGCTTACCGATGGTCAGTACCTCATCGTCTGCGATACAACAAGCGTAGCATTCAACGGAGCACTGACAACATTTGATGCAGTCGGCAACACTGTTGATGTCACAATCTCCGGTGAAAGTATCGAAGCAACAGCCTCTCTCAAGAGCGCTGAATTTACATATTCAAGCGCAGACGGCTCGTTCAAGGGTACAAGCGGTATGTACTTCGGCCAAACAAAGAATGACAATGGTCTTGCCACCAGCACAACAGCATATGCAAACACAGTAACCGTAAAATCCAACGGTGATGTCACCATTGCATGTGCAGCAGGAGCTGTATTGCGGTTTAACGCCGCAAGTAATCAGTTACGTTTCAGATACTTCAAATCATCTACTTACACAAACCAGAAGAGCATCTGCCTCTATAAATACACGAAATAACAATTTCGGTCTTCATACAAAAAAGGCTTCCGGAATTCCGGAAGCCTTTTTTGTGGCATTTACCACGCTGATTACCAAGCACTTAAGCCAGTGCCACCTGCGCAAAATCACGCAGGTGGCACTAGTTCATTCAGCTGATTGACAGACACTTAAGTGCCACAGATGTGGCCGGAGTGGCGATTGGATTACCACTTGCCGTAGTGGATGCCGTCGGGACCGTTTCATCGATGTTGCGCTTCTCATTTGACAATGGGCTTGATCTGAAAAGAAAGATTTTGTGGCATTTACCACGCTGATTACCAAACACTTAAACCAGTACCACCTGCGCAAAATCACGCAGGTGGCACTACTTCATTCAGCTGATTGACAGACACTTAAGTGCCACAGATGTGGCCGGGCTGGCGGTACCAGGATTACCACTTGCCGTAATGAATGCCGTCGGGACCGTTTTATCGATGATGCGCATCCCATTTGTCAATGGGCTTGATCTGAAAAGAAAGATTATGTGGCATTTACCACGTTGATTGCCAAGCACTTAAGTCAGTGCCACCTGCGCAAAATCACGCAGGTGGCACTACTTCATTCAGCTGATTGACAGACACTTAAGCGCCACAGATGTGGCCGGGCTGACGGTACCAGGATTACCACTTGCCGTGATGGATGCGGTCGGGATCCCATTTGTCCTTGGGCTCGAACTGAGCGGAAGGATAACCGACAGGAACGACGGCATAAGGGACTACGTTGTCAGGCAGCTCGAGAGCCTTGCGGACAGGGTCCATGCGGTCCGGATATGGATAGCAGGCTGTCCATACGGCGCCGAGTCCCATGGCTTCGGCTGCAAGGAGGAAGTTCTGCGTGCAGGCGCCCATATCGTCGCGCCAAGTGCCGTTGGGACGGCGTGAAGCCACTTCGTCAGGGTCCTTGCGGGCCTTGACAGCCACTGTGGTGTCAGCGCAGATCACCACGATGGCAGGAGATTTCTGAAAAATGCGCCAGTTGTGGTTCTCGCGGCCGAATATGCCGTCGAACTGAGCCTTGTCACGGAGCACAATGAAGCTCCATGGACGGACGTCATGGCCTGACGGAGCAGCCATTGCAGCGCGGAGAAGTGTATTCATCTGCTCTTCAGTAACCTCGGTGTCGAGGAAGGCGCGCACGCTCTTGCGGGCGGCGATGTTGGACAGTACCGCATCCTGAGCGGAGACAGCGGTCACCTTGTTGGAATTGCCGCAGGACGAAGCTATCACGAGTCCTGTTGCGAGGCAGAATGCCAGAGTCTTGAAAGTCTTCATATCTATTTGCTGTTGTTACGCATTTCGGTGAGGGCGGCATTGCGTTGAGCGCAAATTTTAGCCCATGACGGAGCCGCCTCAATCTTGGCGTTGAGTTTCTCGATAGTGCCGGGGATATCGATCTTCTGCGGGCACATTGCGGCGCAGGCACCGCAGCCGAGGCAGGAAGAAGGATGCTGGTCAGCAGGAAGGTATTCCATTCGCATCAGCGGGGTGAATGAGGTCTCGAACTCGAAGTCATTGTACGCCTGCATCAGCATAGGGATGTCAAGGCCCTGAGGGCATTCGCTGCAGCAGTAGCGGCAGCCTGTGCAAGGCACGCCGTTGTGCAGGGATGCGGCGATTTCCGCAAGAAGGGCGGTCTCGGATGAGGAGAGCGGACGCTCTGCCTCGAAGGTGCGGATATTGTCCTCCATCTGAGGAAGTGCGGACATGCCGCTGAGAATCATGGTCACGCCGGGGACGGACTGGAGCCAGCGCAACGCCCAGGCTGCGGGACTCTCGTCAGGACGGAGGACAGCGAGACGCTCGGCGCGGTCAAGGCTGAGGTTGGCGAGCTTGCCGCCGCGGAGAGGCTCCATCACCCATATCTTGATGCCGCGCTCATTGAGCATTGCCACCTTCTCCCCTGCCTTCTGGAGATCCCAGTCTAGGTAGTTGAGCTGTATCTGGCAGAACTCCATGTATTTGCCGTAAGGGCCGTCCAGGAAACGCTTCAGCAGTGCAGGCTCGCCGTGGCTGGAGAAGCCCAGGTGACGTATGCGTCCCTCCTGCTTCTGCTTCACGAAATAATCGAGTATGCCCCACTTCGGATCCTCGTAGATATCGATGCTGTTCTCATTGACATTGTGCATCAGGTAGAAGTCGAAATAGTCAACCTGGCATTTGCGAAGCTGATCCTCGAAGATTTCCTGAGGATAGTAGCTTTCGCTGATCTGATGGCCCGGGAACTTGTCTGCAAGGAAGAAAGACTCACGAGGATATGCCTTGAGGCACTCTCCCACCACCGTCTCGGATTTGCCGTCATGGTAAGGATACGCAGTATCGAAATAGTTTACACCATGGTCAATGGCGTACTTGACCATAGCGGCGGTCTGGGCGGCATCGATGGATTTGTCCTCATTGAGAGGGAGCCTCATCGTGCCGAAGCCGAGCATAGAGAGCCGGCATTCCTGGAAGTCCTTGTATATCATAATTATTATTTAAAAACTCTTGCCAAGGCATATCTGCACGCTCTCGGCAGCCTTGAACTTGTGAGCCTTGAGTATGACTCCGACGTAGGCGTTGTCCAGCTGCGGAAACGCGTATTTGACATTGACGAACTGGTAAAGTATCTTGTTCTGCGCCAGACCGTCGTTGTCGTGCAGATAACGGCCGACACCGACCATGGTGCGCAGATTGTTGTAGGTAAACTCGTGGCGTGCGGAGATACCGTAGGACAGCGGCTCGTAGGCTATGCCCTTGCCGTCATTCTCAGCGATGATGTCGCAGAACGGGGTCATGAAGAGGTCGAAGCCGAGACCCGACGCGCAGACGCGGCTGTACTTGTACATGCAGTCCGCCATGAGGGAATACTTCGGCTTGCGCACATTTTCGCCGAGACCAGTCTCGGCAAATGTGTGGTCGTACACCGCCTCGATGGCCATCACTCCGCCGGATGCCTGAAGGTCGAACTGGAAATGAGGTCTGAATCCGTCTTCGTATGAAGGCTTCGTGACCCTGCTGCGCTCAGCCCTGCGGGCGGCTGTGTAGCGGGCGTCCGTCTTGCTGACGCTCAGACCCACGCCGTAGCCGTTGTAGCCCTTGTTCTGGAAATTGACAGCGCCGTTGGAGCTGTGGTTGAAATATGCTGACAGGCCGATGTCGTATTTGTCATTCAAATTGTATTCGGCATTGATGCCCAGGGTGGCGAAGCCGTTGACAGGGATTGACATCATGATCTGCGACGGATTGAGCACGTTGTCGTAGAGCTTGGTCGGGACAATGCCGACACCGAGGCCCGCGGTATAGCCGAAACTGAAACGGTCAGTCTTGAAGTATGAGCGCTCAAAATAGCCGTATGCGCTATATACGTTGCTCATGCCCTGGCTGACGCTGCCGACTGCCGGCAGGGCGTCGCCGAGACATTCCACGTCAAATGCGATACCGTACTCCGGATGCTTGCATATCTCCGAGAATGCCGAACCGCTGTGATCCTCCCATCCTATCTTGAGATTGAGGCTCGGGAAGGTCGGGGTCTTCTCCGCGAAAAGGCCCGGATAATAGCGGCCGTCATACAGAAGTGTGGCGGAACCCGCGCGGAATGATATGTTCTGTGCGTATGCACTGATGCCCGCAGCCGTGAAAGCCGCGAGCATCGCAAGTATGAATTTTCTCATCTGAAATCAGTCGTTGGTGTAGTTGTCAAAGTATCCCTGTACCAAAACTACAGGCGTACCCTTGTCACCGGAACCACTGGTAAGGTCGCAAAGCGAACCGATAAGGTCTGTGAGCTGGCGAGGAGTCGTACCTTCGGAGGCCATGTTGCCCACGAGGTTGGACTGCTTAGCCTTGATGCTTTCTGATATTGCCTGCTTGAGCTCCTCTCCTGAGAGATCCTTGAAGTCATTGTCTGCAAGGTATTTGAGCTTAAGTTCGTTAGGCGTGCCGACGAGGCCGCTGGTGAAGAACGGAGAGACTACAGGATCGGCGAGCTCCCAGATCTTGCCCTGAGGGTCCTTGAATGCGCCGTCACCATATACCATCACCTCGACCTTCTTGCCTGTGGCATCGAAGATACGCTTCTGAACGTCTTCAACGAGAGGCTGTGCGTCGCGCGGGAAGAGCTTCACGCGGTCCTCGGTTGCCTTGTTGGAACCAAGTAGGCCGCACTTGGCATTGTAGCCGCTGCCGTTGATTGACGATGTGAGGATGTCGTCAAGACCGCATACCACCTTGGCGCCCGCAGCCTTGAGGATGCGCTTTGTACGCGCGCGGGTATGGATGTCGCAGTTTATGACGCAGTCAGTGTACTGGAGAATGGCCTTTGCCTGGTTGGCGAAGACGATCTCAACCTCCGCACCGCAGTTGCGGACGAGCTCGGAGTAATATTCGACGTAGTCAACGCCGGTGAACTCATGTCTCGGCTTGCCGAAAAGCTCATGGAAACGCTCGAGGGAAAGCACGTCGCTGTAAGGGTTGACACCTGCCTCATCCACCTTGTCGATGGAAACGAGGGAGTTGCCCACTTCGTCTGAAGGGTAGCTGAGCATCAGCACCACCTTCTTGCAGCCGCTGGCTATGCCGCGGAGGCAGATGGCGAAACGGTTGCGGGACAGTATCGGGAAGATGACGCCTACTGTGCCGCCACCAAGTTTGGTGCGGACATCCTGTGCGATGTCATCGACAGATGCATAGTTACCCTGGGCTCTGGCCACTACGGACTCAGTCACAGCGATTACGTCACGGTCACGCATCTCGAAGCCCTCTGCCTTGGATGCTGCAAGTACGCTGTCAGCTATGATGGCTGCCAGGTTGTCGCCCTCACGGATTATAGGGCAACGGATACCACGGGAAATTGTTCCCACTGTTCTGGAATTTTGCATTGTATA
>JAKSJG010000067.1 GCA_024398365.1 Bacteroidales bacterium | reverse complement strand
GGCTCACCACATCCACGGCCACGCAGGCGAACGGTATCGGCATCTTGTTGAAATCAATGCTGTCCTGGTAGCCTACGGTGAGGCTGGTGAAGAGATTGTATATGTTCTGACCGTTGACCACGGCCATAGGTATCTTGTCGAAGAGGGTCTGTGGCTTCGGCGGCGCAGGAGGGAGCGGGCCGAATACTGTATCGGCTGCGCGCTCGGAGTTCTTGCCGAAGTTGCCCATCGAGAACGGCACTCGGGCTATGTATTGCCCGTCATACTGCTTGTCCTCGAAGCTGCTCTGCTCGCGGGGTATGCGGTCGCTCATCACGAAGTCCCAGTCCTGTGCCGAGATGATGGAATCTATCTCATTTGCCTTGTAGCCCATCGAATACAGGCCGCCGATGATGGCGCCCATGCTGGTGCCGACTACGCAGTCCACCGGGATGCCGTACTCTTCCAGCACCTTGAGCACGCCGATATGTGCGGCGCCCTTTGCGCCGCCTCCGGAGAGCACCACGCCTATGCGTGGACGTGTCTCCCTCTTCTGGGCTGACGTTTCATTGAATAAACCCTGCAGCATCAGTACTGCAAGCAATAGTGCGGCGATTTTCCTTCCCATAGGCTATTCTCCCTTCTTCAGTCCCTTGCCGGCGAGCAGGCCGCAGGCCGCCATCACGTCCTCACCCCTCGATGCGCGGAGGGTGGTGGTTATGCCGGCGGCATTGAGCCGCGCCTTGAACTGCTCTATCGCCTGAGGCGATGAAGGCTGGAGTGTGGCGCCCGGGATGGCGTGGAAACGTATGAGGTTGATGCGGCATTCCAGACCCCTGAGCAGGCGTATGAGGGCGTCGATGTGCGCCTTGGTGTCCGTCACGCCGGCGAACATGATATATTCGAAGCTGACCCTCCGCTGACCGGTGAAATCATATTGCTTGAGCAGTGCGACGACATCCTCGAGAGGATATGCCTTCTGCACCGGCATCATCGCGGCGCGCTGGTCCGGGAAAGGGTTGTGCAGGCTGACTGCGAGATGGCAGCGGCTTTTGTCCAGGAACTGCTTCAGGGTCGGGATGACGCCCACGGTGGATACGGTGATGCGCTTCGGGCTCCAGGCGAATCCCCAGTCCGCTGTGAGTATCTCCAGGGCGCGGCTGACATTGTCCCAGTTGTCCATAGGCTCTCCCATGCCCATGAACACGGCATTGGTGAGGATCTCCGATTCGTCAATCATTATGAACTGCGAAATGATCTGCGCGGTGTCGAGCTGGCCGTGGAAGCCGCCGCGGCCCGTCATGCAGAACTGGCAGTTCATCTTGCAGCCCACCTGGGAGGATACGCAGATGGTGGCGCGGCTTATCTCGCCGCAGTCCTCGCAGGAGGGTATCATCACAGTCTCGATGTATTTGTCCTCAGGCCCCGCAGGGAAGAGGTACTTGCGCGTGCCATCGACCGACGTGACACTGCCGGCGTATGGCGTGAGGCCGATCTCGTAGCGCTCCGCAAGGGCGGCGCGGGCTGCCTTGGAGAGATTGGTCATGGAGTCAATGTCCCTGACGCGCTTGACATATAGCCAGTTTGCAATCTGCTTGGCCGTAAATGCCGGAAGCGACAGTTCCTGCGCCACAACGCGCAGTTCATCGAGCGTCTTGCCCAGTAATTTCTCTTTCATAGCGGAGTCAGTTTGTTGCAAATTTAATGCAATTGAATATTATTTCCCTCAAAAAATGGGTATATTTGCATTTAGGATTTGACACAAATCCACAGCGATTCATTAACGTTTAAAAAACAACAGATTATGGCAAAGGAAGAAAAAGAACTCGAAGAAGTGGAGAAGAATGCCGACAACAAGAATCTGGAGAAGCTCAAGGCTCTGCAGGCAACGATTGCCAAGATCGAGAAGGATTTTGGGAAGGGAACAATTATGAAGATGGGAGACCAACCGACCTGGGAAGTTTCTACAATCGCTACAGGCTCCATAGCCCTGGACAATGCCCTGGGTATAGGAGGTTATCCACGCGGACGCGTGATCGAGATTTACGGACCGGAGTCCAGCGGTAAGACCACGCTGGCCATCCATGCAATAGCTGAAGCCCAGAAGAAGGGCGGCATCGCAGCCATCATCGACGCGGAGCACGCATTTGACCGCACTTATGCGCGCAACCTCGGCGTAGATTGCGACACTCTCCTGATCTCTCAGCCGGACAACGGCGAGCAGGCTCTGGAGATCGCCGACAACCTCATCCGCAGCGGTGCTGTGGATATCGTGGTCATCGACTCCGTGGCAGCCCTCACCCCTAAGGCGGAGATTGAAGGCGAGATGGGCGACAACAAGGTGGGCCTCCAGGCGCGCCTGATGAGCCAGGCCCTCCGCAAGCTCACCGCCAATATCGCCAAGACCAACACCTGCTGCATCTTCATCAACCAGCTGCGCGAGAAGATTGGCGTGATGTTCGGCAATCCTGAGACCACCACGGGCGGTAACGCCCTCAAATTCTACGCTTCAGTGCGCATTGACGTGCGCCGCGTGACACAGCTCAAGGACGGTGAGGATGCCACCGGCAACCGCACACGTGCCAAGATTGTCAAGAACAAGATGGCACCTCCTTTCAAGAAAGCCGAATTCGACATCGTATTCGGAGAGGGCATCTCCCATATCGGCGAAATCGTCGATCTCGGCGTGGATCTCGAAATCATCAAGAAGAGCGGTTCATGGTTCAGCTACGGCGAGAGCAAGCTCGCACAGGGCCGCGACGCGGTCAAGAACCTGCTGAAGGACAACCCTCAGCTCGCTGACGAGATTGAGGCTCAGATTCGTGAAAAGCTCAAAGAAATCAAGGACTAAATGGCAAAGATCATTCTCACAGGCGACCGTCCTACCGGTCGCCTTCATATTGGACATTACGTAGGATCCCTCCGCCGCAGGGTGGAGCTCCAGAACAGCGGCGAATTCGACGAGATATTCATCATGATCGCTGACGCCCAGGCGCTTACTGACAACGCCGACAATCCTGAAAAAGTGCGTCAGAACATCATAGAAGTGGCATTGGACTACCTCTCAGCCGGCATTGACCCGGCCAAGAGCCACATATTCATCCAGTCACAGGTCAGCGAACTCACCGAGCTCACATTCTTCTACAACAACCTCGTGACGGTACAGCGCCTCCAGCGCAACCCGACCGTCAAGCAGGAGATCAAGATGCGCGGTTTCTCCGAGAGCGAGGACGGCTCTGACAACAAGGCCGGCACACCGGTGGGCTTCTTCTGCTACCCTATCAGCCAGGCTGCCGACATCACGGCATTCAAGGCCACCACAGTCCCTGTGGGCGAGGACCAGGCTCCTATGATAGAGCAGACACGCGAGATAGTACACAAGTTCAACAGCACCTACGGCGAGGCCCTGGTGATGCCTGACATTCTCCTTCCGGACAATGCGGCCTGCCTGCGGCTCCCGGGCACGGACGGCAAGGCCAAGATGAGCAAGTCCCTCGGCAACTGCATCTATCTCTCCGACTCCGCAGAGGTTGTATGGGAGAAGGTCCGCGGCATGTTCACGGATCCAGGCCATCTTCAGGTGAGCGATCCCGGCAAGGTTGAGGGCAACACGGTGTTCACCTACCTCGACGCATTCTGCCGTGACGAGCATTTCGAGAAGTTCGGCGACTGCTTCGTGGGCAAGAAGGTAAGCTTCGAGTTCCACAACCTGGACGAGGTGAAGGCCCAGTACCGCGCAGGCGGTCTCGGCGACATGATGATCAAGAAGTTCCTCAATGAAGTGCTCAATGACACGCTGGAGCCTATACGCCAGCGCCGTCACGAACTCGAGCAGAACATCCCTTATGTATATGAGGTCCTCCGTCAGGGTACGGAAGTGGCCCGCGCGAAGGCTGCCGGCACTCTGGCCGACGTGAAGCGCTGCATGCGCATCAATTACTTCGACCCGGGTGTCCTCGACGAACTCATCAAGGAGCAGGAAGCCAAATACAGCAAATAGAGATCAGCCCGGCCACTTCAGCCGGGCTGAATAATAATGTTTCAGAATTGATGGCCATGGACAGGCTCAAGGCGATAGACAGGATGAGGGGTATCTGCAGCAGGAAGGAATGTTGCAGGAAGGAGATACTTGAGAAGCTCAGGAAGCTGGAGGTGGAGGACCCGGAGGGGGCCGTGGAGCAGCTCTGCAGCGAGAACTACATCAACGAGGCGCGCTATGCCGCGGCATTCGTGCATGACAAAAGCGCCCTGCAGGGTTGGGGTATTCTCAAAATCCGATTATCTTTGCAGAGCAAGGGCATACCGTCGGACATCATAGCGGCGGCTCTCGAAGAGGCCGATGCGGATGCAGCCGACTCCCGCCTGGCGGAGCTCCTGAGTGCGAAACTGCGTTCGCTGCGCGGCGAACAGGACCCGCAGAAGCGGCGCGAGAAGCTATTCCGCTATGCCCTGGGCCGCGGATACAGTTACGATCAAATACGTAAGATTTATGATAGCATTAGAACAAATTAAAGATCTTAAACAGCGCGTTGGGACGTTGGGGAGGTGTCTTTGACATCCCTGCGAAGCGTGAGGACCTCTCTCTGAAGCAGGAAAAGACAACGGCTCCGGACTTTTGGGATGACGCCAAGGCGGCGGAAGCATTCCTGAAGGAAGTCGCTGCAGTCAAATACTGGGTGGAAGGATATGACCGTCTCAAGGCACTCGAGGCCGACCTCGATACGCTCTGGGAGTTCGGCGAGGATGCTGCCGACGACATCGATGCCGCTTATTCCGCCCTTGAAGGCGCCGTGTCAGACCTCGAGTTGCGCAATATGCTCAGCGGCGAAGGCGACAATCTGGGCGCGATACTCAAGATCAATTCAGGTGCCGGCGGTACCGAGGCCAATGACTGGTCCGAGATGCTGATGCGCATGTACACCCGCTGGGGTGAGCGCAATGGCTACAAGATACATATATCAGACGTGCTCGAGGGTGATGAGGCCGGCATAAAGTCCTGCACCATAGAGTTCGAGGGCGAATATGCCTTCGGCTATCTGAAGGCCGAGAACGGAGTGCACCGCCTGGTGCGCATCTCGCCGTTCAACGCCCAGGGCAAGCGACAGACCACATTCTCTTCCGTATTCGTCTATCCTCTGGTGGATGACACCATAGAGATCGAGATCAACCCGTCCGACCTTGAGTGGGATACTTACCGTTCCAGCGGAGCGGGCGGACAGAACGTCAACAAGGTGGAGACCGGCGTGCGCGTGCGCCATATCCCGACGGGCATCGTGGTGGAGAACACCGAGACCCGTTCGCAGCTGGACAACCGCCAGAACGCACTCCGCATCCTCAAGTCGCATCTCTATGACCTCGAGCTGAAGAAGCGTCAGGAGAAGCAGGCGGAGCTCGAAGGCCAGAAGAAGAAGATAGAGTGGGGCTCGCAGATACGCTCATACGTCCTGCATCCATACAAGATGGTCAAGGACCTTCGTACCGGATATGAGACCACTGACACCCAGGCTGTGCTTGACGGTGATATCAATGCCTTCATGAAGGAATATCTGATGAACAACTAGATTCTCATGGAAGGTTACAGCAGGATACCGGGTTCGGAACAATATGTCTCCCTTGTGGAATTCGAGGGGACCAGGGTGCTCAAGGTGGCGCCGGAGGCGTTGAAGCTGATGGCGGAGCAGGCATTCCACGATGTGGAATTCATGCTGCGCCCGGCGCACAATGCCGCTGTGGCCGCGATCCTGTCCGATCCCGAGGCTTCCGCCAATGACCGCTTCGTGGCCCGCGCTCTGCTGCGCAATGCCTGCGTGGCCTGTGAGGGACGCCTGCCGCTCTGCCAGGATACCGGCACCGCCATCATCTACGGCTGGAAGGGTCAGAATGTATGGACCGGCGGCGGAGATGCCGCAGCGCTGACCGAAGGTGTGCGCAGGGCATTCACGGGCAACAATTTCCGCTACAGCCAGAATGTCCCTGACTCGATGTACGAGGAGCACAATTCGGGTGACAACCTTCCTGCCCAGATAGAGATCGAGGCCTGCGACGGGGACAGCTACCGCTTCCTCTGCGTGGCCAAGGGCGGCGGCTCGGCCAACAAGACCCAGCTCTTCCAGAAGACTAAAGCCATACTCAGACCGGAGGCTCTGGTGCCTTTCCTGGCGGAGCAGATACGTGCCCTTGGTACGTCGGCCTGTCCGCCGTATCATATCGCCATCTGTGTGGGCGGCACATCGGCAGAAGCCAATCTCAAGGCAGTCAAACTTCTGTCCTGTGACCATCTGGACGGCGTGCTTCGCGATGCGGAGCTCGAAGCTGTCCTGCTCGAAGAATGCCGCCGCAGCGGTATAGGGGCCCAGTTCGGCGGCAGCTGTCTGGCTCACGACGTGAAGGTGGCAAGGCTTCCGCGCCACGGGGCGTCATGTCCCATAGGCATTGGCGTCAGCTGCAGCGCGGACCGCAATATCAAGTGTTATATTGATGCGGAGGGTATATGGATAGAGGATCTGGATGCCAATCCGCAGCGCTGGCTCGAAGGCATGGATGCCGCTGATGACGATGAGGTGGTTGCCATAGATATTGACAGGCCTATGCCTGAGATACTTTCACAGCTCAGGGCGTGTCCTGTAGGGACGCGGCTGAGCCTGAACGGCACTCTCATTGTCGCACGCGACATAGCGCACGCGCGTATCGCGGAACGCATACGCAAGGGAGGGGAGATGCCTTCCTATATGAAGGACCATCCTGTGATGTATGCCGGTCCGGCCAAGACGCCGGAAGGCATGGCCTGCGGCTCGATGGGGCCTACCACGGCAGGCCGTATGGATGTCTATGTGGATGAGTTCCAGAAGCTGGGCGGAAGTCTGGTGATGATAGCCAAGGGCGGGCGTTCGGCTGAAGTTGAGGCCGCCTGCCATCGCAACGGAGGTTTTTATCTCGGCACGGTCGGCGGTGCCGCTGCGCTCTTCGCGCAGGAATACATACGCAGTATCGAGTGCGTGGAATTCCCTGAATTGGGTATGGAAGCCGTCTGGAAAGCCGAGGTCCGCAACTTCCCGGCCTTCGTCCTGATCGCTCCGTAAGAAAAGCCATCTCCCAGCTGACCCATAAAGCGGAGACAGGATATGCGTTGTCCGAAACCATAGTCGGCGGGCTAAAGCCCTGCTGCTCGGGCCGCAGACATACCATGTCTGCTGTGAACCCCCTCGCGATCCGGCGACCGCGGCATGCTAGAGGGAGCCATCAAAGGTCCATCGGTATTTCCCCTTCCCGACAGGTACGGACAAAATCTCCTTCCCAGGCCCTTCTGACTCCGTACCTTTCCCGGCCATCAGAATCGAACCTGCCCCAGACGGCCCTCTGAGGCCTATCAGCGAAATCCCGCTCCGACAGGTACGGACGAAATCGGCCTCCCAGGCCCTTCTGGCTCCGCACCTCTTCGGGCAGTCAGGCCCAGACCGGCCTCAGATGGCCTTCAGAGGCCCATCGGCAATTTCCGTCCCGACAGGTACGGACAAAAACGCCCTCCCAGGCCCTTCTGACTCCGTACCTATTCTGGCTATCCGGCCCCATCCTGCCTCAGACAGCCCTCAGAGGCCCATCGGCAATTTCCGTCCTGGCAGGTACGTACAAAATCTCCTTCCCAGGGGCTTCTGGCTCCGCACCTTTCCCGGCTATCAGAACCGAACCTGCCCCAGACGGCCCTCTGAGGCCTATCAGCGAAATCCCGCTCCGAAAGGTACGGACGAAAT
>JAKSJG010000066.1 GCA_024398365.1 Bacteroidales bacterium | reverse complement strand
AAATCATAAAAATACTGCTTTTGGCATCAAAAAGCAAAAAGAATAAGTATCTTTACATTATGAACAGGACAGTACTTTCCGCAATGGCGGTGATATGCAGCGCCGTTGCAGTATCCTGCGGCAGCCAGAAACGCTGCGGGAACAATTCCACGGGAGAAATGACAACAACGGAAGAGGAAATCGGAATACCGGTAAAGACAGTTGACGCGGAAGACGGCCTCGTCGGACTCTGGGACGCCATACGCATGACCGCCGACACCCTGTCATTCGGCAAGGAAGGCGGCGAGCAGACAGTGATATGCCTCAACTACGACAAATGGTGGCTCAACGACATCAAGCCTCACAACAGCGAAAAATACTGGCACGCCGACCCTGGCCGCAACAACGAATACATGACCGCCAAAGCCCCGGGCATCAGTGCCGAGATCATCCGTCCCAACACCGTGAGAGTCAAGGTAGAACCTTCTGACAATCCCGCTTCGTGGGATATCCATCTCGAATCCGGCGACGCCTTCACAAGCATTACAGTGATACAGAAATGAGATTGAAAATCACCCTCCTCCTCGCCGCACTTCTGATGGCCGCGACATCCTGCGACACGTTCATCACATACGAGGCCACCTACATTGTCGATGGCACCGTATGCGATCCGGAAGGCAATCCTGTCTGGAACCTCATGGTCACGGGCCACTTTACGGATGACGTCACCTTTGACCCGTGCGACACTGACAAGAAGGGCCACTTCCACGACTCCGTCAAGACCTGGCCGGAATATCTCTGGTATGTCATCGAGGACGTGGACGGCGATGCCAACGGCGGCCGTTTCCGGAACGACACCATCCGCTTCGAAGAGATGAACTTCACCCGAATCCGCAAAGGCAGCGCATTGGATGACAAAGGCATCTTCAAAACCGAGTTCACACGCACCCTGCAGTACAGATAACGCAAAAAAGCATTATATTTGTCATTTCGCATAAAAAGCATTTCAATGGAAGAGAATATCACCACAACCGAGAACACTGAGAAGAAACTTAACTTTCTCGAGGAAATCATAGAAGACGACCTTAAGGCCGGCAAATTCGAGTCCATCCTGACCCGCTTCCCGCCGGAACCTAACGGTTACCTCCACCTTGGCCACGCCAAGAGCCTCTGCATCAACTTCGGCCTCGCTCAGAAATACGGCGGCAAGACCAACCTCCGCTACGATGACACCAACCCTACCAAGGAGGACACAGAGTACGTGGACGCCATCAAGGAGGATATCAAGTGGCTCGGATTCCAGTGGGAGAAGGAATGCTACGCATCGGATTATTTCGACCAGCTGTACGAATGGGCCGAGATGATGATCCAGCGCGGACAGGCATACGTTGACGACCAGACCCTCGAGGAGATCCGCGCGGGACGCGGTACCGTCGAGACTCCGGGCACCGACAGCCCTTGGCGCAACCGCAGCGTGGAGGAGAACCTCCGCATCTTCCGCGAAATGCGCGACGGCAAATACGCCGACGGCGAGAAAGTGCTCCGCGCGAAGATAGACATGGCCCACCCGAACATGATGTTCCGCGACCCTATCCTCTACCGCATCAAGCACGCACACCATCACCGCACAGGCGACAAGTGGTGCATCTATCCTATGTACGACTACACCCACGGCCAGTGCGACTCCATTGAAAACATCACCCACTCCATCTGTACGCTGGAGTTTGACGTTCACCGCCCGCTTTACGACTGGTTCATCCAGACCCTCGGCATCTATCCGAGCCACCAGTACGAATTCGCCCGCCTGAACCTCACATACACCCTGATGAGCAAGCGCAAGCTGCTCGAACTCGTCCAGAAGGGCCTCGTCTCAGGCTGGGATGACCCACGCATGCCGACCCTCTGCGGTGTACGCCGCCGCGGCTACACTCCGCAGGCCCTCAAGGCATTCTGCGAGAAGATCGGCGTCAGCAAGCGCGACCAGCTGATGGATATCGGACTGCTCGAATGGTGCGTCCGCCAGGACCTCAACGAGCGCAGCAACCGCTACATGGTCGTCTCAGACGACCCTATCAAGATCACCCTCACCAACTGGGAGCCGGGCAAGGTCGAATGGTTCGACGCTCCGCTCAACCCTGCGGATCCTGAAGGCGCAAAACGCAAGATACCTTTCACAGGCGAACTGCTCATCGACCGCGCAGACTTCATGGAGGATGCTCCGAAGAAATATTTCCGCCTCAAGCCGGACGGCGAGGTGCGTCTCAAATACACCTTCATCATCAAGTGCAACGAAGTCATCAAGGACGCTGACGGCAAGGTCATCGAGCTCAAGTGCACCTACGACCCGGACACACACCCTATCACAGGCCAGTGGCGCTCAGTCAAGGGCACCATCCATTGGGTCAGCACCGCATACATTAAGGAAATCGAATGCCGTCTCTACGACCGCCTCTTCACCGAGGCCGACATGGGCAACATCCCTGAGGACCGCGACTACAAGGAATTCCTCAACCCTGAGAGCCTTGTGGTAAAGACCGGATACGCAGAGCCTGCCCTCCTCGAGGACAACAGCGGCATCGCAGTACAGTTCGAGCGCGTCGGATACTTCTTCAAGGATCCGGACTCCACCCCTGACAAGCTCGTGATGAACAAGACCACAAGCCTCAAGGACGGATTCAAGCTGTAATTCATCGATTTACATACAAAAAAGAGCGGGCCGGCAGGTCCGCTCTTTCTGTATATGCCGCAGCTGATCAGTGCTTGATATAGTAGCAGACGTATGTCACAACGCGGACTTTCTTGATGCTCGGAGTATTCGAGTCACGGTCCTCGATGCTGAACGTGCCCTGGACAGCACTCTTGATCTTTCCCACCTTGCTGCCGGAATCCTCAGCCAGCTTTCTGGCGGCCTCCTTGGCGTTGGCGGTAGCTTCCTCTATCATCTCAGGCTTGATGTCATTGAGACCCTCGAATTTGAACTGAGGCTGAGCCTGCCAGCCGGTGGTGAGAGTTATACCCTTCTTGAGGAGTTCGTCCTGACGGCTCTGAAGAGCGAGGACCGCATCTATATCAGAAGTGCATACGGTCACAATATTGGTCATCAGGTAGCGGAAAACGCGGTCATTGTTGCCGTATTCGCTCGCGAACTTGTCAGATATCTGCGGAGTGGCCACGGTGATGCAGGACGCATCGATTCCGCCGCTCTTGAGAAATTCCACAATTGAGGCATTATTCTCTTCCGTTTCAGACAGGACAGACGAAAGGTCATTGCCCATCACCATATAGCTGAGAGGCCAGATGACTTTGTCAGCCTTGACCTCCCTCTCGCAGAGGCCTTTCACCTCCACCGTGCGGTCATATGATTTGAACTGTGAAACGGCAACCGGGAGCATTGCGCCCGCGATGATTATTGCAGCTGCTGTGATAAGGGTTTTCTTCATTATGAATCTAAAATTATCATTCGACCCGGGAATACAAGCAAACTACATGCCCATTCCACCGTCAACCTGAATAATCTGACCTGAAACATAGGAAGAAAGATCGGATGCCAGGAAGGTGCAGACCTTTGCGACTTCTTCAGGAGTTCCGCCACGGCGCATAGGAATCTGCGCCTCCCATGCCTTGAGAGCGTCCTCAGGCATGCTGGCGGTCATATCCGTAAGGATGAAGCCAGGAGCCACGACATTGGCGCGCACGCCACGGGAGCCGAGTTCCTTGGCAATGCTCTTGGCCAGGCCTATCATTCCTGCCTTGGAAGCTGAATAATTGCACTGGCCCGCGTTGCCGTGAATGCCGACAACCGAACTGATATTGATGATGGAGCCGCCCCTCTGCTTGAGCATCACCGGAGACACCGCATGTATGAAGTTGAACGCGCTCTTGAGATTGACATTGATGACAGCATCCCACTGGTCCTCGGTCATCCTGAGCATCAGGGTGTCCTTTGTGATACCGGCGTTGTTGACAAGTATGTCGATGCGGCCAAGCTCAGCCTTGACCTGCTCGGCTGCCTTGTGGGCGGACTCGAAATCCGCAGCATTGGAAGCGATTGCCACGACCCTGGCTCCGAGAGCCTCGAGCTCCGCCTTTGTGGCGAGAGCATTGTCGTCTATGGCAAGATCAGTGAATGCTATGTCTGCGCCTTCGGCGGCGAATGCCTTGGCTATGCACTTGCCTATTCCTCTGGCAGCGCCCGTAATGAGGGCTACTTTTCCGTCTAGAAGTCCCATGATATGAAATTATACTATTTCGGCCAGAAGGTCATACTCACTGGCCGACCTGATTTCAACATCGACGAAATTGCCGATGGTATTGTTAATATCCAACTTATTGATTGACTGCGTGTCACCTATCAGTATCTCACCGTCAACTTCAGGTGATTCACCATAGGATCTCGCCACCAGGACGCCGTCAGTGTAAGAATCCACAAGCACCTTCTCGCGGCGACCGATTCTGGAAAGATTGAAATCCTCAGAAATGGCGCTCTGTGCCTCCATTAGGCGATTGTAACGTTCTTGTTTTACTTCCGGAGCGATAATATCAGGCAGATTGAGGGCTCCGAAGGTACCCTCCTCCTCGCTGTACTGGAAAGCTCCCAGTCGTTCGAAGCGGTACTCCTTCACGAAGTCCAGAAGATCTTCGAATTCGGCGTCTCCCTCACCCGGATGTCCCACCATCATTGTGGTCCTGAGCACCACATCAGGCACCATGCGGCGGAATTTCTCGACCAGCTCGCGTGTCTGACGGCCATCGACAGAGCGGTGCATTGCCTTGAGAACCGCATCCGCCGAGTGCTGCAAAGGTATGTCTATGTACTTGCACAGCTTGGAGTTGGAGGCCATTATCTCAAGCACGTCTTCCGGGAATGCATCAGGGTAGGAATAATGTATCCTTATCCATTCTATGCCTTCTATCTCCGAAATCTTCTCTATGAGTCTGCCAAGAGTACGCTTGCCGTAGATGTCCAGGCCGTAGTAAGTGGTGTCCTGTGCGATGAGTATGAGTTCCTTCACGCCGGCGGCAGCCAGGGCGCGCGCCTCGCGGAGCAGGATCTCCTCAGGAACGCTGACGTGCGGTCCGCGTATGAGCGGGATTGCGCAGTATGAACAGCGCCTGTCGCATCCTTCAGATATCTTCAGATAAGCATAATGCTTCGGCGTGGTCAGACGGCGGCCCACATATTCGAGGTCGGTGGTCGCATCCACGATGCCGAGGTCCGCCTTGAGGCGGCCCATCTCATTCATGCCATAGAAACCGTCGACCTCCGGAAGGAGTTCCGGAAGTTCGTCACGGTAGCGCTGTGCGAGGCAGCCAAAAACGAGAAGCCGCCTGACAAGGCCCTCGGACCTTGCCCTGCCGGCTTCCAATATTACATTGATCGACTCTTCCTTCGCATCGCCTATGAAACCGCAGGTATTGATAAGTACCGTATCGACACCCGCAGCTGCGAGATCCTCCCCTTCGGGAGAAATCTCCCATCCGGCCTCAACGGCCCTGCTCAGAAGATGTTCAGAATCAACCCTGTTCTTGGAGCACCCAAGAGTTATGAGCTGAAGCTTAGGCATCCTGTTCCTCTGTCTCCTCCTCTTCGTCTGCGAAGTCGAGGGTTGCGAACTGCCTGAGGCAGTTGTACCAGTCAAGCACCTTCTTCATGTGAGATACATAGAAGCGGTCTGCATCGTATTCAGGGACAACCTCACCGAAGAACTTCTCGATATCCTTTGAAGCTGCCTTTGAAGAGATTGACTCACCGCCGTCGAGTTTCGCCGCGATGGCGCGGAACACTTCCTTGAGAGGCATCTCAGCCGTTTCGGTATAGATGGAGATGTCGGCGAGAGATGACACGCGTGCCTGTGCACCGAAGGTGGTGCGACGCTTTGTTTCAAGGTTTTCCGCGATGAGGCCGGCCTTGGCCTGTGCTACATACTCGAAGAGTCCGTGCTCTCCTGAGATAGAAAGTATCTTTCTGAGATCTGTTTTTTCCATTGTCCTATCTTATGAATTTAATTTGTTTCAAAAATACAATAATTTGCGGCAAAATCGCTTGGATGCCGTCATTTTCTATTACAAAATCAGCCAGTGCCACGCGGCGTTCATCGCTCCACTGACTTGCCATCCGGGCTGCAATCTGCTCCCCTGTGGCATTGTCGCGGGCGGCAATGCGCTTCATGCGCACCTCCATCGGCGCAGTCACCACCAGCTTCCAGTCCATGTCCGCAAGCAGTTCAGGGTGTTCGAGCAGTATGGCCGACTCCATGATGGCCAGAGGGCAGTCCTGCTCATCGCGCCAGCGCGCGAAATCCCGCATCACTGCCGGATGCACCAGAGCTTCGATGCGTGCGCGCAGCTCTGGCGACGCAAATATCTTCGAAGCCAGCATCCTCCGGTCCAGCCTGCCGTCGCTGCTCAGCACGTCCTCTCCGGCGGAATCCACGACAGCCGCGAGCAAAGCGCTGTCAGTGTCATACAGGCCCTTCGCCCTCGAATCCGCATCGTATGACGGTATGCCCAGGGCATTGAATGCTTCCAGCACGAAAGATTTGCCGCAGCCGATACCGCCGCTGACCAGTATGTTCGCCCTCTCCATCACCTGTCCTCCGATATTATGAAATCCACCATCTTCGGCTCGGTCTCGTATGAATAGATCTTGCAGGTGGATGAGGTCATCCTTGGTATGACCTTGGAGCTGATTGAGGATGCCAGATCCCTGTACCTGAGGGTGCAGGACAGGTCCTCAGCCGAAAGACGCTTCTTCTCCGAGAAAGGAACGCGGCAGACAACCCTGACGTGGGAAGGCAGAAGCAGGACCTTCTTGCCGAGAGGGACATCCCTCACCTTGAGCTCCACGTCAACAGTCTCCTCCACGAATCTGTCCACAGGTATGTGGTACTGAATGGAGCGGCATCCCAGACGCATGCCGGGGATGCGGTTGAGGCTCACCTCACCTCGGGTGTCGGAGCTCAGCCCCTGAAGGCGTATGGGCCGCGAAGTGACTGAAGTCACCTTTTCAAGGTCTGCTACGTTGCCGTACACCAGCACCGAATCGGGAGTGATGCTCAGCGCGCCCGTCTTCATGTACTGCGGGGCGTAGCTAATGGATATCTCCGGCACTATCACAGGCACCTTGCGGTAGGACTGAGGCGAAAAGGTGAATGAAATCTTCTCCTCCGCAATCACGGTCACACTGAAATCAGTGCCGATGGCATCGTCCAGATATTTCTGCATATCCTCGCCGGAGATGGTGAACACGTCCTTGCGGGACGGGTCCGCCGTGAACAGGCTCGCATCCAGCTTGACCGTCACATCCTCAGGAAGACGTCTGCTGCGGCGCGAGATAAGGTCATATCCCTTCGCCTGCCCGCCCACGGTGAGGAGCACCGGAGATGTGGAAGCCTGCGCATAGCCGTCCAGATCGGATATGGCAATGACATTGAACTGACGGTATGTGAAATAATCTCCGGTAAGGTTATGGACCAGCCATATAAAAACAGCCAGAAGGAGGGACACCACCAGAAGTGTCACATCCCCCCTTCTCTGTCTGAGTTTTGCCTTTTTTCCGGAAATGGCCATACCGCAAAAGGACCGCTACTTGAGCGCGTCCGCAAAATCCTTCACGATTGAGGCCTTGTCAACACGGATCTTGACATTGTTGTCAACCTCAAGCAGAATGGTCTTCTCGCTGATTTCAGCCACGCTGCCGTGGATACCGCCGAGAGTGACCACCTTGTCGCCCTTCTTGAGAGCCTTGCGGAAATCGTCAAGCTCCTTCTGCTGTTTCTTCTGAGGACGGACCATAAAGAGCCACATCACGAGGAAGATGAGGGCCATCATAAT
>JAKSJG010000065.1 GCA_024398365.1 Bacteroidales bacterium | reverse complement strand
TCGTGAGAGAGGGGAAGTGACCAAGAATCATTATCTTTGAGAGTTAGATAAATCGAAATTTATCGGTGAGACGAATTACCGGGAGTGCAGTAAAATGATGAACAACACGATTTATAATTATCTGTCTAAAAACGGAATTGATATCTCTCGCACACATGGGTCGCGCATTCATGAACTTAGGGAATATCCATCCTATTATTGGGGGCTCAAGGAAAATAATACGCGCGAATTCATGGAGTTATGTCAAAAAGAAAAAATACCTATTATAGGAATTGATGTCTTGACAAATGAAAATGACTTTTACGAATTGTCTTTTGATATTTGGTGTTATCAAAGAAAAGAAGATGAAAAAGATGATAGTTTTTTATTAAACTCTATCAAGGGAGCCTCGGATTACATAAAACATTTCCACCAAAAAAAAGGACTGCTCTTTTCGTTTACAGTTGACGAAATGCTAGCGATTAAAATAATGTAAGATGGTCATATTAAAAGAACAGCTATATATAAAAATACTGGTTTCTGCGTTTTGTGCCATATCGGTGGCTGCTTGTCATAATCACGTAGAAAAGAATGAATGTCAATTGGATAATCACGATACGTATAAGCCACCCGCTGATACAACTACTATCTCCGGTCAGTCTTTTCTTGCGGGAAATCCTGAATCCATTGACAGTTTACTATACAATAATTCCCAATTGTTGTTTTCCAAGGTTGGTGTTCTGTTGAATGATTACGAAATGAGTATTCTGTCAAACTGCGATAGCATCACGGGCTATTTTGGTAGACTTAAAGAACTGATTCCAGATAGAGATGACCATATCGAGCAATGGAAAAACAATACTCTGGTTTATAACCTGGGGGTAGTGCATATTTCGAAGGACTTCTCGTCTGCATTATTGGCTGTTCAAAGCAAGGATAACAGCAATGCTGATAGTCGAATGCTTCGTTTAGTTACATATAGGGATAACAGAATTATTGCGTTCGGCGATTTAGCTATGCATGGCCTTGCTGCGCCACACTTTATTGATGCAATATCTAATAGGCTGGACAACAACCATTTTTTACGAGTTACTGCAACATCTTCTGATTTAATTAACGACGGAGTGGAAACGCACGGAAATACAGACAGTACTATGTTGATCGTTTTGCCTGATGGAATCATTTTAACACAGAGTGTCTCCAAATGACAAATGTCTTCGAAGTAATCCCCTTTTGTTTCAAGCAGGCATAAGGCCTTGAGCATAAATACGGAGCTGACCTCAAAGCCAATCGGACTTTCGGGTCAGCTTAGTGCATTTTATTTTTAGCCATATTCAGTTATAGCTAAATATTTCATATCTTTGCGGCATGGATAATATTGAAAATATAGCCGCGGCACGCAGAGCACGGACCGCTCAGGAGATAAGGGATGCCCTGCGCGAATCCGGGATGAGCCGGAAGGAGTTCGCGGACAGGATGCACCGTCTGCCTTCCGAAGTCACGAAGTGGCTCAGTGGGAACCACAATTTCACCACCAATCTGCTCGCTGAGATATCTTATGTCCTCGGCACAGCTATTTCCGGAGCAGAAGAAAAGCCCGGCGCAGGAAAGCCGAAAGTCACAGGATACAGCAGGACCGCAAACGCTGCTTCACATCTTGAAGATCCCACATTCTATTGTCTTGGCGATGTGGAAATCCCGATACAGGTAGCGCGCTCGCTGAGCATAAAGGCCGAGCGGAAAGGAAGCACCTTGCGGGAATATATCAAGGAGCTTCTGTGCAACGACTCAGAAGAGGTATCAGCCGCCGACTTCGCCGGAATATGGACCGACGGATATCCCGAATATGAAGAAATAAAGGCATCACGGACCGAAAACCGAGTGGAATCATGGTAAAATATCTTCTTGACACAAATATCTGCATCCATCTGTTCCGCAACAAATACGGCATTCCCTCCGCGATTGACCGGGTTGGATTTGAAAACTGCGCCATTTCAGAACTGACGAAGGCAGAACTTCTTCAGGGCGAATTGATGGCCGCCAGCAAGGGGCATGCGGTAAACGGGGCTCCACTGCGTCAGTTTTTCAAGAAAATCCAAATAATTCCAATCAGCGATGCAATAGAGCTGTTCGTCAGCGAGAAAGTACGACTGATGGATCTTGGCACACCAGTCGATGACTTTGATATTCTGATAGGCTGCACGGCCATCGTCAACAAGCTGACAATGGTTAGCGAAAACATCTCCCATCTGGGCCGCCTTTCCGGCATCAATCTGGAGAACTGGGTGAAACGATAAGTAATTTCGGATTATCGACGAAAAAATGATAATTTTGCGGAAGTGGACGAAAATTAAAAAAAGAATTTCTATGAAACTTCCCAAAATCGGGCTGCTGCCCAAAGTTCTGATCGCCATAGCGCTCGGTATCGGATGCTCATTCTTCTTCCCTGTGTGGCTGGTAAGATGCTTCCTGACATTCAACTCGATTTTCAGCAATTTCCTCGGTCTCTTCATTCCGTTCCTGATCATAGGCCTCATAGCGCCGGGTATCATCGAACTGGGTAAGGGCGCCGGCAAACTGCTCGCCATCACGGTGGGCATAGCTTACTTCTCGACCATACTCGCTGGATTCTTCTCCTACGGCATATGCTCCTGGACTTACCCGCACGTGCTCGGTGATTCGGTCTCAGCATTGGGCAACATCGACATGTCCGGCGGACTCACGCCGTTCTTCACCATCGAGATGCCGGCTGTGATGAGCGTCACCTCCGCCCTGGTCATCGCATTCCTGATAGGACTGACACTCATCAATGTCGAAGGCCACACTTTCCGTGACTTCATGATGGACTTCCGCGACGGCATATACCGCGTCATCAGCAAACTCATCATACCGTGCCTGCCTCTGTTCATCTTCGGCATCTTCCTGCAGATGGGAGCGGAAGGCAAGATAGCACCGGTGCTGGGCATGTTCATCAAGATAATACTCATCATCTTCGCAATGCATGTCACCTTCCTGGTATTCCAGTTCTGCATTGCCGGCGCGGTAGCCCGCAAGAACCCGTTCAAGGCGCTCTGGACCATGCTTCCGGCATACGTGACGGCGCTCGGCACCCAGTCCTCAGCCGCCACCATCCCTGTAACCCTCGCACAGGCCAAGAAGAACGGCGTGCGCGATGAGGTGGCAGAGTTCGTCATCCCTCTCTGCGCGACGGTGCACCTTTCCTGCAGCATACTCAAGATCACGGCCTGCGCCTTCGCCATCTCCCTCAGCATGGGTATGGATGTCAGCCTCGCCACTTATGCCGGCTTCATCATGATGCTCGGCATCACCATGGTGGCAGCACCGGGCGTACCTGGCGGAGCCATAATGGCGGCCCTCGGCCTGCTCTCCAGCATGCTCGGCTTCGACGCTAACCTCCAGGGTCTGATGATCGCACTCTACATCGCGATGGACAGCTTCGGCACCGCAGGAAACGTCACCGGTGACGGTGCAATCGCATTGATTGTAAACAAAATCAAATTGAATAAGAAAGATGAATAACAAGTCAACCCGCAAGCCGCTGACAGCCATACTGATCATAGCGGCCTGCTTTGTAGTGGGATTCAGTGCCGGGCTGCTGCTCGGCAACCGGCACAAGCTCAAAGACGGAGAGCACATCATCACCGTATGCGCCACCACGGATGTCCACGGAGCATATTTTGACGCAGCATACACCGAAGGCGAACACAACGAGTCGTCCCTTTCCAGAGTCTCCACATACATCCGCAAGCTCCGCAAGGAAGGCAAAAACCCTGTCCTGATCGATGTGGGAGACGCGCTGCAGGGAGACAACGCCGCATACTATTACAATTACGTTGACACGACTGACGAGCATGTCTTCGCATCCATAGCCAAATATTTGAAGTACGACGCCCTGGTGGTGGGCAACCATGACATCGAAGCCGGCCCTGCCGTTTACAACAGGATGCTCAAGACCTTCCCGAAGTCATACCTCGCCGCCAATGTTTACAGGACGGAGGGAGACGACAGAGGTGCGTGCTATTTCCAGAGATGCAGGATAATCAAGCGCGACGGTCTGAAGATTGCCATCATAGGCATGACCAACGGCAACATCAAAAACTGGCTGTCTGAGGACAAGTGGAAGGGCATGCAGTTCGAGAACATTTCCAGCATGACGCAGTTCGTAGTGGAAAATGTCCACAAGTACTACAAGCCGGATCTGGTAATCCTCGCCGTACATTCCGGCATGGGCAACGATTTTCCAGCCATCGAGAACGAAGCGTTATACACAGCCAGGACCACAATAGGTGTTGACCTGGTCATCTGCGGACACGACCACAAGGCCGATATAAAGGTCACGGCGACCAACAGCGGAGACGTCACCCCTGTCCTGGATGCCGGCACCAAGGCCGCCAACGTGGCAGTGGCTGAGCTCAAGGCAAACGTAGTCAAGCACAAGGTCACAAGCGTGACTTCAAGACAGGAAATAGTATCCATGGCCGATTACGAACCGGATCCGAAATACGACAGGAAGTTCTCGAAACAGTACAGGAAAGTGTATGAATTCGCCAACAAGGCTGTCGGCGCCATCGACGGTGACATAGACTTCGAGGAAGGTCCGAAGGGCCCTTCCGCATGCGTCAACCTCGTACAGACCGTCCAGATGAAGGCCTCCGGAGCGGACATTTCCTTTGCCGCGCCGCTCACCATCAGCGGCAAGGTCAACAAGGGCAGCATAGCATTCAAGGATCTCGCGAAGATATACAGGTTCGAGAACCAGCTTTTCGTCATCAGGATGACCGGCGCACAGATCAGGGATTATCTTGAATTCTCCTATGACAACTGGGTGAACCATAGCGGCCCCGCATTCAATTTCGATTCCGCCGACGGTATCATCTACGAAGTCAGCCGCAGCGCCGCCAAAGGTTCCCGCGTAAGGATCATCTCAATGTGCGACGGCACGCCGTTCGACCTTGAAAAGACATACAATGTGGCCATGACCTCCTACCGCGCGAGCGGTGGCGGCTATCTGCTGCGCGACGGCGCGGGTATGGACCCCAGGAAGATCGAAATAGTTGAGAAGATGGGCGATATACGCGAAATGATAGGCGATTACCTGCGCGAGCAGGGCACTGTCACCCCGAGCGTCCCGACCAACTGGAAATGGGTTGATTAACAATTCCCGCCGTTGCGGGCCTTGATATAATTCTCAGAGAGGCGGTCCCCGAATTCGAGGGCCGCTTTCTTATCTGCCGGCACAGGGGCGTTTTCAGGCATGATATCCACCACCTTGAGCTTCAGAGCCTCATCTGAGAACATCTTCACGGAAAGCTCAGAAAGGCTGTCCGATAGTCCCTGATTGACCTTCCAGTACTGGTAATCCAGCCTGCGTTTACCCTTTGTATCCAACAGGAAAAGAATGTCGCCGACGGTGAAATCGTCAAGATGCATGTCCTCTCCGAGGCAGTGTTTGTTAGGCGCATAGGATACGTCGCGGCCTTCACCGCCCTTTCGTATGATATCGCTCTTGCAAAGATCCTCAAGGATAAGGGTGAGCAGAGGCATAGGCAGCTCAGCATCCGTGCGCTTGGAGAACGGTCCGGCAGGCTCCTCCCCCTCAACATCAAACATGCCATGCCTGATAGATTCGAAATTGAGCCATTTAGCCTCATTCTCAGGTGCATCATACTTGCGGAAGATATGTGACACCGTCAGCAGAGTGACGTATCTGCGGTAGTCCGGCGCGAGGTTGTCAATGTCATTGTCCATATAGAAACCGCTCTTGTCTATCCTGCGGCAGAGCACGGCGCCGATAAGGCAGATGATCCATGCCCAGAAGAGCCAGAACACGATGAGCAGCAGCTTGATACCGTCGAACTTCATCTCCAGCATGCCATTGACCATGATAGGCAGCAGCTTGCAGAAGAGCAGCAGCAGCGCCGAAGTTATCAGCGCGGATATCATCACCGCCGGCATACCAGGTCTCTTGTCATAAGGTATGGTGCGGTACGCGGCTGCCACCAGCGCCGTAAGGGCCAGGAAGGACAGCAGGTAGCGCATCGTGATGGACGAAGTGTTGTTGAAAATGATGGAGAACAGGGCAAGCGCCACCGCCAGACCGATCACGATACCGATGGAGAATCCCATCGACTTCCAGAACGGGCGGCTCTCGGACTGCCAGATGTGGTTGAACGCGCGCTGCACGTTGAATAGGAAGCAATATACCGCATACAGTATGATGCCGACCGCAATCCAGCCGAACACGCTGTAACGGTTGAAGAGGTTCATCAGGCCTTCGCGGACCATCTCGCTGACGGAATCTATGGAATCCCCTATCTCCGGGAGCAGGAAATTGAGCAGAGGTTCAAGATTGACCGAAGTGTTCACGGCATTGGACAGCAGAAGACTGAGCATGCACAGAGGCGCTATGCCCACCAGAGTGTAATAAGTCAGAGCAGCCGCACGGATATGCAGTTCCGGCCAGAGCTTGGCCGTCTTCTTGAGCTGTCCCTTATTGTCATCAAACCATTCTTTTGCCGAGGACTCCGTCCTTTCGACAAAAGCCTTCAGTCCCGTGATGAATCCCGATGATTTCATAATATGCTCCCGTTTTGTTTGAAAACTTTGCAAGTTACCGAAAAAACAGCGAAAGAGCAAGCCGCCCCGTGTTGGACATTCTGATATTTATGATTAAATTTGCAAAATACACATGCATTAAATTAACAAAACGCTATATGAACAGATTATTCAGGGCCGCAGCAGTGATACTGGCTGCACTCTCAATGCAGGACGTTTGCTCCGCACAGTTCTACAAGGACGTGTTCCAGGACAGCGGCATCAACATCACATCCCGCAAGGACCTCCCGGCTGTCAGAATGCTCGGGCTGACAATGGAAACCTATTATTCAGCTAATCACAACCCGATGGAGCTCAGCGCCAAGGACACCCTGGAGCAGACCGCCAAGATGGTGACATCCGACCTCGACTACAACGGCTGCCTCCTCTACCCTGACGGAGCACCTCGCTTCCGCATGATCTATGAGAACGGCGGATCTGCAGGCGCACACGGCAGGTCCCTCACCGAACAGGGCCTCGAGAACATACGCCAGTTCTACTACAACGGCGGCTCATACGTGGGCTCATGCGCTGGCGCATTCATTTCCAGCAAGCATTTCACCACCAAGATGGACAGCATTCCGGAAGGCGAACGCAAGGAATATCTTCACATCTACCCTGCACTCACCAAGGAAACAGAGCTCGAGAAGGGCGCTGACGGCATTTTCCCTTACACTGACCACAGCATCGAACCTGGCAGCCCTCTGCTCAAGTACTTCGATTTCGGCGGTGACATGAAGGTTGCCAACGTGCTTCACAACGGCGGCGCATTCCTCTTCGACGATGACCCGAGATTCTTCGCTCCGGGCACCGAGATACTCACCCGCTACCTCTATGACAAGGACGACAAGCTCGTGGCCGAAGGCAAATATCCGCTCACAGGCAAGGTCAGCACCTGGGCATACAAGGCAGATGAGAAGTCAGGACGTCTGGTGGCCTGCGGTTCACACCCTGAGATCGAGACCGAGGGTGAAAGGATGGAATGGTTCGCATCCTTCCTCCTCTACGCGATGGACGGCAACGGCAAGCCTCAGGTGAAGGCCCAGCTCGCCAACGGCGTTGAGCGCAGGATGGTCAAGGATACAAAGGACAACGACCCTGCATTCACAAAGATAGGCGACAAGCAGTATCATCACTTCACGGTCAGCGTACCTAAGAAGGCAAAGAACGTGAAGGTCACCCTCTCCTGCCCGGTGGAAGGCATAGACCTCTACCTGTCAGCGAAGAAGGACGATTTCGCATTCATCGACGGTGCGAAGTACAAGGACGTCACCTTCGGCGGCAACAAGGAGATGAGCATCGACAACAGCTGGGTGAAAGTCAAGGGCAAGAAGCAGCCGAAGAGCACACTCTGGTACATCGGCGTGCAGTGCGCAACCACAGTATCTGAAGTTGCCACCGACTACGGTGTGGCATACACAGGCAAGACAGAAGTTTTAAACGGAATACCTTACACAATTAAAGTAACTTGGGATGAATAGAATTTTCAAACTTGCAGCCGTAGTACTGGCTGCCACCTCCCTCCAGGGCAATGCGTCCGCACAGGGTTTCTACAAGGATATTTTCATGGATGGCGGTATCAACGTCACCTCTCGTCAGGACCTGCCTGCATCCAGGTTCCTCGGCCTGTCCATCGAGGCATACTACTCTGCAAAGCACAGCCCGATGCAGCTTACGATGAAGGACACCATCGAGCAGACCACCAAGATGGTACATTCAGACATTGATGAGAACGGATGTCTCCTCTATCCGGACGGCGCTCCGCGCTTCCGCATGATCTACATGAACGGCGGAAGGGCAAAGAGCCACGGCAGATCCCTCACCCCTGCAGGACGCCAGCACATACGTGATTTCGTTGCAAACGGCGGCTCATACGTGGGCACATGCGCCGGTGCGTTCCTCGCATCCATGA
>JAKSJG010000064.1 GCA_024398365.1 Bacteroidales bacterium | reverse complement strand
TGCTTGAGCTCGGGAGCCGGGTACGCTTTCCGACATTCCGGCGGACGCGAGTCCGACGGAACTGCCGGTATGAATAATAATAGATTTTGAGTATCTTTGCGGAAGTAACAAAGCCCACAAGGCAATGTTATTTGAATTCAAAAACGGCCGGGCGCTCTCGTAGCACTCGGCTTCTTTGTTTCAAAGGTAGTAAAGAGGTAGTAAAATCCGGATATGAGAAATGCCCCTCAGATATCTGAGAGGCATTCTCTGGAGGTGCCTAGCGGAATTGAACCGCTCTAACTGGTTTTGCAGACCAGTGCCTAACCTCCCGGCCCAAGCACCAATGCAATTGCAAAGGTACTACTTTTTTTGTATCCGCCAAAAATATTTAACTTTGCTCCCCTTCAAAATGTATCCCGTATGAAAAGATTCTTCATGGTCTTCGCCATCGCGCTGTCGGCGTTGTCCGCAGCGGCCCAGACTTCTGATGACAATCCGATGACAGTGGCGGAGTTCCGCAATCTGCCGGACGGCGACACGACCTGGCATATACTGACAGGGACCGTCAGCACGGTGCGCAATGAGAATTACGGGAGCTTCTATCTCAAGGACGCGACCGGCGAGGTGCTGATATTCGGCCTCTGGGATGCGCAGGGGATGGGTGCGTATATGCGCCACCGCATCAGGCAGGGCGACACGCTTTCTGTCAGCGGCCGCCGCAGCATCTATGATTTCCGCGTTGTCGAGATGAAGAATGCCTTCCTCCGCGACTTCCGTCCCGCCGCCCCGTCAAAGAAGGGCCGCGGAAGAAGAAAGTAGGGCTGTCCTGCAGCCCGAACCGGATTCAGGCAGGGAAGCCGGAGTTGAACTGCATCCTGCTGCCGGTCTCCGGGTGGCGGAAGGAGAGGAATGAGGCATGGAGCATCAGGCGGCCGGCGCCCGGAATCTGTCCTCCATACAGGCGGTCGCCGATGATTGGGCGGCCGAGGCCGAGAGCATGAGCGGCATGGACGCGGAGCTGGTGGGTGCGGCCGGTGAACGGCGTGAAGCGCACTTCGAGGCCGCCGCCGGGCAGCTCGCGCAATATCTCGTAGCCGGTGACGGCCGGCTTGCCTTCTTCGAAATCGACTTTCTGGCGCGGCCTGTCGTAATAATCGAGCATCAGCGGCAGCGCAATCTTTCCGCTGTCGCCCGGCTTCCGGCCCCCGGCTTCCGCCGGCTCAATGCCTGACGGGCACAGCCTGGCCAGATACTGCTTGCGTACCTCGCGCTGCTCGAACTGCCTGCGCAGTTCGGCCTGGACCTCCGGGGTCTTGGCATAGACCATCAGCCCTGAGGTGTCCATATCCAGCCTGTGCACAGGGTATATCTTCGCCCCGACAGCGTCTGCGGATTCCTGATCCGTTGCGGGCTCTGTCCCTGCATTTCCTGCCCCGCAGTACTCTTCCAGCCAGTCCACAAGGCATTTGCGCGAGCCGCGGCCCGGGACGGAGAGCATGCCGGAAGGCTTCTCCACGACTATGATGGCGCGGTCCTCATAACGCACCACCGGCTCGGAGAGGGACCACAGATTGTCATCGTCCAGAGGGTTTGGCTCGACATCGAGGCCCTGGAGCATGAATCCCAGCAGCGGACCGCATTTGCCGGTGCAGGAAGGGTAGAAGCTGCCCTGGCGGCGCACTTCGCACGCAGGGGCGGCACCGTACCAGAATTCGCCCATCGCCAGCGGCTTGAGGCCATGCGAATAGGCGTATTGCAGAAGTTTAGGCGCTGCGCAGTCGCCTGTTCCTCCCGGCGGGACGAGCCCGCGGTCGGCGAATATGTCGAGTACGCTGCGGCTCTCGCCGCGCGCGTTCAACACTATGTATTGCTCGAAGAGCCAGTTCTGAAGCCGTATGGATTCCTCATGGGATGAGGAGCGTATGTCCACTGCCGTGGTATCGAAGATGGGCGGTACGAAGCCTTCGATCACGCTGCGCCCGCCCGCCAGACCGGAGAATCCATAGAGGAAGTTCACACCTCCGCCGCTGTCCTGCACCATCAGTACACCCATCATCTTGCCTTCGGCAAACAGCCCGCGCAGGCCCTCATCCGCGTCAATTCGCGCAATCAGCCCCTCCGCCGCCTCCACAATCATCGGATTTGGCGTATAACAGAACGGGTAGGTGAACTTGTCGGGAAGCTTCATCATGTATTAGCGCTTGAAGTGTATTGTTATGTCGGCAGGGCTTCGTAGTGGAGAAAGCAAATGCGATTGAGCGAATGCGGTAAGTGCCGTGTTAAAAGCGTGCCGGGTAGGGATAGCGGAGCGCAACCCGCGGAATGTCGCGAGGGCTTGTAGCAAGCATGTTGATGCTTGCGACCCGAGCAGCAGGGCTTTAGCCCGCCGTCTGACTGGCTTTTATCAGGCACGTAAGCCTGAGCGAAATGCATTTGCTTTCGAAACAGAAGGCTTGCCGACAGAAGAACCATGTCCATCTTATTCCACATACAGCATCAGGCCTTTGAGGTATTCGCCTTCAGGGTGGTAGATGCTTACAGGGTGGTCGGTCGGCTGGTTGAGGCGGTCAAGAATGCGTACGCTGCGGCCTGTCGATGCTGCGGCTGAGAAAACAGCCAGCGCGAAAGCCTGCTTATCAACTGCCTGCGAACAGCTGAAAGTGAATACTATGCCGCCCGGAGCCACCTTGCGTATGGCGTCCGCATTGAGCCTCTGATATGCGCGCAGGGCATTGTGCAGCGCTCCGCGATGCTTCGCGAATGCCGGCGGATCCACTATCATCAGGTCATATTTGTCCTCCGGAGCTTCGTGCAGGAAATCCAGCGCGTCGCAGCAATAGCTGTGATGTATGGCATCCGCTGCCGGGTCCTGCGAAGTGCCGTAGCCGTTGAGGACAATATTGCGGTCGGTCATCTCCATCGCGCGTGCGGAACTGTCCACCGAATCCACACTCTTCGCGCCGCCTTCAAGCGCATACACGGAGAAACCTCCGGTATAGCAGAACAGATTGAGCACATTCTTGCCGGCGGCATAGCGTTCCACGCGCGCGCGGTTCTCGCGCTGGTCCAGGAAGAAGCCCGTCTTCTGGCCGTTCTCCCAGTCCACGCTGAACTTGTGCCCGTTCTCGAGCACGAAACTGTCCTCCTGCGGGGCATAGCCGTCCTGCTTGAAGAGATAGCCGTCGCACAGGTCCAGGCCCGCCTTGAACGGTGCGGTGCCGGAGCTCTTGTCATACACAGCCTTGAGCTGGTCTCCATACACCTCATGCAGCGCCGAGGCTATCACTTCGCGTGCCTTGAACATTCCGGCCGAATGGGCCTGCATCACGCATACGCCGTCGTACCAGTCCACTATAAGACCCGGCAGACCGTCGCCTTCACCGTGCACGAGACGGTAGCAGTTGGTCAGGGTCGCGCTGAGGCAGCCTTCGCCAGCGAGACCGAGGGCCTTCCTGGCCCGGAGTGCGGCGCCGAGCCTGAGCGTCCAGAAGTTCTCCGGCAGCGTGGCCGTGCCGAAACTGAGTATCCTGACGGAAATCGAACCTATCTGCCAGTGCCCGCAGCCGAGGATCTCGCCGCCGGCGGAACGTACATCCACGATGTCGCCTTCGGCAGGTTCGGGACCTTCAAGTGCGGCTATGGCGCCTGAGAAGACCCAGGGATGAAAACGGCGCAACGATTCGTCGCGCCCTTTCTTGAGTATGATATGTGTCATTGTTCTTTGGGTGTCAATGGTGGGAGCTGCACTCTCGGGGAGACGAGCAGCTGCTTGTACATGCGCAGGCAGATCCAGGCATCGGTGGCGGCGTACAGTTCCTGAGCAGGGGAGAGCGGATCCTCCTCCCAGTTGGAGCACTGCTGAGCCTTTGATACCTTGCCGCCGAATATGATGGCGGCCATCTTGCGCACACTCTTTTCGCGTATGCCGTATTCCTCGCCTATGCGCTGGAGGTCCATGAACCTGCCGGCCACGAATTCCCTGTGGCGGCAGAGTCCGTTGATGTCATCGATGACGGCGGCGCCGACCTTGGTGATGCTGCGGTCCGCCATGATGTCCGCGAGCTCCTTCGGCAGACCCATCTTGTTGAGCCTGAACAGGAATGCATCGGTCTCGCTGGAGAGCTGCAGCAGAGCTGTCTTGCGCCTCGGTGCATTTGGCGTGAATACGGGCCGGGTCTCTGTATCGAAGCCTATGATGCGCTGCGATGAGAGATGCTTTATGGCGAAGTCATAATCAGGTCCCGGACCCTGTATGACCCATATTTTTCCCGGGAAGGAGATGAGCTCGTATGACTCTATCTCCTCCGGGGAAATGGTTTCTTTGAACATTGAATGCGTTTTTCTATTCCATGGTAGGCGCTATCAGTGAGAAGCAGTATGGAAGGAGCTTCTCGATGCGCTGGAGGTTGTTCTCATCGATATTTGACTTTGAGAACGGTACGGCCTTGGTGGTGATGTCCTCAGTGCCTGTCTGGCGTCCGTACTTGAAGTCGTAGGTCAGTGCGCCTTCCTCAGTGAGATTGGCGGCGTCAAGCTGTGCGGACGGTACGGAGATGTATGCCTTGACCTCTGTCGGGGTGGTGCGGAATGCGAGATTGCCGTCCTGACGGAGGGTGTTGTAGCATTCGATGGCTGTGTAGAGAGCAGGGTCAACGAATGTGAAATCATCGGCGATGAGGGCTGCATAAGGCTTGCTGCCGTCTGCAGCGGTATAAACGCGCAGTTCGTCGATGACCTGCTGGAGGGTCTCGATGAGGAAAGGATAGTGGGTGCAGCCGAGGATGACAGCTTTCAGTGGCACCTGGACTCCGCTTGCGCGGTGACGCTCGATGAGGGACACGAGGTTGAAGCGTGCGTAGTTGATGGCATTGTTGAGCTGTACGTCGGTCTTGAGGCCGTTCTCATTGACATTGAAGAGCACCTTGTTGTCGCTGTAGTCGAAGTTATAGACCTTCATCATATCTTCCTTGAGGTCAGCGTCCTCGGTGCCGATCTTCGGACCGCGGTAGCTCTCGCGAGGGGAGAGGAGGTTGACGTTGACATAGTCAGGCTCGCTGTCCACGGACTCCGCGAAGCCGTAACCGCTCTGGTTGACCACTGTGACCGGGGTCTTGATGCCGCGAGCCTCGAGGCTTTCCTTGATGGTGCGTTCGTATGCACCAGAGGAGATTGTGCCCTGGGTTGCAAGCACGCCGATGGCGTAAGGAGCGGTCTCCTTCTGGAACTGGTCAAGCACGGCCTTGACACCTGCGTTGATCACGCCAATGACCTTGACGCCTGTCTTGCTCTGCTCGAGCATTGACTGGACGCTCTTGAGACCGTATGCGGTGGCGGTGTTGCAGGCGATGACCATGATCTTGACGCGCGGCTTGCTGCCGGTAGGAGCCAGCTGGACGTTGTTCTCGAAATATTTGTCACCTGTGAGGAAGAGGGCGTCCTTCACCACGAGCTCGCGGAGGTAGTCTGCCTTGCCTTCTGCGTCATACACGCCGTAAGGCATGTTGGCCTGGTCTGCGAGGTAGATGAAGTGCTCGCCGGCGAAGTCGAGTATCTTGTCTGACTCTCCGTTGCCGGAAATGTTGTCGAACTTGTCAAGGGAGAGAAGTTTCTCAAGCACGGTGAGTCCGCCTGTACCGCTGTCGAAAACGCCGACAGGGAGTTCGCGGAGGTTCTCAGGATATTCTTCGAAGTTGCCGAAGAATGCTGAAGTTGAATCGTTCAGGGCCTTTTCAATGACCGGTATGTTCTCTACCGGAGCCGCTTCCTTGTGCTTGCAGGAGGTCATGGCAAGAGCTGCTGCCAGCATCAACAGGGCTGAATTTCTGAGTTTCATAGTATGTGGTTTATATTATAAGCAGTATATATTTCGCAAAAATACTATTTCTTCTTTAATTCCCTGCATTTTTTGTAACTTTGCCGCCCGTAAAAACGTGATACTTCAATGACAGATAAACAGATAAAAGTGTTAGTGGTCTGCGGCGGCGTCTCCACCGAAAGGGAAGTCTCGCTCCGCAGCGGAAAAGCCATATATGATGCGCTTGTAAGGCGCGGATATTCCAATGCCGTGCTCTTCGACCTCACAGGTGACAATATCGGTGAGATCGTCGCGATCCGCCCTGATATCGTCTTCCTCGGCCTCCACGGCAAGGGCGGCGAGGACGGCTGCATCCAGGGATTCCTGGAGCTCGCCGGCATTCCTTACACAGGTCCTGGAGTGGCATGCAGTGCAGTCTGCATGAACAAGATACTGACCAAGCGCATTCTCCGCGATGCGGGCATACCTACATCGCCGTTCACTGCCCTGCGCAAGGACCAGTGCGGTGACATCAAGGCGCTAACGGCCACTCTGGCCGAAAAGGTCGGATTCCCTATGGTGCTCAAGTCACCTTGTCAGGGTTCCAGCATCGGCGTGGTGATGGCCAAGACGGAAGCCGAGATCCCTTCAGCAGTGGAGGAGGTCTTCAAGTACGGAGACGAACTGCTTGCCGAGCAGTTCCTCGACGGCACGGAGGTGACTCTTCCGATAATGGGCAATGAGGAGCCTGTCACGCTTCCTGTGATCGAGATCACTTCAGAACGCGAGTTCTACGATTATACAGCCAAATATACCAACGGACTCTGCCATCACATCATACCTGCACGCATCAGCGAGCAGGACAGGGTGAAGGTATGCGAAGCCGGTGCCGCCGCATACCGCGTGCTCGGCTGCTGCGGCCTCTCACGTGTCGATTTCATCATTGACAAGGTGAAGGGACCTATGGTCATCGAAGTGAACACACTCCCGGGCATGACGGACATGAGCCTCTTCCCGGATGCGGCCCGCGAAGTCGGGATGTCCTACGAGGACCTCGTCGAGAAGATACTTGAATACGGCCTCGCCGCAAGGCGCGACCTTGACAGATAAGCATTTGAAGATATGAATATTGCAGTTGCGGGAACCGGTTACGTCGGCCTTTCCATCGCCACACTCCTGGCACAGCACAATCATGTGACGGCGGTTGATGTCATCCCTGAGAAGGTGGACCTCATCAACAGGGGACTTTCCCCGATTCAGGACGAATACATCGAAAAATACCTCAAGGAGAAGCAGCTTGACCTCACCGCCACACTGGACGGCGCCGCTGCCTACCGTGATGCGGATTTCGTTGTGATCGCCGCCCCGACCAACTACGACCCTCAGAAGAACTTCTTCGACACCTCCCACGTCGAGGAGGTCATAGATCTTGTACTGAGCGTCAATCCTGATGCGGTCATGGTCATCAAATCGACCATACCTGTGGGCTTCTGCCGCAATATGTACGTCAGGTATGCAAAGCGTTTCCGCGAGGAAGGCAAGGGGGTGGAGGCCAAGTTCCGTCTCCTCTTCTCGCCGGAGTTCCTCCGCGAGAGCAAGGCTCTATACGACAATCTTTACCCTTCCCGCATCATCGTCGGATATCCTAAGATCATAGACGATCCGAAGTTCGCCGAGGAGAATGACGCCATCCGCGCTGTCGCCGGCAACCATATCGAGGATGCGGCGCGTACCTTCGCTGCGCTTCTCAAGGAAGGCGCCATCAAGGAGGACATACCTGTGCTCTTCATGGGCATGAAGGAGGCGGAGGCCGTTAAGCTCTTCGCAAATACATACCTTGCGCTGAGGGTAAGCTACTTCAATGAGCTTGACACCTACGCTGAGATGAAGGGCCTCGACACCAGGTCCATCATCGACGGAATTGGCCTCGACCCGCGCATCGGCCAGCACTACAACAACCCTTCATTCGGCTATGGCGGATACTGCCTGCCCAAGGACACCAAGCAGCTGCTCGCCAATTTCGAAGATGTGCCTGAGAACATGATCACCGCCATCGTCGAGAGCAACCGCACACGCAAGGATTACATTGCGGACCAGGTGCTCCGCAAGGCCGGATATTATTCAGCCAACAGCGAATGGGAGCAGTGCAGGGAGCAGGATATCACCATAGGCGTATATCGCCTGACCATGAAGTCCAACAGCGACAACTTCCGCCAGAGCTCCATCCAGGGCGTCATGAAGCGTATCAAGGCAAAGGGCGCGACCATCATAATATACGAGCCTACTCTGGAGGACGGCTCGTCCTTCTTCGGCAGCAAGGTGGTCAACAATCTCGATGAGTTCAAGGCCAGGTCCAAGGCGATAATCGCCAACAGGTATGATGCCTGTCTGGATGACGTGGCCTCCAAGGTCTATACGCGCGACATCTTCAAGCGTGACTGATGCTCGCGGCATACAAATAAAAAGTCCGGCTCTAGTGGGCCGGACTTTTTTTATCCTGATGGTTTAGAGTTCTTCGAAATTGACGTTGGAGAAGGAATCCTCTGAAGCTTGCTGTTCAGTGACAGGGCAGCGTTCCTTGATGTAGTTGACTACTTCCTGAAGTCCGTCGGCGAATTTTTCGAAATCCTCCTTGTAGAGGAAGATCTTGTGCTTGTCATATACATAGCGACCGTCGCGCTCGACGCGGCGCTTGCTTTCCGTGATTGTGAGGTAATAATCATTACCCTTAGTGGCCTTTACGTCAAAAAAATAGGTGCGTTTGCCCGCTCTCACCGGCTTTGAATAGACATCATCTCCTGAGCGTTCCTGCTGACCCGCATTGTCATAATCTTCAAAATACATATCTCACATTTTTTAGTAAAAGTTTA
>JAKSJG010000063.1 GCA_024398365.1 Bacteroidales bacterium | reverse complement strand
TCACTTAATTTGAACTAGCAAATACTTTACATAAGTATATACTTGTCATAACCTTAATCTTTGCGGCGAGCATCTGCCTGCCCCTGAACAATTGCGATGAGGATGATCGCTCCCTGATCCCAAGTCTCTCCGCTATCTCCCGGTGGGAGAGGTTTTCGAAGAGGTAGAGGTTGAGCACTGTGCGGTAGCCGTCCGGCAGTTCGTCCATGAATCCCCGCAGAATCTTCGGCGGTATGGACATTATCTCCTCTTCGGTAGGCTCGTCCTCCATGCTGAAGGCCGTTTCGAGAGGTTCGCTCAGATCCTTTTTGCGGAGGTGCATCAGCGCGCAGTTTGTCATCACTTTCGACGCCCACGCCATCAGCGAGCCTTCTCCCTTCCAGTCGAAGCGCCCGATGCCGTTGATTATGCTCACAAATCCGTCCTGAAACACATCATCGGCGGCCTGGCAGTTGCCAAGATATTTCCGGCAGATGGACAGCATCTTCGGTGCGAGCAGGACATACAACTCCCTAAGAGCCGTACCATCCCTCCTCTTGGAACCGTTGATAATATCCTGTTCACTCATCGCTTTCTATTAATTAAATGCACGAAATCCGGAATACTGCGTGAAAATAATAAAAAAGAGAAGTGCAAATGCTTTTGCACTTCTCTTTTTATCTGCTGCGAAAGTCAGCCGGACTACATCATTCCGCCCATGCCGGGATTCATCGGCATGGCAGGGGTGTCTTCCTTGATGTCGGCCAGGGCGCACTCTGTGGTGAGGAACATTCCGGCTACGGAAGCAGCGTTCTGGAGAGCTACGCGAACCACCTTGGTAGGGTCGATGACACCTGCTGCGAGGAGGTTCTCGTACTTGTCGGTGCGGGCATTGTAACCGTAGTCACCCTTGCCGTCCTTGACGTTCTGCACGATCACGCTGCCTTCCTTGCCTGCATTCGCAGCGATGGTGCGGATAGGCTCCTCGATGGCGCGTGCCACGATGTTGATACCTGTGGTCTCATCCTCATTGTCGCCCTTGAGCTTGGCGAGGGCCTTGGTGGAGCGTACGAGAGCCACACCACCGCCAGGGATGATACCTTCCTCGACAGCGGCGCGGGTGGCGTTGAGAGCATCCTCGACGCGGTCCTTCTTCTCCTTCATCTCAACCTCTGAAGCGGCGCCCACGTAGAGGACAGCCACACCGCCGGCGAGCTTGCCGAGGCGCTCCTGGAGCTTCTCGCGGTCATAGTCGCTCTTGGTGGAAGCGATCTGCTGGCGGATCTGCGCAGCGCGGTCAGCGATGGCTTCCTTGTCACCGGCACCGTTGACGATAGTGGTGTTCTCCTTGTCGATGACTACCTTCTCGGCCTTGCCGAGCATATCAGGAGTGCAGTTCTCAAGTGTGAATCCGCGTTCCTCTGACACTACGATCGCGCCTGTGAGGGTGGCGATGTCCTGGAGCATCTCCTTGCGGCGGTCGCCGAATCCCGGAGCCTTCACTGCGGCAATCTTGAGTGTGCCGCGGAGCTTGTTGACCACGAGGGTGGTGAGAGCCTCACCGTCCACATCCTCTGCGATGATCAGCAGAGAACGGCCTTCGCGTGCGATAGGCTCGAGGACAGGCATGAGGTCCTTCATGGTGGAGATCTTCTTGTCGGTGATGAGGATGCTCGGCTGGTCGAGCACAGTCTCCATCTTGTCAGGATTTGTCATGAAATATGCTGAGATGAAGCCGCGGTCGAACTGCATGCCTTCAACCACCTTGACCTCCGTCTCAGTGCCCTTGGCTTCCTCAACGGTGATGACGCCGTCCTTCTTGACCTTGGCCATGGCGTCAGCGATGAGCTTGCCGATATAGTTGTCATTGTTGGCTGAGATGGTGCCGACCTGCTCGATCTTGGAGTAGTCGTCGCCCACTTCCTTGCTCTGCTTCTTGAGGTCAGCCACTACTGCATCGACAGCCTTGTCGATACCGCGCTTGAGGTCCATAGGGTTGGCGCCCGCAGCCACGTTCTTGAGGCCCACGCCGATGATTGCCTGTGCGAGGACGGTAGCTGTGGTGGTACCGTCGCCGGCCTGGTCATTGGTCTTGGAAGCCACTTCGCGGACCATCTGTGCGCCCATGTTCTGGAAGCGGTCCTCGAGTTCAATCTCCTTTGCCACGGTCACACCGTCCTTGGTCACGTGAGGTGCACCGAATTTCTTGTCGATGACAACGTTGCGTCCCTTAGGACCGAGAGTCACCTTGACTGCGTTTGCGAGGGCGTCAGCGCCCTCCTTCATGAGGTTGCGCGCCTCAGTGTTGAACTTTATCTCTTTTGCCATAATGTGATTCCTCCTTATTTGATGATTGCAACGACGTCGCTCTGACGCATGATCAGATAATTCCTGCCGTCCACGTTAACCTCAGTGCCGGCGTATTTGCCGTAGAGGACGGTATCGCCCTCCTTGAGCTCCATAGGTTCATCCTTCTTGCCGCCGCCGACAGCTATAACTGTGCCCTGCTGTGGCTTTTCCTTTGCTGTGTCCGGAATGATCAATCCGCTTGCCGTCTTTGTCTCGGCCTCTTTGGCCTCGATCAGAACTCTGTCTGCCAATGGTTTTATTGTCATAATATTTATATTTTGGTATTTTTGTAATCTGTAATACAGGCATCCACTTCGGCAAATTAAGTGCCAGCGGGACGCGACTGACAAAATGACACTCAAAGTTATGAAGAAAATTTGGATATTGACCATCGCTGTGCTCTGCCTCGCCTCCTGCGGCGGAAAAGGCGGCAGGACGGCAAGTACAGACAAGGCCGGAAGCACGTCTGCCAGATTCCCGTATCCGGAAGTCCCGGCCATGATCCAGGACCCTCAGGAGCAGACCGAATTCGCAGTCATGCATTTCTGGAACAGATATTATAGCGACCCGCTGCAGTACGGTGACGGCGATGTGCTGGAAGGCGCCTACGCCAACTTTGTGGCAATGCTCAACAAGGTCCCTGTCGGGACGGCGCTCAGCGCTCAGGACAGCCTGATGGCATTGGCCTCCAAGGCCCAGGCAGCCAACCCGGAAGGCAAGATCTTCGAGCGCATCCTGGGTCTGTCCTCCCACTATCTGGACGACCCGAATTCGCCATACCGCAACGAGGAGTTCTACCTGCCTGTAGTTGATGCCATACTGGCATCCCCGTACAGCACCGATGACCAGATATCCAAGGCGAAATACCAGAAGCCGCTGCTGTCGCTCAATCGCCTCGGCACCGTGGCCAATGATTTCACCTATACCCTGAAAAACGGCCGCACAGGCACTCTGCACGGCATCAAGGCCGAGCGCACCCTGCTCTTCTTCAGCAATCCGGGCTGCGAGAACTGCAAGGAGGTCATTGACATGCTCTCCTCTTCAGACCATGTATCTCAGCTGCTGGCCGAAGGCAAACTGGCCGTCCTCAACGTATATCCCGACTCCGACCTGACAGAGTGGTACAGCTATATGTCACATTATCCGGAGACCTGGATCAACGCCTTCGATGCGGAGAACATACTCCACAAGGACGTCATCTACTACATCAAGGCCATACCTTCACTCTACCTGCTTGACGCCGACAAGCGCGTCATCTGCAAGGATGCCCCACCGGAGATGGTAATGTCACTGCTCTGATATGACTGACGCTGAATACATGAAGGAGGCATTGCGCGAAGCGCAGAAAGCCTTCGAGGACGGAGAGGTGCCCGTAGGCGGAGTGATGGTCTGCAAGGGGCGCATCATTGCGCGCGGCCACAACCTGACCGAGACCCTCAACGATGTCACGGCTCACGCCGAAATGCAGCTCATCACCATGGCCGCCGAATACATTGGCGGCAAATACCTCAACGACTGCACGCTCTACGTGACTGTCGAGCCCTGCCCGATGTGCGCCGCAGCCCTCGCCTGGGCCCAGGTGGGACGCATAGTCTATGGCGCCCCGGATGCCAAGCGCGGCTGCTCTCTCTTCACCCCGTCCCTGCTGCACCCGAAGACTGAAGTCCTTTCCGGCGTCCTGGCGGACGAATGTGCAGCGCTGATGACGGATTTTTTCAAAAATAAGCGATAAATATTGCCGTATTTCCTCATTTCTGCGTTTAGATAGCAGCAATGGATGAAAGGGAAATTGTCGAACGGTGCCGCAAAGGCGATCAAACAGCGTTCAGGGAGTTGTACGATACTCTCTCGCCGCAGTTGATATCCATCTGCAGGCGCTATCTTGGCAACACCCGGGATGCCGAAGATGTATTTCAGGAAGGATTTGTGAAGATCGTCAACGGCATCGGGGGTTTCTCTTACAGAGGGAGGGGTTCATTGAGCGCCTGGGCGGCAAAAGTAATGATCAACAGCGCATTGTCGCAGCTCCGCAACAAAGAGATGTCGGTATCGCTGGAGTCGGTCAGGGAGGTCGCCGAGCCGACAAGGGAGGAGGTGAGGACAGTGCCTGCGGAGAAACTCAGGCAGTTCGTCAGCGAACTTCCGACAAATACCAGGGCGGTCGTCAACCTCTGCCTCTTCGAGAATCTCTCCCACAGGGAAGTGGCCGAAAGGCTCGGCATAAAGGAGAAATCATCATCATCGCAACTGGCCAAGGCCCGCAAGGTGCTGGCGGCAAAAATTAAGGAATATCTCAAGAACAATGATACAGACCAATAACGAAGACTGGCTGAACGACCTCAAGGAAATGGTAGGCGGCATCAGCGATAAAGCACCGGAAGGCGCCTTCGAGGCCATAATGGCCAGCGCCGCAGGAGCACGCCGCCGCGCCCGTGCACGCAGGACCGTCGCCCTGGTGGCCGGCCTCGCCGCAGCTGCAGCTGTATCGGCGCTCTTCCTGCTCCCGGAAGGGGCGGTCGATGCTCCGCAGAATGAAGGCTGTATGATGGCGGAAAACACTGTCGCTGCAGTCGTTGAGGCTGCCGAGGCCACTAGGCCTGTCGAAGCCACCGCACCGGAAGCATCCGAGGAACCGACAGCTGCAACTGAGGTCAGCCCGGCAGCTGACCCTGCCCGGCCGGAGGTTTCTGCAGCCGCTGCGCCATCATCCGCGCAGCCATCCGCTGTCACTTCTGAGCCCGAAACCCGTCCCGACCTGCAGAACGCCCCGCAGAACGCTCCGCAGACCGTCACAGCGGACAACGCAGCCTCGCTGGAGCGTTACATTGCCTCGCTGGACGATGAGAAGCCCCGCCGCAGACGGTTCAGCATTGCCGTGAATTCAGGGTCGGCCTCCGTAAAGAACGATGAATTCGCCAATTTAATGGTGATTATGATTCCGACCGGCACTTCACAAAGCGAAGACAATGTCAGTGACCGGGTAAGAAGCGCTGCAGGCACAAATTCTTCCGAAGCTTCAGTCCCGAATATGAAAATGATAATGGTGAACCGTTCACAGTCAATCCCTGTGATTGCCGGTGTGACACTTTCCTATGATTTGTCGGACCGTTACGCCATAGAAAGCGGCATCAATTATTTTATGATGGTATCGAGGGAGACGCCAAGTATAGGCAGTTCCAGACAGACAAACTATCACTATCTGGGCATTCCGCTCGCGCTTAAGGCCGATATCTTCGATTTCGGCAAATCGGGCATATATCTGAAAGCCGGCGGGATGGCAGAAACATGTGTCGGTGCGTCAAGACCGGATGTGTCAAGGCCGGAGGGCCTTTTCTGGTCCGCCTCCGGCAGTGCGGGATACCAGTACCGCTTTGCCGAATGCCTGGGAGTCTATCTGGAACCAGGCTTTTCCTATCATTTCAACAATAGCGAAGGTTATAGGATATTACCTGATCAATCTTCCTGTCCCTTTACCCTTCAGGCAGGCTTGAGATTTATTCTGTAAATAGATAATCAACTAATATAATGAAAAAGAATCTGTTAATCGCGATGCTCTGCTTCGCAGCAGCGGTATCCTGTTCCGTTGACAAGGCGGAATTCTCTCCGGACAAGCCTGAAAGATCGCCCGAATACACACGAGGTACCGCCGATCCGAAGGAATACATTGTCACAGAGGACGATGTCATGGATTACCTTTATACCAGATATTATGCTCAAGACCAGCATGTTTACGATTTCGAAAAGACTGAGAACCTGTTGGGTCTGATGATTATCAAGAAAAGATACTATCCGCTATCTTCGGATGTCACTATTACCGCATATCCTTCTAAGGAGGAACCTTCAATCTATATTGTCAACTATGCCGGGGAAAAATGGGAAATCATTTCCAGCGACAAACGTACTGCCCCTGTGATTGGCATAGGCAAGGGAAAACTTGATCTGGATGAATGCACAAACACGAACATGGTCGGCTGGATCAGGGATCTCGCAGACGAAATCGCTTATTTGCACTCATATTCAGGCAGATTGAAGAATGCCGAGGCCAATATAAGCTTGTGGGATGCCATTTCAGAGCATGCTGAGTGGATCAAATTCTTAATTACAAATTATCCTCATAGGTCTAAACCCGTGGGGTTTGGAGGAGAAGGGGCGGTAGGATTGCATACACGTTCCGAAGTGTGGAATATTCCGTGTATCGATGATACAACCCAATATCATCCTGTGCCGGGACATTGGGTTTTATACACAATGGTTACTTTTATCGTACATTCTGATGACAGCGGTCATCTTGTCAGCACCAAATGGAGTGAGGATGCACCATACAACCAGTACTGTCCTAAAGACTATGAGAACCGTCGCGCCAAGGCCGGCAGCGATGCAGTGGCAGGCGGTCAGATTGTAAAATATATGCATACGTTCACAGGGAATTATCCGGGTGTTTTCAGTGGCGCACATTGCGAGGCCTATTTCAATGGCACCGACGAGATCGCTTGGTCATACATGGAGCAGACAGACCAGTCACCTGACAATTGGTCACTGTTCCAGACTTCGGATTCCACCAGGATGGCGGCAGTGCTTCTGGCCAATATCGGCACGTCAATGCATCTTCATTATGGTCTGCGTAACAGCTGGGGGTATTTCGACGACCTTCAGTACGCACTTTCCAACATTTACGGTCTCACAAGTTTCAATATTCCTTTCAACAGTACGGACGTAGATCCTTACAATGAGATTCAGTTGATGCTGTATTCCGGCATACCTTCAATCGTTCATTCAGGCGGAAGCGAAGGATATCCTCCATATACTTTTATTGTTGACAGGTATGAGGATATGATAAAGCGAACAATGGTTAATTATGTGTTCATAGCTGATGACCCTAATCTGTGGGGAGAATACTATGCCATCAGCCCCACTTATTTAATCTGCGATCAATATCTTACAAATTTCGGTATGAACTGGGGTATGGGTGGCCAGAATGATGAGGCATTGTTCATCAACTCAGATGCATGGCACGTATATGACGCTTCATCCAGGGAGGCCCTGTTATTCCATTTTTCGCCACAGAATACACGGGAAGTGCTCAAGAGTGATTCTGTGGCAGTATTTTGGGCAAAAATGGCCGTTTCCCGGACACAGAATCACTCAGAAGCATCGTATAAGTATTCTGTGGCAGAAAGCACGCTTTGGGATGACTGATTTCATTGACGGAAAGGGAAAAAACCATACCTTTACAAACGAATCATTGTAAAATCCAAAAATAGTTATGAAACAGATACTAGTATTTTTATTTGCTGCCCTTGCTTTGATAGCTTGTGAAAAAGTTGACAATTCAAGCAATAATGATGAAGGATACTTTGCACCTGCAACGGTGGACCTGACAAGGGCTCAGGAAACTGTGGCTTATGGACAGCTGCACTTCGATATAGAACTTTTCAAGAAAACTGCTGTCAGCGAAGGGAATGTTGTCGTTTCGCCGTTCAGCATGGCCACTGCATGGTCTATGGCCGCATCTGCTGCATCGGGAGACACCTATGACGAGATTGCTGATGCACTGGGGTTCAAGGGGTGTACCTCCGCAGACATAGGATCTTATTACTCCAGGGCCCTTGAATCAATGAAGCCTGCGAATGACACGTGTAAACTATCATTCGCGAATTCAGTATGGGCACCGCATGTCGAAATTGGTTTGTCACAGGACTTCAGAGATGAAGTCAAGAAGTATTACTCAGCGGAAATAAAGGAGATAGGTTCAGACAATGGGAAAAACATAAAGGTGATAAATGACTGGGTTAAAGAAAAGACCAATGGCCTGCTGAAGAATTTTCTTGATGAGAAAATACATATTGGAACACTTTTGCTCAATGTCCTTTATTTTGAGTCAGAATGGCTGTATTCTTCCGAATATTCCACCGGGGATAATATGACATTTGCCAATATCAATGGTACAAAGTCCAATGAGACATTCTTCGGCGGTAGTGCTAGCGGCACGTTGTCTTATAATCTCGAATGTGACAGTATCGCCAACAATGCGAAAGAACCACAGATTTTGAGTATGCCGTATAAGGCTTGCAACTTGAGGATGGTATTCATGCTTCCTCCTGAAGCAGAAAGCATTGACAATTTCATTGCATCCATTGATGTCAATAACTGGAACAGATGGATGTCCAGCCTCGAAGCAAGCCCTATGTCGACAAAAGAGTGGACAATGTTCCAAATCCCAGAATTTGAGGTAGAAACCGATTTTGATTCCGACTTCTGGAAGTCCACGTTATCCTCATTGGGCATAAATAAAGCCTTTTACTCAGCCGATTTCAGTAAAATTTCCTGCGATTATGTTTCAGATGTACTGCAGAGTGCCAAGATAAAGGTTTCTGCCAAGGGGACAAAGGCGGTTGCAGTCTCTGCTGTAAATATGAAATTCACTAGTACCGGGGCTCCTTGCCCTGTGTTATATTCCTTTATAGCAGACCGTCCTTTCATCTATGCACTTGTAGAGCCTGAGACTCAGAGCATCCTCTTCATGGGTACGGTGAAAAGCCTGTAATGAAGCGGAATACTGGGCCCTGTTATCCTTCCGCCGCGATGGATCCCAGCCAGGTGATGATGTTCAATAGTTTTTAGACATAACTGTCATAACATCTTCAGCCCTCCGGATAATTAATTGTCCGGAGGTTTTTTTGAATTTATTGCTAACTTCGTGCGGTAAACAATACGGATATGAGAAATATGA
>JAKSJG010000062.1 GCA_024398365.1 Bacteroidales bacterium | reverse complement strand
TTTCAATTCTCCATGCAGGATTCTGCATGATACTGCGTTATCTTTGTGAAGTTTTGATGATATGAAACAGATAGCTATTTTATTATCAGCAGTACTGTGCGCTTCTGCATGTGTCAACTTTGGTGCAGGGACTCCAGATTCTGAAACTCGGGCGTTGCTGCCTGGGGAATGTTTGAAAAGTACTGAATTATCATATTATGCAACGGATCTTTCATATATGTGTGATTATGGCAAATATGTATTTTGCCTTCAATTGGATCTTGATTATTCCAACGAATGCATGGATCATACCGTTATTAAGCATCATTGGCGTCATGTTCCCACGCAGGAGATGTATGATGCCTTTGGAGAAAACGGGAGATTGGTTAAGAAGGCTTATGAAGATGAATTTGAATCATTTCAATATTTATATTATGAAAAGTACCCTGGGTATAGTGGCCGGTACTCGATAGTGACGATTCTATATAATGGGGGCGTTTCTTTGGTGGCCGATAAAGAGTTTGCCGGAGTACCTGCCGGGAAGAACTTATCTGATATTATCAGCCTCGACTCACATTCCACTAATCTTGGCCTATATCCGGACATCCCCCTGGAATATATCGCAATGCCTGAAGAATGGTTTCTTTTCAGCGTCCCTCTTGGCGATTTCAATGTGGTTCAGGAGCCTGTGAACTTTGAGCTGAACATTCCCGTAAAGGTGGTCATGTATCTTCAGTGGCTTAATGACAAACTCACCGACCCGGATGCTCCAGTGCCATACAAAGAAGAAGTGCTTCACTGTAGTTTCACGAGTCCGTACTGCGTGAAGTAGGCGTTTCAACCGAATATGCACACGCACCAAATTACAGTATCGCGCGAGGCCTGCTTGCTGATGCCTCCAGTTATTTCATTTTTCGCCACAGAATACACGAGAAGTGCTCAGGAGAGATTCTGTGGCAGCAATTCAGCCCAATCTGGCTATTATTTGGACACAGAATCACTCGGAAGCATCGTACAAGTATTCTGTGGCAGTTGGCGCGTGGAATGGAAACTGAACAGCAGGCCCCGCAAGTCACTCGGTCATATGACTCCAATTGAATAATGAAAAATAATATATAAGAGAATCAAAATACTTGCTGTTATGTGTGTTCGAAATATTATCGCGGCCCTCTTGGCCGTAACCTTGTCCGGGATCTCCGCAAATGCTCAGAATGAAAGGAAGGTCACCCCTGTACTCGAGCTCGGCGCCGGCCTCTCCGTGGAATCATATTCCGCTTCCGGTAAATGTGTCAAGGGCCTTGCCACCGAATTCAACTTCGGTCTGGACATACTTGTGGACGACAAGTGGTCAGTGATGCCGGAGATAGGCCACAACATCATGCTCGGTGATGCCTGGTATGCCTTGCAAGGCTATGACGGCATGGACTATGATGTCTTCAGTTTCTACAATGCAGCTGTCCTCGGCCGTTACAGACTGGACGATGGCGTGGCTGTCGGACTCGGTCCAGCCATATACATCAACGAACGGGAAGATACCTACTTCATCGATGCCGATCCTTCCGATCCCCTCAACAAACTTGTCAAGATAAAGCCCTGGGACTTCGGACTGCGCGCCACTCTGACCAAGGATTACGGTAAGCACTGGCGCCTCGGCGCCCTTGCCAATATAGGTCTGCGCAATATGCTGTGCCAGTATCCCGAGTACAGAGTCAGCGGCAACACACATCTCTTCTCGTTCTGTTTCACCGCCGGTTTCCGCTTCTGACAGGCAGCACATCAAATAAAAAAGTTGGCATCACCCGATGCCAACTTTTTTCATGATCTTCGCTTTCTTTCCTAAAGGCTGATAACTATCTTCTGCTGTGCATTGACGGAAGCCGCAGGGAGCTGGACGGCGACGCTGTGCGCCTCGACTGTGATGGCTGAGGCATCCAGCTTGACGCCGTTGACAGTCACGGATGCCGGCGCCTTGGTCACGCCCTCAAGGATCAGACCCACCGTGCGGGTAGGGAGGCTGCCCTTGAAATCACCCTTGCGCGGAGCGATTGTGACAGTGAGCTTCTTGCCGGCTGCGACCTTCTCGATATCGGTCTGTGCATAATCCTTCATATAATTCTGCGTGTCACCGTCATCCTCGTAGATGCGGCAGGAGCTCTTTCCATTGCCCGGAACGATCAGCAGCCGCCATGCATCGGTCTTCTCCTGAAGGCTCATTATGCCTTCAGCAGCATAAGGAATGACGCTGCCGGCCTTCGGATACCAAGGGTTCTGGTCTATTGAATAGTAAAGCGTCTTGATGCTGCCGCCCTTGTGCATCTCGTGGCGTGCCATGTCGTACCAGTCATTGCCCTTAGGGAACCACATCTTCCTCTCGGAGAGGCCTGAGGTCGAATCCACAGGGGTGCATACCGCAGTGGCGAGTATGTCATCGCCGAACATGAACTCCTGCTTCCACTCATAAGCCTTCTCGTCCTCCGGATAATAATAGTACAGCGGACGGCACATGCTGATGCCGCTGTCGTAGGTCTGGCGGGCTGCATTGTAGATATAAGGGGAGAGCCTGTAGCGGAGGAGCATCGCCTCCCTGAGATATTCATAGTGCGTAGGGAACATCCAGATGCGGCGCTCCAGGAGCGGGTTCTTGTTGCAGTGGGTCTTGAAGATAGGGGTGAATACGCCGTACTGCATCCAGCGGGTGTAGATTTCCGGGTCGGTGCCCTGGTTTTCAAGGCCGTAGTGACCTCCGATGTCGTGGCCCCAGTAGCCGTAGCCCACATTTGTTGCGGTTGAGGTGAAATAGACTATATCTCCGAGGACCTCCCAGGTAGGATAGGTGTCGCCGCTGAATCCAAGCGGATACCTGTGGCTTCCGAGGCCTCCCCAGCGGTGGTAGATGAACGGACGCGGAGCATCGAGGCCCATCGATTTGCTGCGGCGCACCTTGTCATTGAAGAACGAATGATTGATCCAGAATGTGTTGCTCAGCTCATTGACATATCTGCTTTTGAGCCACTGCTGCCAGTCGAGCCACCAGAAGTCCACGCCCTGCTTCTCGAGCGGATGGATGACCGAATTGAAATAGGCGTCGGCCCAGGCCTGCTGGTCCATGCGGTAAGGCACAGGTGCCCTGTAGCCCTTCCTGCCCGCGGCCTTCTTCCTGCCGGCGTAGGTATAGCTGCTGTCCGCCTCATAGACATAATCCTTCGGTCCGTCATATTCCTGCGTGCGGGAAAGATAATCCTGCACGAAATTGTCATAGCAATCCTCCTGCGGACGTATGCCTGATGCCGGGTGAAGGTTGAGGGCGGTCTTGAAATTCATATCGTGAAGTTCGTTGAGCAGGCCGTCCGGGTCCCCGATGAGCTCGTGGTTCCAGGAATATCCTGTCCAGCCGCGGGACTGTCCGAATTCGTCGCTGCCGGCCCTCTTGCCGAATTCCTTCCAGGTGTAGTGCCAGTCCATGTCGATGATGAACACGTCGGCCGGAATGTCGCGGCTGCGCAACTCCTTCGCGATCTCGAGGATCTGGTCATCCGTATATGCGAAATAGCGGCACCACCAGTATCCGAAGACATATTTCGGAGGCAACGGAATCTTGCCGGCCACCTTAATATAGTCGCTGACTGCTGTCATGTAATCATGACCGTATGCAAATATGTAGAGATCCTGTCTCTCGCCTTCTGGGCGTGCTGCAACCCACTCTCCCCAGTCCGAATCGTCCCTGACGAGGAGATGGCGCGTTGATTCATCGACGATGGCCCAGCCGTCGCGCGAGATCACGCCGTCCTCAAGCTTCTTGGCGGAACCCTTCGGGTTGTTGAAGCCCCTGAAGCGGTCCAGGGTGCGCTCGGTGCCTTTCAGATTGCCGGTAGCCTCCATTCCGGGCTTCCATGTGACATTCTTTCCGTTGAGCTTGAATGAGACGCTGAGGTTGTCGGCGTTGAAATTGTCATTGCCCGTATAGACCAGCTTCACCTTGTCGGTTGCGATGGTGATGGCGCCCGCGCCCTCCGTCACCTTGAACTCAGGTACCGGGAGGTTGCGGTTTACGATAGCCAGTGAGGCATTGTCCTCCCATTTGCCGTCTGCGGCCCATTCCATGCGGATGAGTCTGTCTGTCAGCACGGTAAATCTGGCGTTGCCGGATGTCACCACGGCCTGCGGGTTTGCCACAGGATTATCCTGCTGCGCCTTCGCCGGTATCGATACGGCTATCAGCACGAGCATGAGGGTAAGTATTCTGTTCTTCATAATCATATAAGTTTTATTTGATTGTATTCATATTGAGCGCGCCCCAGAGGACGATGCCGATGGAGACGGAGACGTTGAGGGAGTGCTTGGTGCCGTACTGCGGGATCTCGAGGCAGATGTCGCTCGCATCGACCACGTCCTGGCGCACGCCGCTGACCTCGTTGCCGAAGATGAAGGCGTAGCTGCGGCCCGGCTCGGCGCGGAAATCGCTGAGCGAGGTGGACTGCTCGGCCTGCTCCACGCTGACTATGACATAGCCTTCGTCGCGCAGCCGCTTCACCACCTCGAGGGTGTCCTTGCAGTATTCCCAGTCCATGCTGAACTCCGCTCCGAGGGCGGATTTGTGTATGTCCGCTGTGGGCGGGACGGCGCAGATGCCGCAGAGATATATCTTTTCCAGACGGAATGCGTCGCAGGTGCGGAACGCCGATCCGACATTGTGCTGGGAGCGCACATTGTCCAGCACCACGACGGCCGGAGTCTTGTCGGAAGCCTTGAATTCCTCAGTGTTCAGGCGCCCCAGTTCGCTGTTGAAAAGTTTTCTGAACATTAATGTGTCTTTTCAATCAAATATTTTATATTTGCATATTATATTGCAACGCAAATATAGCAAACATAATTATCACATAATGAAACAGGACATCGAAATCTCTGAGTTGATCAGAAAAGAAGAGGAACGCCAGACCGAAGGCATCGAACTCATCGCTTCCGAAAACTTCGTAAGCAAGCAGGTTCTTGAGGCTCTCGGCAGCGTTTGCACCAACAAGTACGCTGAAGGTTATCCAAACGCCAGATATTATGGCGGTTGTGAAGTTGTTGACCAGATCGAGCAGCTGGCTATCGACCGCATCAAGAAGATCTATGATGCAGAGTTCGCCAACGTACAGCCTCACTCAGGTGCACAGGCTAATATGGCAGTGTTCATGGCTTGCCTGAACCCTGGTGACACATTCATGGGCCTTGACCTTGCACACGGCGGTCACCTTTCACACGGTTCACCGGTCAACATGTCCGGCATGAACTACAAGGCAGTCGCTTATCACCTCAATGAAGAGACAGGTACCATCGACTATGACGAGATGGAGAAGATTGCCATCGAGTGCCAGCCTAAGCTCCTCATCGGCGGTGCATCAGCATACTCACGTGAATGGGATTACGAGCGCATGCGCGCCATCGCTGACAAGGTCGGCGCCATCTTCATGGTGGATATGGCTCACACTGCAGGTCTCATCGCCGCAGGTCTCCTCAAGAACCCTGTGAAGTACGCTCACATCGTAACTTCCACAACACACAAGACTCTCCGTGGTCCACGCGGCGGTATCATCCTCATCGGCAAGGACTTTGACAATCCTTGGGGCAAGAAGACCCCTAAGGGCGAGATCAAGAAGATGTCCCAGCTCATCAATTCGGCTGTATTCCCTGGTATCCAGGGCGGTCCTCTCGAGCACTGCATCGCCGCTAAGGCAGTTGCATTCTACGAGGCTCTCCAGCCTGAATTCGTAACTTACCAGACTCAGGTCAAGAAGAACGCCCAGGCTATGGCCAAGGCATTCATTGACAAGGGATACAAGATTGTATCAGGCGGTACCGACAACCACCTCATGCTCATCGACCTCCGCACCAAGTACCCTGATCTTACAGGTAAGGTTGCTGAGAAGGCTCTCGTTCGCGCAGGCATCACAGTCAACAAGAACATGGTTCCGTTTGACAGCCGCAGCGCATTCCAGACATCAGGTCTCCGCGTAGGAACACCTGCCATCACATCCCGCGGTTTCGGCGAAAAGGAAATGCCTGAAATCGTAGAACTCATCGACAAGGTACTCAGCAACGTTGAGGACGAGAACGTCATCAATCAGGTTCGCGAGCAGGTACACATGAAGATGAGCGGTCTTCCTCTCAACAGATGGTAATGGAACCCCTTATCGAGCCGATCAGCCTCGATCTTATCAAGGCCGAGCTGACTCCGGACAAGAAGCTCCGTGACACTAACAAGGGTCACAACGAGCTTTATGTATTCGATTGCAACACAGCGCCCAACCTCATGCTTGAGGTCGGGCGTCTGCGTGAATTGACCTTCCGTGAGGCTACTGCAGGCACCGGAGCCGCTTACGACTGGGACGAATTCGACACGATGGAAGTCCCTTGCAAGCAGATCATCGTCTGGGACCCGGATGCGGAGGCCATAATCGGCGGTTACAGATACATACTCGGTCCGGATATGGCAATCAAGGAGAACGGACAGCCGAACATAGTGTCGGCCCACATGTTCACCTTCTCCGAAGATTTCCTGCAGAACTACCTTCCACACGTGATGGAGCTCAGCCGCGCCTTCGTGGTGCCGGCATACCAGAGCAGCAGGGCGGGGGCCAAGGCCCTCTTCGCACTGGACAACCTCTGGGACGGCATTGCAGCAGTCATCATGCTGCATCCGGACATCATGTACTTCATGGGCAAGATGACTATGTACCAGTCCTATGACGCCACCGCCAGAGATCTGGTGCTCAGTTATCTCTGGAAGCATTTCGAGGACAAGGACAAGCTGGCCGTGGCCATGGATCCTATTCTGCCGAAGGCTGATCCCCGGCTTGTGGGTCTCATCCTCAAGGATGACGAGCTCAAGGAGGACTACAAGAACCTCAAGGCCGCAGTGCAGGCTCTCGGAACCAACATTCCGCCTATGATCAACTCCTATATCACCATATCACCGACCATGAAGATGCTCGGCACAGGTATCAACAGGGAGTTCGGAGATGTGCTCGATACAGGTATCATGATCTGCTTCAACGAGCTCTATGAGGAAAAGCGGGAGCGCCACGTCAAGTCCTTCATCAAGGAGAAGACCAAGCAGCTCCGCTTGCGTTTCCCTAATCTCGGAGATGATTTCGAGGAGCGTCTGGCAGAGCGTTGGACAAGGCGCAGGGCAAAGCGTTTCGCCAAATTCCACGCACGCCGTCAGCGCAAGGCTATAAGAAAGAACAAATAAAAATATAGACCGCAAGGATTTTTTATATATCTTTGCGGTCCAATCGGGAAGTGGCGCAGTTGGCTAGCGCGCTGCGTTCGGGACGCAGAGGTCGGGTGTTCGAGTCACCTCTTCCCGACAAAAACAAACCCCGGAGTCAAGTGGCTCCGGGGTTTTATTTTGTACGGACAGCGCGCGGTTATTCGCTGCGCTGTTCGTTGTTATTGTTGCTGTGTTCGCGGCGAGGACCGTTGCCACGGCGCTCACCACGCTCGCCACGGTCATTACGCTCACGGCGGTCACCGAACGGACGGCGTTCGCCACCCTTGCGGTCACCTCTGTCGCCTGCAGGACGAGGTCTGCGCTCAGGCTCAACGTAGCCTTCCGGCTTCTCGATGAGGGCGCGGCGTGAAAGACGCATCTTGCCGGTCTTGGAATCGATCTCGAGGAGCTTGACATCGAGTTCGTCGCCTACGTTGACGATATCCTCGACTTTCTCTGTCTTGGCCCAGTCGAGCTCGGAGATGTGGAGCAGACCTTCCTTACCAGGGAGAATCTCCACGAATGCACCGAATTCGAGGATTGAAACGACCTTGCCGTGATATGTCTCACCTACCTCAGGAACTGCGCAGATGCCCTTGATCCAATCGAGAGCCTTCTGCATGGCCTCTGCATCGTTGGAAGCGATATCCACAACACCCACTGTGCCTTCTCCGTTAGGGTTAGGCTGCTCGTCGATGTTGACTGCTGCGCCTGTCTCCTTCTGAATCTTCTGGATGGTCTCGCCGCCCTTGCCGATGATGGCTCCGATGAATTCTGAAGGAACGACGAGCTGCTGGATGCGAGGAACGAATGGCTTGTAGTCCTCACGAGGCTCGCTGATGGTCTTCATCATCTCGCCCATGATGTGCATGCGGCCCTGACGTGCCTGCTCGAGAGCCTTCTCGAGTACGTCGTATGAGAGGCCGTCCACCTTGATATCCATCTGGGTGGCGGTGATACCGTCTGCGGTACCTGTAACCTTGAAGTCCATGTCACCGAGGTGGTCCTCGTCGCCGAGGATATCGGTGAGGATGGCGTAGCGCTCATTAGGACGCTCAGCATCGGTGATCAGACCCATTGCAACACCTGCGACAGGCTTCTTGATCTTGACACCGGCATCCATCAGTGCGAGGCAGCCGCCGCATACTGATGCCATGGATGATGAGCCGTTGGACTCGAGGATATCTGAAACGATACGCACTGCGTAAGGGTTTTCAGGAGTTGTAGGGATGACTGGCTTGAGGGCGCGGAGAGCGAGGTTGCCGTGACCGATCTCACGACGGCCTACGCCACGCTGGCTCTTTGCCTCGCCTGTTGCGAAAGGAGGGAAGTTGTAGTGGAGGACAATCTGCTGGTCATCCTGGATGAGAACTTCGTCTGTCTCCTTCATATCCATCTTGGTACCGAGGGTTACGGTAGCCAGGGACTGTGTTTCACCACGGGTGAAGATTGCCGAACCGTGTGCGAAAGGCAGGTAGTTGACCTCGCACCAGATTGGGCGTACCTGGTTGCAGACGCGGCCGTCGAGGCGGCATCCTTCGTCCAGGATCATATTGCGCATAGCCTCTTTCTCCTCTGCGTGGTAATAGCGCTCTACGAGAGGCGTCTTCTCCTCGAGTTCCTCTTTAGGGATTGTAGCGAGGAATTCTTCCTTGATGGCAGCGAATGCGTCTTCGCGCTCGTGCTTCTGGAGGGCAGACTTGGCTGTGGTATAGCAACGGTTGTAGCAGAATTCATGAACTGCCTTGCGGAGATCCTCATCCTCAACGTCGTGAGGGTAGTCGCGCTTTGTCTCGTTGCCGAGCTCTGCGATGAGTTCCTTCTGTACGAGGCAGTGCTTCTTGATCTCTTCGTGGGCTACCTTGATGGCCTCGAGCATGTCGTGCTCGCTGACCTCATTCATTTCACCCTCAACCATCATGATGTTTTCGTAAGTAGCGGCAACCATCAGGTCGATGTCCGCATTGGCCATCTCGCTGAAGTTAGGGTTGATGCGCCACTGGCCGTTGATGCGGCATACGCGTACCTCTGAGATAGGGCCTCCGAAAGGAAGGTCTGAGGTT